>JBBKXQ010000097.1:0-6458 GCA_037969565.1 Acidimicrobiales bacterium | reverse complement strand
ATCGGCCTGTCGCTGGCCAAGATCGACGAAGCAAACGCCAGTGGTGGCGACATCACGCTCGACGTGTACCCCTATTCCGCCGGTAGCGGCCCGATGGCTCAGTACTTCGATGTCGACGCAATCGACGAGGAGCTTGCCGAAAACACCCGGTTCGCCAGCTGCGCCGCCGTGCGGGAGTACGAAGGGCGCATGGCCATCGACATCGCGGCCGAGCTCGGCGTCACCGCCGGCCAGGTCATCCACGATGTCCTCGTTGCCCCCAAGGGTGATCAGACACTCTGCATCCAGTTCATCATCGACGAGGCCGACATCGAAGAGAACCTTCGGCACCCGTTGGTGATGGTCGGCTCCGACGGCATCCCCGACTTGCGCGGCCAGCCTCACCCACGACTCTTCGGGACGTTTCCGAAGGTGCTTGCCCATTACGTACGCAACCGGGGTGTGATCACGCTCGAAGAGGCCATCCGACGGATGACCAGCCTGTCGACCGACCGGTTCGGCTTCCTCGATCGGGGCCGCATTGCTGAGGGCAGGTTTGCCGACCTCGTGCTCTTCGACCCCGACCTGATTGCCGACACCGCAACGTACGACGACCCGAAACAGGAACCGGTCGGGATCGATCTGGTGGTCGTGAACGGTGCCATCGCGTTGCGGTCCGGGCACCACACCGGTGCCGGAACGGGTCGGATGCTCACCTACGAACCGGGCACCAACGTCAGGCCGTGACCGACGCTCCCGAAAACTGTCGAATCGCATCGGCCATTGCCTCACGGACGTAGACACCCGAAGGCAGCAGGTCGACCGCGGTGGTCGACGTGTGGGTCTGACCCCGAGCCGTCAGTTGGGTGACGTCTCCCCCGGCCGCGGCCATGGCCTCGGCATAGGCGACGCCCTCGTCTCGCAGCGGATCGAATTCGCAGGTGACGACCAGTGCGGGCGGCAACCCCGACAGGTCGGAGGCGAGCAGTGGCGATGCCTTGGGGTCGGCGCGCTCGTTCTCGTCGGCGTAGTGATCCCAGAACCAGTCCATCAGGGGCTCGGTCAGCACGAATCCGTCGGCGCATTCGTTCATCGAGGGTCGCTTCTGGGTTCCGTCGGTGACCGGCGTGAGGAGCACCTGTCCGGCGATCGATGGTCCGCCTGATTCTCGGGCCATCTGACACACCACGGCCGCGACATTGGCCCCAGCGCTCCAGCCGGCCACAACCAGCTGACCCGGTATGCCACCCAACGATTCGGCGTTCTCGGCCACCCATTGCACCGCTGCGAAGCCGTCATTCGGGGCGGCCGGGAATCGAGCCTCGGGGGCGTGGCGGTAGTCGAACGAGATGATGATGGCACCGGACCGAACACAGAGGTCTCGACAGAGCGGATCATCCGATGTGGCATGACCAAGCACCCAACCGCCACCATGGAAGTAGGCAACGATCGGATGGGGACCCGGGCTGGTCGGTCGGTAGAGCCGATACGACAGGTTCCCGTCGGCTCCCGGATACTGGCCGTCGATGATGGCGCCGACGTCGGGGCCAGGCGGGGATAGTTCGGCCGATGCCTCGATGAAGGCCCTGGCGTCCTCCACCGAGAGACTCTCGAGGGGCGGCAGGCCCATCTCGGCGATGGCCTCGAGCATGAGCATCACATCGGGCTGTAGCCGGCGAATCACTCCATCCTTGCAGCGAGTGCCGTCGTTGCCCTCGAAGGCAAAACCGACATAGTCCTCGGCGACGACCTCGTCGCAAACCGCCCGATAGGTGTCGACACCACCGACGTAGGGCAGAAACACTCGGGGCTTTCCCGGCACGTTCGCACCCATGTACCAAGAGTTGGCGAGCGGGAAGAGGGTGATGTCGCCGAAGTCGTTGACGTGTTGCACCCAGCCGTCCTCGGCCGTTTGCGTCGGCTCGATCGTGGCGAGGTTCTCGGTTCGCAGATGCTCGAGTGCGTCGCAGATCCAGTCGACATGCTGCTCGATCGATACGACCATGTTCGACAGCACGGACGGGCTCCCGGGGCCGGTGACCATGAAGAGGTTCGGGAAGCCGACGGTGGTCAATCCGAGATAGGTCTTCGGCCCGTGGGCCCACTTGTCGGCCAAACTCACGCCGTTGCGTCCGGTGATGTCGACCGAGACGATGGCTCCGGTCATTGCATCGAACCCGGTGGCGAAGACGAGCGCATCGAATTCGTGAGATCCCGTTGTCGTGTCGAGCCCGGTTTCGGTGATGGTGGTGATCGGGTCCTTGGTCAGGTCGACGAGTGAGACATGAGGGAGATTGAAGGTTGCGTAGTAGTTGTCATCGAGGCAGGGACGTTTGGTGCCATAAGGATGGTTGTTCGGGCACAGAATCTCGGCCGTTTCGGGGTCGTCGACGATCGACCGGATCTTGTCCCGGATGAAGTTGGAGATGGTGTCGTTGGCAGCCAGATTCACCGCGAGGTCGTTGAATGATCCGAGCGTGGCGAACAGCCCGCCTTCCTGCCAGGCCTGCTCGTACCGGCGCTGGCGTTCCTCCTCGGAAACCGCCAGGGCGCCCTCTTCGGCCAAGACGCGAGGGACTCCGGCGCCAGACCAGCGGGCCGACTCTCGATACGCCGCCCGATCGTTGTCGACCGCCGATTGTTTCTTCTCGGGATGAGGACCGTTGTGGGCGGGAGTGGAGAAGTTGGCCGTGCGCTGGAAGACCGTGAGCTCCGACGCTTGACCGGCAATGACCGGAATCGATTGGATTCCGGACGAGCCGGTGCCGATCACCCCGACCCGTTTACCCGTGAAGTCCACTCCTTCGTGGGGCCACCGGCTCGTGTAATAGACCTCGCCCTTGAACCGCTCGTGACCATGGATGTCGGGCGTCTTCGGTAGAGACAGGCACCCGGTGGCCATCACGTAATGACGACACGTGATCTCGTTGGGCGAGCCGTTCTCGCGATCGTTGCTGTTCGTGCGGAGCCTCCACAACGACTGCTGGGCGTCCCATACCGCCGAGTCGACGCGCGTGTTGAACCGGATGTCTCGCTCCAGGTCGAAGCGCTCGGCGACATGCTCGAGATAGGCGAGGATCTCGGGCTGCGTGGCGTAGCGCTCGGTCCATTTCCATTCTTCGTCGAGCTCGGCATCGAAGCTGTAGGAGTAGTCGATGCTCTCCACGTCGCAGCGGGCACCGGGATACCGATTCCAAAACCAGGTGCCGCCGACACCGGCGGCCACCTCGAAGGCCTGGGCCGAGAAGCCGAGTCCCCGCAGCTTGTGCAAGAGGTAGAGCCCGGCAAAACCGGCGCCCACCACAACGACATCGACGTCCGGTGTTCCGGACGATTCGGTCTGGTCCCCAATTCCGATCGCCATATGAAATTCTCCTCGTTGGCCGCGACGTCGAGGTCGCAGCGGTGATTCCGTCCGGAGTTTCACACGATGTTCTGAACCGAACCAAAATGGCCAGCAGTGTTGGCCGGTGCGCCGGAACCCGGCGACCTGGCCAGGGCTCAGCGGCCCTTCTTGTAGAAGGCTTCCCTCATCGTGGCTGGTTCGTAGCCAGGAACAACCTGGGCGGTGGCGAAGCGGTAGAGCGCAGTCTGGAACACGACCGAAAGCGCTGACATCACGATCACGACCAGCAGGATGCCGAGCACCGCAACGATCATGGTGGGGACGAGGACAGCGGTGGTGCCGGCCGAGATTCCGACCGCCCCGATTGCAGCGAACGGGATCACGGCAACGAAGCCGATGAGCCCGAGACCGGCGTGCCCGGCCAGGCCTTCACCCCAGGCGGTGCGAAGCAGTCCGGCCGACCGCTTGATCGCATCGATCGGCCCGATGTCTTCGATGACCAGGATGGGCAAAACGAGGAAGGTTGCAGCGGCCCACGCAATCCCGCCGAGGAATCCGAGAACGCTGCCGAGAATGCCACCTCGCTGCTGAATCTGGCGAATGATCTGACTGACCGTTGCCGACACGATGGCCCAGGGCAGGATTCGGTTGACTCGCCCGGATGCTCCTTTGATGGCGCTGGAGATGTTCGGGTCGCCACCGCTCATGCGCTCGTTCGAAGCATGAACGAGCGCAGCATTGAAGAAGATCGTGACGAAGGCCAACAGCAGGTAGGCGAGGGCCATGAGCACAGCGGTGATCGGGCTTGCTTCGACCGAACTCGAGCCGCTGCCGGCCGTTTCCACGATCGTCAGGCTCTGCCACACCGGGAAGGCAAAGAGGCCAACGGTGATGAGCGAGGCGATGCCGGAAATCACCGGCAACGCAATGAGTTCTTTGTCGTCGCGGAGTACCGCCCATGAAGATTTGAAGAGTTGGATTGAGGTCTGCAGTCGTCCCATAGGCCTTCAGCGTGCCGCTTGATCCATGAGTTCCCGACGTGCGTCTCGAGCCCCTCGATTTCGCCGACTCGGTTTCGGTGGCTGTGGCAGCGAAGATGGAGATGCTGATCCTGCGTCCGCCGCCTCACCATGTTGGAATCGCACCCATGACCTCTGCCAGCATCACCGAACTCTTGCGGGAATACGACCGCTCGATTGCCTACACCGATTCACTCGTTCGAGATCTCAGCAGTGACGAGATCCGTTGGCGCCCCGACGAGAATTCGAGTGCGATCGGCTGGCACCTCGGACATCAAGCGGCCGTGGCCCATTTCATGGTGCGCAATCTCACGGCGGCCGAGCCGAGCATCGACCCGGCGCTCGATGCGTTGATGGACAGCGCCACGCCCGAGGCGGCCCGCGGTGAACTTCCGTCACCGACCCGGCTGTTTGGGTTCCGGTCAACGGTTTCGGAACGGTTACATCTGCGAATCGGAAACATCAACGCCGGCGCCGTTGGCGCTCCCGATCAATTGCGGATGATTGCCACGGGGCTGCTCGTCGCCGTGATCAATCACGAATACCAGCACAGCAAATGGATCAGTGAGGTGAGGGGTGGCCCGCTCGGTCACGACCTGCCCGACATTCCCGAATCGGAGTGGCTGTCGATCGTGGACGGCTATTGCGTTCTGAGCTGACGGCGCAGCTACGGCCCCGGCGTCAGAGCGGAAATCGTTGTCGGAGCCAGTCGCCGAAGAGCGGGTCGACGACCCGGAGTGTCTTGTTGTCTCGAAGGATGACACCGCGGTTCAACAGTTGGTCACGAGCATGCTGCGCGCTGCCGTTGGACAGGTCGAGCAGTTCCGCTGAAGATCCAAACACGCTCGCGCCTTGCGCAACCAGTCGAAGTACGGCCTTCTCCCCCTTCGGCATCGAGGAATATTGCCGCTCGAGACCGTTCGCCACCGCAGCCCGAGTCGAGATGACTGTCTGTTCCCAGGTCTCGATCGAACCTTGACCCGAGGGCGGCACCAGGCGCCATGCGGTGTCGGCCATCTGCATCGAGCGCTGTGGATGACCCTGAGCAAACTCGGCGATTCGGGCTGCCACCGGACCGGGCCGCTTCCCGGTGGATTCGAACCCCTTGTAAACGATGTCGATCACGTCGACGGCCCGGAAGGCGGGAATCTCCAGGAGGTCGGCTTGACCGTAGAACGGTTCGGCTTCGTCGGTGAAGAGTGTTGTCATCATCGACGGCTCCGACCCGGCGAAGAGGATTCCGAGCGTCTGGAAATGGTGTTGCAAGTGCGTTCGAAGAATCCCGGCGGCCCCCTCGATGCGATGAATGCTCGAGAACTCGTCGAAGATCACGACAAGCGGCGTTCGTTCGGCCAGCGCCGTGAGCACGTTCAACTGGTTGTGGACCACCGCCACTGGGTCGGGTCGCTCCTTCGACGGTGCCCGGAGGTCGAGGCGGACCAGGCCGAGATTGAGCGTGGCCCCCGCCGCCAGACGGCTCAGCGGCTCGGCCGCCGCCCCCTCGACGTTCGAGAGCCCTTCGTCGAGTCGGACCGCGAGATCGGCCATCGACGAGACTTCGTAGAGGTCGAGCCACAGAACCGACACGCCGGCGAGTCGAACATCGGCCGCCACTCGACCCAGAACACTCGTCTTCCCATAACGACGGGGACCGAGAAGCGCAGTGACCCGACGCTCGGAAACTCGTTCGACCAGGTCGGCGATGAGTTCGTCGCGGGAGGTGACCTGCTCGGGCTCCAGTGGTCCTTGATAGGGGAAGGGCGAGACATCCATGGGATGAAAGTACACCGCACAGTAGACAGAAGCTACTAATTGTTAGTAGAGCCAACCAGGCCGGGCGAGAGGGCTTCGACGCAGCACGCTCAATTTGGTGGCCAATGCTCGGCCCGGAGATGATCGCACTCGCCGGACAGACTGCAGGCGCGATCTTCGACTGACGAAAACGAGGAAGGCCACCGGCGATCGCCGGTGGCCTTCGAACATCAGACCTGATCAGTGCTGCAGTTACTCGCGTGCTGCAGTTACTCGCGCTGCCTCAGGTGGCCGGATCGAGATCCAGCGAGTCGAATGCTTCGTCGACTTGCAGTGCCAGCTCGACCTCGTCGAGCGCTTGT
>JBBKXQ010000096.1:0-4612 GCA_037969565.1 Acidimicrobiales bacterium | reverse complement strand
GGGTTGTCGTTTGGGCAGATCGGGGCCGCAGCTGCGGCGCAGGGTCTCGTCGTGTTCCTCCTCGAACTGCCGACGGGTGGACTCGCCGATTCGCTCGGCCGCCGACCAGTACTCATGTTTGCGACGATCATGGAGGCGGCATCGATGACCGTGCTCCTCATAGCGGACAGCGTTCCGCTGGTCGTGGCCGTGTTCATTCTGCAAGGCATCTACCGGGCGCTCGAGAGCGGGCCCCTCGACGCTTGGTTCGTCGACGCCGCGCACGCAGTCGACTCGGATGCGGACATCGAAAAGGCGTTTGCGCGAGGAGGAAGTGTGCTCGGGCTCGCCATTGCCTCGGGAGCACTCATCTCTTCTGCCCTTGTCGCCTTCGACCCCATCAGCAGCGTGAGCCCTCTCGCCCTACCGATCATCGGCGCGGTCGCTCTGAGGGGGCTCGACCTCGTTGCTATCACCGTGCTGATGAAGGAGGACCGAAGCCACGTCGAACGGCGGCCCGTCAGCGCATCGTTGCGCGAGGTCCCCGCGATCATCAGGAACACGCTCGGGACCGTCCGCCACTCGCGCGTCTTGGCCGCGCTGATAGGCGTCGAATTGCTGTGGGGATTCGGCATGACGGCCTTCGAAGGACTGGCTCCACCGAAGCTGGCTGAAGTCATGGGGACGACCGCCGAGGCGGCAAGCGTTTTCGGTCCTGCGGTGATTGCCGCCTGGATCGCTTCGGCCATCGGCGCTGCGCTCGTACCGCATCTGTCCGCTCGCGTCGGACTGGCTCGGGCCGCGATGATGCTTCATCTGTTGCAGGCATCGCTCGTCGTTGGCATGGCCTTGTCAGCTGGCCCGCTCGGGGTCGTCGCCTTCTATGTCCTCACACTGGCCAGCCATGGCGCCGTCAACCCTGCCTATCAGGCGCTCCTCCACAGGCAAGCCGATGCGGCCCATCGCACCACCGTCGTGTCCGCGGCATCGATGGCAGCTCATCCTGGGGCCGCCATGGGCGGCCTGGCCCTCGGCGCTCTGGCCGACCGAGCCTCGATTTCCACCGCGATGGTCGTCGGGGCGATCGCCCTGTGTGCGACGATCCCGCTCTACCTGCCGGCCCATCGATCCGCCCGAAGCGAACCGCTCGAGTCAGAACGAGCGGGGTCGCTGTCGTGATTCCCATTCGGAACGAAGAACACTGAACAGGGTGTGGTCGTGGTATTTCCCGTCTCGGAACTCAGCTTGGCGCACGACTCCTTCCTCGACCATCCCGGCCTTGCGCAACGATCGTTGTTCGGCCGGGTTGTCGGTGGCGGTGTCTGACTGCACGCGATTGAACGACCAATTCTCGAACAGGTAGTCGATGAGCTGGCGTTGGGCCGCGGTTCCATACCCGTGGCCCCGAAACTCGGGAAGTAGGGCAATCCCGAAGGCCGGACAACTGCTAGCTGCGGAGGGCCCCCATCGTTCGGTTCGCCAGGTGACCGTGCCGATGGGCGTGTCCTCGTCGAGCTCGACGATCAACACACCTTGGACTTCGCTGACGAGTCCGTCGCGAGCAAAGCCGGCTCGCAATCTGGCGGCCAATTGTCGAGTCGATCGCGGTTCGCCACCCCAATTGTGTTCACCCACCGCCACTGGGTCAGCGTCCATTTCGGCCATCCAGCCGAGATCGGTTGATGTCGGTGGACGCAGTTGTACGCGTGCTGATGCTGCTGGTTCCTCCGCCTCGGCCATCGGCTGAAGCTACCGGCTGCCGGGCCAACGGTCATCTGACCAGAACAATTCTTGCCAGAATTGCCATTGCTAATTAGCATGCATAACTAATGTCGGAATCCGAACCATTCATCGATCCAGCCGCGGTTGCCCGTTTTCGTCTGGCCATGGCCCGCTTGGCCCGCCGGCAACGGCAGGCCGCCTCCACCGGTCTCACTCCGAGCCAGCAGTCCGCACTGTCGATGATCGACGTGCACGGGCCTCTGCCCCTCGGTGAGCTGGCGTCGCTCGAACAGGTCGCTCCACCCACGATCACCCGCATCGCAGCCAAGCTCGAAGAACAGAAGTTGGTCGAACGGATCGTCGATGTCGAGGACCGCCGCTTCGCCCGGGTGGCCATCACCAAGGAGGGGCACGAGCGATTGGAGGAGACACGCGAACGCCGTAACCGCTGGTTGACCGAGCGGATCGAACAGCTCGGGCCCGACGACGTAGCGGCCATCCTCAGCGTGGTGGAGCCACTCGAGCGACTGCTTGACGTCGAATGCACCTCGAGCCGCTCGTGACCGTCCGATCGGCCTCCAGCGAGATCTTTCGCTCTCTTCGCGTTCGCAACTTCCGACTCTTCTTCCTCGGCCAGTTCACCAGCCAGGCCGGCACGTGGATGCAGTCCGTCGCCTTGATCTGGGTCGTGCTCCGGCTGACCGACAACGGCTTCGCTCTTGGTCTGGCGACCGCCGCACAGTTCTTCCCGGTGCTTGTGCTCGGCGCTTGGGGTGGGGTGATCGCAGACCGGGTCGACCGTCACCGCTTCATGGTCATCACCCAGGTGGCGTTCACGGTGGTTGCTGGAGCGTTTGCGGTGCTGATGGTGCTCGACCAGCTGACGATGCCCTTCATCTACGGGCTCTCGTTGCTGTACGGCTGCATCACGGCGGTCGACAACCCCACTCGGCGCACGTTGGTCGTCGACCTCGTCGACCTCGAAGATGTACCGAACGCCGTCGCGCTCAACTCGGCGATGATGACCGGCTCCCGCGTGATCGGCCCGTCGATTGCCGGTGTCCTCATCACGACGGTCGGGGTCGAGTGGTGCTTCATCGTCAACACCGTGACGTACTTCGCAGTCATCGGTGCGCTCCTGCTCATGCGCCGAAGCGAAATTCGGGAGGCACCGCGATCCGCTCGGGCCAAGGGGCAACTGGCCGATGGATTGCGTTACGTCTGGTCCCAGGCCGAGCTCCGCAACTCGATCATCCTGCTGGCCGTGGTCGGCACCCTCGCCTTCGAATACCAGGTGACCTTGCCGCTTTTGGCACAACGAACCCTCAATGCCGGTGCCGGAGGATTCACGCTGCTCTATTCCGCGATGAGCGTCGGCTCGGTGATCGGCGCCCTCACCATGGCGAGACGACGCACGGTCGACGTTGCCTTTCTCGTGCGTTCCGCCTGGGGATTGGTGATCGCCACGACGGTGCTCTCGGCCGCCCCAACGCTGTGGTTGGCGGTGCTGGCGGTGATGCCCGTCGGTGCTGCGACGATCTTCCTGGTTTCGGGGGCCAACTCCCTCGTGCAGCTCGAGGCTGATCCCAGCATGCGAGGCCGGGCGCTCGCGCTCACCACGGTCGTGTTCCTCGGATCCACCCCGATCGGTGGACCGATCGCCGGTTTCGTCTCCGAGCAGCTCGGAGCTCGCGCCGGGCTCATGATGGGAGCGATCGCCACCGCCGGTGCGGCCGTCTGGGTCGGCCGCCACAACACCAAGGACACCGAGCCCACAATCGAGCCCGGCGAGCCGATGGTGGCGTCCTCAATAACCAAGACCTAAGAAGCCTCGAGCGCTGATCTGCGGGCGCCGAGGATGCTGTCGCTCAACGAGCTCACGCCACGAACGACAACAACAGGGCGTGCGAGTGGCCGACGGTGCAGCGCCGATTGGAGAATTCTCGCTTGCGATTTTCCGAGTAAGTGGTCAACTCCGCAGGCGAACTCGACCCCTACCACTAAGGGTTCTTCTGTCGGCTGGTGACATAGATGTCGGCGGCGCCGGTGCCTCCTTCGCCAGTCCCCGCGGGGCCGGCTCGTCCGAAGAGGAGTTGCTCGGCGTCCGACGACAGGAACGGTCGTGACTCGCCGAAGCTGGTGTTGACGGCCGGCCCGAGGTTGACGGGCGTCGACCAAGTGTCATTGACGCTCGCTCGGGTCGCCACCCAGATGTCCGGCCCGCCGAATCCGCCGGCGCGGGTGGACGAGAACACGAGCTCGCGTCCGTCCTTGCGCACGTTCGGTTGAATGTCGTTGGCGATCGGATCGTTGAGCTCGACGATCGGGCTGGCCGGTCCGAACCCGTCGCCGTGCCGTCGACTGACGAATAGCTCACCCAGCACCGTCGACGAGCTGCGTGAGAAGTACAGCTGACCCTGCACATTCGAAGGGCCCTGCTCGTCGAGCGCACTGTTCGGGCCTGCCGGCTCGCAGGCGAGGTGCTCGGGATCGGTCCAGCCACGCGCAGGGTTGCGACGTGTCATGTAGATGTCGCCCAAACCGCAGGTCACTCCCTCGATCGTTCTCCGGCTGACGAACAACAGCCCGTCACCCTCGATCGGTGTCGGACAGAAATCGTCCGAGGGTGAGTTGATCGGCTCGGGCAGGTTCTGTGGCGCTGCCCAGGGGTCGCCACTGTGCTGCCTCGACGCCATCCAAATGTCGAGCCCGCCGTGGCCGCCGGGCCGGTTGGAGGCCATGTACAGGCGCAAGCCGTCCGGCGACTGCGCCGGGCAGCCGTCCACGAACGTGCTGTTCACGTCCGGATGGTTGCCGGCGACCTCGTCGATCTTCTCGGCAGCCGTCCAGCCACCGAAGTCGGGGCCGGCGACGGCGAGCCCGGCCGGCAGAAGCACGAGCGCAACGGCGC
>JBBKXQ010000095.1:0-8279 GCA_037969565.1 Acidimicrobiales bacterium | reverse complement strand
GGCTAAATGGTCGAGCGCCTCGCCTTGACGACCATCGACGCCTGCTGCTACCCCACTCGCAATCAGATGTTTTGCGAGAAAGTTGGCAGCGCATCCGCCTGCCCACTGGGCGATCAAGGCCAGCCCGGCATCGGCGGACGCCCGCATGGCGGGGGCGGTGCTCTCGTCGGCTTCAGCGCTGTGGAGGAGGCGAGCCAACGTGGCGTAGAACACGAACTCGGCATCGTGGAACTGCCCAGCCATCGCCGCTTGCACCGGCGTCACCCGCTCGGCGAGCGCCACCGCAGACGCGTAGTCGCGATACAGCGTCGAGAGCCGGACTCGCGAACCGAGGTAAATGGCGATCTGGTTCGGCGAAGGCGTTTGCAGGATCGAGGCTATATCGATGTCGTCGTCGTATCGGTCGTCAGTGAAGCTCTGCGGGCCTGTTGTTCGGCCCGCCAGTGCGAGCGCGAACTGTCGCTCATGTCGGCAGTGGAAGGAGGCGCTGTGGACACGACCATCGATGACCTCGTGGTAGAAATCAGCGAGCTCGACGACTTCGTGGAGCGGTTCACCAGCGAGAGCAGCAGAGACCACGGTTGCGGCACCGTTGAACGACCCGAACAGCACGTCGCCACCATCGAACCCAACCCGTGAGGCTTCCTGACCGAGTTCGACGATCTCCCGAAGCGGGCGATGCCAGTGGTTCACCAACCAAGAATGGACGAACGCCGTGTAGGACAACATCATCCCACCCTGTCGGCGTGCGATCTCGAGGGCGATGGTCGTGCGCTCGTGTGCTCGTTCGGTTGCCCCCGTCATGAGCAACTCGAGCGATCCGTACACTGCGATCGCCCCAGGGGCCCCCATCCCGAGGCCGTGTTCGAGCACCTGCACGTAGTTCGTGAGAGACAGAAGGGCGAAGAGATCGCGGTCGGCTGCCATCGCCGCCGCCGGTTGCAAACGCAGCAGCAACATGACCGCCCGGTCGATGTCGGGGTTGTCGATCCCGGGCAGATCAAGCATTTGTGCTGGCTGATCGTCGCCTGCGAGTTCGGCGATGCGTTGCATCGCAGCGCCGATGGCCGGGCCCACCAGCGCGGGGTCGGTCGGCACATCAACACCGAGCACGCGCGTGGCCCTCAAACCGACGTCGAGCGCGGCTCGGGGCAAACCCGCAGCCAATGTGGCGTCGGTTGCGCGCTCGAGCGCGTTGGCCGCTTGCGCCCCTACGTATGCGAGATCAACCGCAGGTCGATCCACTTCTCGGGCCGCGAGCCAGCTTTGTTCCCAATGGTGGGCCAGGCGGCCGGTGACGTCTTCAGCGTCACCGATTTGTTCGTAGAACTCTGCCAACGACGCGTGCAGCGCTGCACGCTGTGAGTACAGGACCCGGTCGTAGGAGACATCTCGCATCAAACGGTGGGCAAACCGAAAATCGTCACCAGAACGATGAATGAGGCCTTGGTACTCGAGGACGTCGAGATGATCGTGAATCGAATGACGATCGGTCGGGGCCGGATGGATCGCGATCAAGGCGTCGAGCCCGAACTCGGGCCCGACCACCGCTGCCGCCCGGAGGGTGAGTTGCTCGGCGATCGGAAGCCGGTCGATGCGCTGGCCGATCAAGCCTTCGACCGAGTCGGGGAACGACGCCTGGGAGAGATCGACTCGGGCCCGAGCTCGGGCGACGCCGTCGACGACTTCGAGCATGTCGTCGGCCATCATCGTGCGAACAAGTTCGGTCGTGAACAGTGGATGGCCGTCACCACGTTCGGCGACGGCGGCAGCAACTGCGTCGTCGATCTCGGCAGCGCCGAGCATCAACGCCACGAGACGGGCGATTTCGGCGGGCCCTAGGGGTCCGAGCAAGCAATGGACGACGTGTGGTCCCTTGCCCATGACCTCGAGTTCGGCAGACGACAATTCGTCCGAACGAGCGCTCACGAGCAGCCCGCACAGACGGCGAGAAGCCAACTCTACGATCACGGCCGATGACGCAGCGTCAAACCAGTGATAGTCCTCGAGGGAGAGCAAGACCTGGCCATTGGCGACGAGGTGGGCAAGCGCGTCGACCACGAGTGACTGAACAATGGCTGGTCCGCTGTCAGCGGGGAGCGCCATCGTGGCCTCGGTGGGCTCGAACGAGACGGGCAACACCTCATTGAGGTGAACCGCTTGCGAAGCCAGCGCTGGCCCGAGCTTGGCCTCGATGGCGTTGCGCTGTGCGGCAAGGTCGCCGCTGGCTACGTCCAGAAGGCGCCGAAAGAGGGCTCGCAGTGCCCGATACGGCGTCGTGGTCTCGATCGAATCGCCCGCTGTTCCAACGATCTCGAAACCGGCGTCTTCCGCAAACCTCATCGCTGCGGCTGCGAGTGTGGACTTTCCGATTCCAGCCTCGCCTTCGAGGATGATCGTCGGCGCTCCGTAGAGCTCCGCGTGTTCAAGTGCCTCGATGATTCGGGCAACTTCGTGCTCACGGCCGACGAGCAACTCGGCCCCAGCGTGTGGGGCGGCAATGCCATCCACGGCGTCAGGGTCTCCTGCCAGCAAACGCGACGGTCGCATCGGGGAAAGCCCCTTCAAGGTGACCGTCGCGAGCGATTCGACCTCGACCGCCCCGGCCAGCCCCGACACGGTGGCTTCGTCGGCAAGCACCGCGCTGGTGGCGTCGACCGTGGAAGCGTGGGACATCAGTCGGGCGGCGCGATTGACGGTGGAACCGATCAGCGTGTACTCGCGTCGTTCGCCATTTCCGAGAGCGCCACAAAACGCCCGACCGGTCGAGATCCCGGCATGGCACGGGACTCCGGCCCGTTCTGCCGACTCGGAGAACAGCGCGGCGAGACGAGCGCCGCGCCGGGCATCATCCTCATGGGCTCGAGGCGGCATGCCGAGAACGGCCAGGAGGGCGACCCCCTTGTCATCGACGCTGATCTTCAGGCGAGCGTCGACCAGGGCTACGTCTCGTTGCGCCTCGAAGACGAGTTGCTCGATGACGTCGAGCGCGAGCGTCGAATCGAAGTGGGGCAGGCTGGAGAAGATGACGGTGACGGTTCGGAGTTCCGGCAACCAGTCGTCGTGACCGGCCTCGAGATGCACCAACACCGGCACCGGCACAAAGCCGGCCAGGCGCTTTCGCTGTTCCACCGTGAAATTCACTTCGGCGGTTGTGATGGCCGAGTCGGGTGCCTCGAATGATGGCACGTCGAGCCGTCGATCCCCTTGGCCGAGATCGACTCCTGGATGGTTCACTCCTGGCGAGGCCGCGACGAGGGCCGAGATCACAACATCGTCGGGCTGGGCGAGATTGTTGGCGACACCGGCATCGACCAGGGCCGAGCCAGTGACCACCGAAAGCCAGCGATCGTCATATCCACCGACAATGAGTCGGCGTAGCCCGCCGCGCCCGACACTGATCCGAACCTGCAACCGGTCGTCTTGACCGGTTGCAAGCAACAACGCCTGCATCTGAACGGCAGTACGCACGGCATCGATCCCGGCCTGATCAGCGGATGCGGGCCAGCATGCCATCAACGCATCCCCCGCGAAGCCGGTGATGTCGCCGCCGTGTTGCTCGACCACGTCGATCATCATTCCGAAGAAATCATTGAGCCGGCGCGCCATCTCCTCGGCTCCGCCTGGACCATGCTGGGCGAGACGTTCAGCGAGCTCTGTCGATCCCGAAATGTCGGCGAACAGCATGAACGCGTCGTCGAGCGCAAGGTCGACCGGTGTCAACTCGTCGACGATTCGCAGGCGATCCCGAACGAATCTCGGAACGAAACTAGCGAAGGGATCGTGTTCCATCTACGCCTCCGCCGGAGCGTAGTAAGGAGGGATCTCGGCGACGTCGATGTGGGCCACGATGACTTGAGGCTTTCCGGTTTCATTGGCGAGACGGAAGGCAGTTTCGAACGTCGAGGCGGCTTCGCCTGGTGTGTAGACGTCGTAGGAGTCAGCACCCAGACCCCGGGCATACACCGACAAGTCAGGCTCGCCGAGGTCGTAGAGGTGCTCCCAATCGCCCTGTCCAGGGAAGAATCCCGCCATTCCCTGTGCAACCATGTTGAGTAAGCGGTCGTACAGAACGACCCACACAGCACCAAGGCCGTTCGCCGCTGCGGTCGAGATCTCACTTCCTTGCATGAGGAATGCCCCGTCGCCAACGACGGCGACGGAGGTGCACGACGGATCGGCCAACTTTCCTCCGATGACGGCTCCGACTGCGAACCCCATCGGGCCCATCGCCAGCGCAGAATGGATCTCGGTGGGCGCATCGACGGTGAGGTACTGCATGCACCATCCAACGCAGTTACCCGCATCAACCCAGATGTGCGCCGCCTCTGGTCGAGCGTCGAGAGCAGTTTGCATCGCGGTCATCAGCGCCTGTGGTTTGATCGGCGCATTGGGATCTGTTCGCGCCTCGGGTGAGCGGTAGGGCGATACCCGATTCTTGATCGAGTCGATGAAGGCGCGGCGCGGCTCGACTGAGTCGTCAGGGGTCAACCCGGACAGGACGTCGACGAACTGGTCGATCGCGTGACCAATGTCAGCGACGAGGCCCTTGGTGATCGAATAGTTCCGGCCGATGATCGACTGGTTCTCGTCGATGTGGGCGAACATGCCGGTGGGAATGATCTCGCCGGTGTAGTGCACCGCCTTGGGATCACTTGCGGGGGTCACCGTGGCCAACTCGCCGAGCTCGGAACCGATCACGAGCAGCGCGCCGAATCGTGCGGGTCGGTCCGGATCGAGAAGATTGGGCTCGAGGTAGTAACGGGGCCACTCGCACTGGGCGAGGCCAAAGTTGCGAAGCGAGAGCGGGTGGCTCTCCGGGAACAAACCCTTTCCGTCCGGATCGGTCATCACCGGAATGGCGAAGCGGTCGATGGCGTCGACGAAGCGAACCCGGCGAGCATCGTCACGGAGGGCGCGACGGGCGCCATTACCAAGAAAAACGAGCGGATGCGACTCGGACACGAGCCCGGCGACGATTGCTTCCATCGTGGTTCGATCGGCACCAGTGGGTTGCACACGATACGAAGACGGCGAGGAGGGAACCGTCGTGCCGTCGGGCACGGGGGCGGCCATGATGTTGTCAGGGAGGCTGAGGTGCGTTGCCGCACCGGGTAGTGAACGAGCCTGCCGGAGCGCCTGGGTCAGCAACTCGGCGAAGTTCGTCGGTGCTGACACCACCGCTGAATAGGCGCAGGCGTTTCGGTAAACGCCATCGATGTCGAGGTCGGCGTCGACTCCTTCTTGCAGAAACGCTCGCCCGTAGTACTGCTGTGCAACCTCGCCCGACATCACGAGCATCGGCGTTCGAGAGGTGTGGGCATTGATCACACCGGTCAGCGCATTGGTGGCACCTGGACCGGCAGTGATCAGGAGGGTGGCCAGCTCGCCCGACGCTCGGGCGTATCCATCGGCGATGTAGGCGGCACCGGTCTCTTGACGGCAGATCACATAACGAATCGAACGCTCGTCGATCGGTCGATCGCTGCGTCCCAATGCATGAAGGGTGTGTGCATTTGCCGAACCAGGGATCCCGAAGACATACGAGACGCCCTCGAGCTCGAGGTAGCGGATCAGCAAGTCCGCGCACGTGCCCGGCAATTCGGCCGGTTCGGTTCCGTTCATCGCATGGCCTCTCGACTCCTCGGGAGCCGCACGTTACTGCACCGCCTAGGAGCGATGTGCCGAGAACACAGCAATCCCTGTTGACCCCAGATGATTCCGATGCCGCCGGACGGGATCGGTAGCCCGCGCCCCACGTGAGATAGCGGATCGGTTGTCGCGCCAGTTCTCGATGATCGAGAGATGAGATGATGGCCTGAACCTTCTGGTCGACGGCTCGGTGGACGTGGCGTCAAATGGCCGCGACTGGCCAATATCCCCTCCAACGAAATGAGTTCGTCAACATGAACGTGCAGCGAGAACGAGACAGCGCGGACAAGGCACAAGGATCTGGACCGGTCACCGAAGCAATCGGCGGTCGCGCCCCATTCGGACCCATCGAGCATCTTCGACACGATGCACTCGTCGCCGCCCAAGAAGCCACGCTCGCGAGTTCGAAGCGTGATCACTGCATCGCGGCCAAGATTCTGTTCCGCACCATGGACAGGATCTACGGGCCGACCCGCACGCTGGAGAAGTTCAGGGTGCTGGAACTCGTAGCACGTGTTCCATACCAGGCGTGGGAGAACGTTGCGTACGTGGCAGTGACCCATACCGCGAGCAAGCCCCACTTCGCCCGGCAGGTGTTCGACCGGGTTCGTACGGCCCGGTGGGAACAGGACAACGAGCAGTGGCATCTCCTGATCATGGAGGAGTTGACCGCAAGCGAGCGGCGGGGCTTCATCCGTAGTCGTGTCATTCCGCAGTTGCTCGCGTTCGGCTACTACCAGCTGTCATGGTTTCTGTACGTGGTGCGGCCGAAGTGGAGCTACCGCTTGAACGCCGACTTCGAAGATCATGCCGAGCACGAGTACGCCCTCCTCGTGAAGGAACATCCGGAGTGGGAGTCTGTGCCGTACACGGGCGAGTTCACCCAGGACTACGGTGCGTACGACAGCCTTGCGGACCTCATCCGCCAGATCGGCTATGACGAACGCCTCCACAAGATCGAGAGCGAGCAGAACATGAGCTCGCCACGTTTCGCCGACGCGCTCCCGGATGAAGCTGCTGATTCCCCGGATGGCGGCACCAATTCACTTGTGTGATGATCAACCGATGAGCGCCCAACCGTCCTCGTTCGTCTCGTCTGCTGACGGAATCGACATCGCAAGCTACGCCTGGACCAACGTTCAGGGTGATCCACGAGGAGTGGTGCAGATCGCCCATGGGCTCGCGGAGCACGCCGCCCGCTACGACCGATTCGCGGCCGCACTCAACCAGGCCGGGTTTCTCGCCTTCGCCACCGATCATCGCGGCCATGGCCGCACCGGACGCGATCACGTGGGCGACTTCGGCACCGTCGGTTTCGACGGGTTGATCGCCGATGTTGCCGAGTTCGGGGCGAGGATCGGGGCCGAACATTCCGGTCTGCCGCTCTACCTGTTCGGTCACTCGATGGGTTCGTTCGCGTCTCAAGCGGTCATCATCGACCATTCGGACCAATACGCCGGCGTCGTGCTCACGGGATCGACGGCACTCGATGTGCTCGCCGCCGGCCTTGCGCAATCGGAAGGCCCGGTCGGGCTCGAGGCCTTCAACGCCGGGTTCGAGCACCGCACCGGCTACGAGTGGCTGTCGCGAGACGAAGCTGAGGTGGATGTCTATGTCGCCGATCCGTGGTGTGGATTCGACCTCCCCGACGAGACGGTCCCATCGCTGTTCGCTCCTGCCGGCCGCCTGGCTGACCCCGAGGTGCTCGCCGGCATCCGTAGCGACCTACCAATTCTCATTGCGTCGGGCAGCGATGACCCGCTCGCCGGTGGTGGCCAACTCATCGAGCTGCTCGGGCAGCGCTATAGCGACGCTGGTGTCGCCGATGTGACCACGACGGTGTACCCCGGCGCCCGCCACGAGATTCTCAACGAAACCAATCGAGACCAAGTCACCGCCGACATCCTCGAGTGGCTGTCCCGCCAGGCGAGCCGCTGACCCCACGCCGACGGCGGGCTGATGTTGGGATCCGAGACTGACGACGACCTAGCTCGACGACGCGTGCAGGCCTACACGGGCGAGGGTTGAGCGATCTCGCGACTGGTCAGGCAACGCAACACTGAGCGATGCAGAGCGGCACGATTCTGCCGGGATTCGGCCGCGAACATCACTTGATGAACAGCATCTCGCGATACTTCGGCAGCGGCCAGTATCCGTCGGCAACCTCGGTCTCGAGGGCATCGGCATGGCTACGGACCTTCTGCATCAAGTCCCGAATGGTCCCTGCGCAGTACTTCATGTGTGCCTCGGTCGATGCGAAGTCACGGTTGCTCATGGCGCCGTCGAGTTCGGCGACGGCGGACAACAGGGCGTTCGCCTCGCCCACGATCACCTTCACACCCGATGTTTCGAGTTCGACACCGAGGGCCGAGACACTGCTGATCGTTGCTGTGAGGTCGCCGAGGTAGGACATGGCGGCTGGATAGAGCACCGTCTTGGCCAGTTCCGACGTTGTTCTCGCCTCGACGCCGATCGACATGATGTACTGCTCGGCGTAGACCTCGTACCGGCTCTCGAGCTCGACGGGCGACAGCACATTGGTGCGTTCGAACAGGCTGATCACCGATTCGTCGAGGAACGCTGGCAACGCGTCGGCAGTCGTTGGAATGTTGCGGAGACCCCGTTCT
>JBBKXQ010000094.1:0-15407 GCA_037969565.1 Acidimicrobiales bacterium | reverse complement strand
GTTTCACGGGGCGATCTCGGTGCCAGATCAGGAAGGGGGCTCTCTCAGCAAGCAGATGTCAGTGAGCGAACGTCAGTCGGCGACGTCGTAGCCGGCCTCGTCGATGGCGGCACGAACGGCGGCATCGTCGCCGCCCTCGACCGTGACCGTCTTGCTCCCGACATCGACCTTCACGGCCGAAACACCTTCGAGCGGGCCGACTTCTCCCTCGATCGCCTTGACGCAGTGGTCACAGCTGATGTCTGGAACGGAGTAGGTACGAGTGGTCATGATGAACGGTCCTTTGATGCTGAGAGTGACTTGGTGTTGCTGGGTTTGGAGGGGGAGGGATTGGATCGCCGATAACCGGCAAACGACCGGAGGCGGAGGCTGTTCGTGACGACGAAGACCGACGAAATTCCCATCGCTCCCGCGGCGATCATCGGATTCAAGATGCCGAAGGCGGCGAGAGGAATGGCCGCCGCGTTGTAGGCAAACGCCCAGAACAGGTTGCCCTTGATCGTTGCCAGCGTTCGCCGAGACAGCGCAACCGCATCGGCAACGGCCCGCAGGTCGCCACTGACGATCGTGAGATCCGATGCTTCCATTGCCACATCAGTGCCGGTTCCGACCGCGATACCCAGATCGGCTTGGGCCAGCGCCGGCGCATCATTGATGCCGTCACCGACCATCGCAACTCGGCTGCCGAGACCTTGCAGTCGCACGATCTCTTTGGCCTTGTCTTCGGGAAAGACTTCGGCGATCACACGATCAACGCCGATCTCTGCGCCCACCGCCTCGGCGGTTCGACGGTTGTCGCCGGTGAGCAGCGTGACCGTGAGACCGAGGTCGTGGAAGGCTTCGATTGCCTCGCGAGACGTGGGCCGCACCCGGTCGGCAACCACCAGAATTCCTTCGGCGGTCACGACATCCTCAACGGCGGTTCCGGCGTAGACCACGGTTCGGCCCTTGCCCTCCTCGACCGCAGCCGCTTCGGCGAGCGTTGGCGGAATGTGATCGAAGACATGGGAGCGCCCGACTCGGACCTCGACCCCGGCAACCGTGCCGGCCACGCCGTATCCGGGCGTGCTCAGGAAGTTCTCGACGGGTTCGAGCTCGGAGACTCCAGCGGCGATTGCCTGGGCAATTGGATGCTCGGATCGGGCCTCGACCGATGCGGCCAGACGGAGGATCCGAGACGAGTCACCGTCGAAGGCCACCACATCGACGAGTTCCATTCGGCCCTCGGTGACCGTTCCGGTCTTGTCGAGCACGATGGTGTCGATGGCGCGTGTGTCCTCGAGAACCTCGCCCCCCTTGATGATCACGCCGAGCTGCGCTCCCCGACCCGTGCCGACCATGATGCCGAGGGGCGTGGCCAATCCGAGCGCACACGGGCAGGCGATGATGAGTACCGCAACGGCGGCGGTGAACGCTTCGTTGACCGGATTCCCGAGCAGTAACCATGCCGCCAAGGTGACGAACGCGGTAGCGATGGCGACCGGCACGAAGACCGCCGACACGCGATCGGCGAGCCGTTGGACGTCGGCTCGCGATCCCTGAGCCTCCTCGACCAGTCGAATGATCTGGGCCAGGGCGGTATCGGAGCCAACCCTGGTGGCTTCAACGATCAACGAGCCGTTGGCATTGATCGTGGCGCCGATCACCTCGTCGCCGGGCCCGACCTCGACCGGCACTGGCTCCCCGGTGATCATGGAAGCATCGATGGCCGAAGTGCCGTCGACGATCACACCATCGGTGGCGATCTTCTCGCCGGGACGGACCACGAACCGGGTTCCGATCACGAGTTCGTCGAGCGGAACATCCGTGCCGTCCTCGAGTCGGGCCGACCGGACGCTGAGATCGGCGAGCGCCCGCAGCGCATCACCGGATCGACGCTTGGCTCGTGCCTCGAACCATTTGCCCAACAGGATCAGCGCGATGATCACGGCCGCCGTCTCGAAGTAGACGTGCTCTTCGAGCCCACCGAGCAGCACGACGGCCGACCAGGTCCAGGCCGCGAGGGTGCCCATCGAAACCAGTGTGTCCATCGTGGTCGTGCGGTGGCGAAGATTCAGATACGCCGCACGGTGAAACCGGTATCCGGCGACGAAGACCACAGGCGTCACAAGCGCTCCGACCACCCATTGCCAGCCATCCCCGTCGCCGAACAGGCTGTGCAGCGGCGAGATCATCGAGAGGAGTACGGCGGGAACGCCGAGCACAACCGCCAACATGAGGCTTCGTCGGAGGCTGGCTTCGTGCTTGGCTTGAGCGTCGGGATCCGCCACTGCGGGGACGGAATATCCGAGGCCCTCGATGGCTTCTCGAAAATCGTTCTCGTTGGCCGTTCCGTGGTGGACAACGGTGGCCCGACCGTTGGCGAAATTGACCTGGGCCTGTGTGACGCCGTCGAGGCGGGAGAGTTTGCGTTGGATGCGGTTTGCGCAGGCGGCGCACGTCATCCCCTCGACCGGGAGATCGATGCGGATGAGATCGACCGAGTTCTTGGTGGTTGATTCAGTCATGACCACCAGTCTAAACCTTCCAGTCGACTAGAAGGTCAAGGACTGATTTCAAGAATTTCGGCGGGCACAGGTTTCTCAGCGACACGGTCCTCAGCGACACGGTCCTCAGCGAGGGCGCTAGGCATTCGAGGGACGCGGGGACTCGATGAGGAAACGGTCTTTCCCGGCTTGGGCTCGGCGATCACCTGACATCGGGTCGGGTCGGTACAGCGGGCCGGATCGAGGGTGCGGGCCCGGGCCGCGAGCGAGGCGAGCTCGTGTCGGGCGGTTTGTAGACGGGCAATCTGTTCATCGAGTTCGGCGAGATGCCGTTCGACCAGCGAGCGGGTGTGTTCACAGGTGGACGCACCCACGTCCTTGAGCTCGAGGACGGACGCGATCTCGGTCAGCGACAATCCCGTTGCCTGCGCATCCTTGATGAAGTGCAAGCGGTCGGAAGACTCGTCTGGATAACTTCGATAGCCCGACGACGTTCGTTCCGGTTCCGGAATGAGACCAATGGACTCGTAGTAACGAACGGTCTTGGTGGTCACTCCGCAAGTATCTGCCAGCTCCCCGATCTTCATCGAACGAACGGTAGTTCCGGTCGGTCGCAACCCGACGGCGACTCGAAAGTTGCGCCCGCCGAACAGGCAGGAAAGAGTGTCGCTCATGCTGATCGACACCAACCTCGGAACCAATCTGACAAAGTCAGCCAACGAGGCGAGGCGGGCCGAGGATGCCGGCTACGACGCGGTCTGGACGGCGGAAACATCGCACGATCCCTTCTTCCCACTGGCGCTGGCCGCACCGAGCACCGAACACATCACACTCGGCACCTCGATCGCGGTCGCCTTTGCTCGCAACCCGATGACGTTGGCCAACATCGGCTACGACCTCAATGCGCTCTCCAACGGGCGATTCGTCATGGGTCTCGGAAGTCAGATCAAGCCCCACATCACGAAGCGGTTCTCGATGGAATGGAGCAAGCCGGCCGCTCGAATGCGAGAGATGGTCCAGGCCATGCGGGCGATCTGGGATTCATGGGAGACCGGCGAGCGGCTTTCATTTCGGGGCGAGTTCTACACCCACACCCTGATGACCCCGTTCTTCGATCCTGGTCCCAATCCGGCCGGGGTGCCGCGCGTGTTCATCGCCGCCGTCGGCCCGCTCATGACCGAAGTCGCGGGCGAGGTCGCTGACGGAATGTTCGCCCATCCGTTCACGACATCGGAGTACATCCGCGATGTCACGCTGCCCGCCATCGAGTCCGGCCGAGAAAAGGCCGGACGCTCCGCCGATGACTTCCAGCTCCAACTGCCCGCCTTTGTCGTGACCGGCCGCACCGAGGAGGAGAAAACGAAAGCAGCTCAGGCGCTGCGAGCGCAGATCTCGTTCTACGGCTCGACTCCCGCCTATCGCGGAGTGCTCGAACATCACGGCTGGGGAGAACTCCAGACCGAACTCAACGCGGCATCGAAGCGGGGCGAGTGGGACGCCATGGCCAACATGATCGACGACGAGATCCTGGGCACGTTCGCCGTCGTGGCCGAACCCGATCGGGTCGCCGCCGGGCTGCGCGATCGTTTCGGCGACACCGTGCAACGAATCAGTTTCAACACGATGGGATCGGTGTCCGATCCGGAGTTCTGGGCGCCGATCATCAACGAGCTCAAGAGCTAGCCGAGCCCGAGGGCACCCAACCGCGTCAAGCCCAACCGTGTCAAGGCCAACCGTGTCAAACTGAGTCGGTGACATCCTGGGCTCGGTTCGCCGACGACAATCCGACGTTTGCGGCCCGAGTGCAGAGCCGCTTCGAAGCCCACCTCCACCACATACTCGGCACGCTCCGCACCGACGGCTCACCTCGTCTCAGCGGCACCGAGGCCCGCTTCTTCGACGGCGAGTTGTGGCTGGGCTGTATGCCCGGATCCGTCAAGGCCAAGGACATGCGCCGAGATCCGCGTATTGCGATCCACTCCGCTCCCCTCGACGTCGAGATGAAGGACGGCGACGCCAAGCTGTCCGGTCAAGCCGTCGAGGTCGATGATCCGGACAGGATCGTGGCGTTCTTGATCGGAGTCGGCCACGGAACCGCTGACGATCCACCCGATGCCTCGGGGGCCTTGGCCTTCACGGTCGATTTGCTGTCGGCCACATTGACGGTGGTCGCCGGTGATCATCTGGAAGTTTCGACTTGGGCCGAGGGCAGAGGTACCAGCACGGTCGAGGTCTCATGACCGGTCCTGGAACTTGCCTCTTCGGGACCAACGAAAACGCGCAGACTGACCATGACTGGGACAGACTCGCGGGATGAAAATCGTCAGCAGCGACGGCCACCTCGCGCATCAGCCGAAAGGTGAGTTGGAGGGTGGCACCATGGTCCCGCCTTACGAGCATCCCGGACGGATCGACACGATCAATGCCGAGCTCGACAAGCGCGGATTCAGCGATCGCGTCCCGCCCGATCCGGTCGATCTCGAGTTGGTGGGTCGAGTGCACAGCGCAGCGTTCCTCGACTTCTTGGCGACGGCCTGGAGCCGGTGGGCCGCGCTGGGCCACACCGGGGATGCCCTACCGATCACGTTCCCTGCACGGCGCATGCAGCAACGGTTGCCCGAGCACATCGATGGGCAGCTGGCCTATTTCGCCATGGCCATCGACACGGCCATCACGAAGGGCAGTTGGGAGGCAGCACAAGAGGCGGCTGCAATCGCCCAGACAGCACAGTCGCTCGTGAGCGGCGGTGAACGCACCGCGTTCGCGCTCACCCGTCCACCCGGACACCACGCCGCACGCGATCTCTATGGGGGCTACTGCTTTCTCAACAACGCCGCCATCGCGGCCGAGGGGTTCATACGAGCTGGGGTCGAGCGGGTGGCGATCGTCGACGTCGACTTCCATCATGGCAATGGCACCCAGGACATCTTCTACGAGCGAGACGACGTCTTCTTCGTTTCCCTCCACGGCGACCCTCGCCAGGCCTTCCCCCACTTCCTCGGCTACGCCGACGAAACCGGAGCCAACGCCGGAACCGGGTGCAATTTGAATCTTCCGATGCCTCCGGGCACGACCTATGAGGAGTGGGGGCCTGCCCTCGACCAGGGACTCGACGCCGTTCGTCGGTTCGGGGCGCAGGCCTTGGTCATCTCGCTCGGGGTCGACACCTTCGAGCGAGACCCGATCAGTTTCTTCAAGTTGGAGTCAGACCACTACCTCGACATCGGCGACAAGATCGAGGCACTCGGACTACCCACGGTTTTCGTCATGGAGGGCGGCTACGCCGTCGATGAGATCGGCACGAACACCGTCAACGTCCTCGCCGGGTTCATGTCCGGCATCCGCTGACCCATCTCTTTCGGCGGGTCAGAAGATCCAGTCGTAGACGCCGAGCAATTTCAGGGCGAGTGCAAGTGCGGCGAAGATCATCACTCGCCGAATCCAGGCATCACCTTTGGCCACGCCGAGGCGAGCCCCGATCCAGCCACCGAAGGTGAGGCCCGCGGCCAGCGTGAGGGCCGGGCCCCAGGAGACCTGACCCTGAGCGATGAAGACCGGAAGCGCCACCACCGTCACAGCAAGCGTCACCAGCACCTTGATCAGGTTGGCCGTCACCAGATCGAATCCCGCTCGACTGAGAGCAGCAAGGAGAACCAGACCAACACCGGCCTGGATCGCTCCGCCGTAGATCCCGACGACGAAGAACACCAACGTGGTCGTGGTGTGGCTCCACGTCTTGCCGTCGGTTCGCACTTTTGGCTTGTTGATCGTGAGCAAGATCAAGGGAATCATCACCAGCCCGAACAGTCGCTCGAACGAAGAGTCACTGGTGAAGCGGCTGATGCCGATCGATCCGACCAGAGAGCCGACCACGGCCGGGGCGATGACGAGGGTGGCATTCTGCAGGCCCTCGACACCGAGCCGCTTGAATTCGGCGGCCGAGGCCATGTTCCCCGCAAGGATTCCCACTCGATTGGAACCATTGGCGGAGTTGCCGGGAACGCCGGCGAGCACGAGGAGCGGAACCGTCAGCATCGATCCTCCGCCAGCCACTGCGTTCACGATGCCAGCGGCGGCACCGCCGAGCACCAAGAGCAGGGCTTCCCACCATTCCACGTCTGACCGACCTCATTCACTCGCAGGGCCGCCGGGGCGGCAAGGAACGATACCTAACCACCAAACGACGAGATGCGCTCAATCCCCACAGACCCCGCCCTCACACCAGATCTGCGCAATTTCGTGACGACCGGCGACAAGCGACCGAGGTGCTGGGTCTCGAACCTGGTCGTTGGCGATGATTCCCCAGGTCGTCCACGTCAGCCACAGATTCCAGACGTGTTCGCCGAACGCTCGGTTGATCGCCTCCGCCGCCGTCCTTCGCAGGTCGGAATCGGCGACCTGTCGCTGGATGACGAGATTCTCATCAATCACCGGATCCTGGAATCGTCCGAAGTTCAGCGCCAACGAGCCGATGGGCGAAGCGGTGCCGGAGTACCACCACAGGAACTGGAGGTCGGGATCAGTGCCGCCATGATTGTTCCAGGCCATCGCATCGAACGAACCAGTCAGCGCTGCGGCCCCGTACCGAGCGAGATCGATCGGAACGAACGAGACGTCGATCTGGTCACCGAATGCGTCGCCCCACATCGACGCGATCAGCTGGTACGTCTCGATGACGAATGGCTCATTCGGCATGCTGAGTTCGAAACTGATCACCTCTGAACCGACATCGAGTTGGCACCGCTGAAACGACTCTGCAGCCAGACCAAGGTCGAATTGCGGGTAGCCACTGTCTTCGGTATGGCCGATCGACCCGGGCGGGAATGGACCGTTGGCCGGGTCGGTCACACCCGACCCGCGCTGTTCAGCGACTCGCTCGACATCGGTGGCATGAGCCAGGGCTCGCCGACAACTCTCGTGAAGGAGCGGGTTGCCGACGTTGACCGCAGTCGGGTCCATCGGCGCCGGCCCGTCGAGGCCCTGCAGAAGGCCGAAGGTCGGATTCTCGCCCTGCCCGGTGTTGAACATGATGTAGTTCGTCTCGCTGAAGGCGTTGGACGCAATGAGCTGCAGGGATCCGTCCTCGGTGACGGACCGAATCGAATCGGGATTCGAGGTGTGAATGATGTCGAACCGACCCGATTGGATCGCCGCCAGTCGAGCCCCTGGGCCGGCGGTCACGACGATCTCGACCTGGTCCAGATACGGCAGACGCTCGCCCGTGAGACCGGTTGGACCCCGCCAGTACTGATCATTGCGACTGGCGATGAAACTGTTCCCGTTGCCGGCCACAAAACTCTCGAACCGAAACGCACCAACCCCGACCGGCGCCGCCGGGTCACCATCGGCTGGTTGGGCCGCAATCTGTTCGGAGTAATGAGGAGTGCCATCTTCACGGAATGGGATGTCGGGGAGGGTCGACAACCAGGTCGGCGAGAGCATGAACGCACACGGGCTCTGGGCGAATCTCGCCGTCAGCGGCACCCACGGTGCATTGGTCGTGATCGTGACGACCTGCCCTTCGGCCCGCACGTCGATGATGCTCGCGAAATCGGTGCCCGTCAGCGGGCTGAAACGGCAAGCGTCGATGTTGAACGCAACCGCAGCGGCATCGAGGGGTGAACCATCGTGGAACGAGACTTGGTCCCGAATCGTCCAGGTGTGAACGGTGAAGTTCTCGTTCGCCTCGAAGCGCTCGACCAGCATCCCGTCGATCTCGCCGTCGTCGAGTTGAACGAACAGCGGGTCGGAGACGGTCTGCAGCACGACGAAACAACTGAGCCCACAACTCGTGCGGTAGTGAGCCCAGGGATTAGCCGAGTCGGCTTCGACGCCATAGACCAGACGACCACCGAGATCAGGCTCGCCGGCCTTCGGGGCCCCCGTGGTTCGGTTGACCAGAAGGGTGGTGGAGCTGGCATCCGCTGCCGCCGGGTTCGGTTCGGTGTCGATCACAGTGGTCCCGACCGAGCGGTCGCCGCTCGAGGTGCAGGACGAAGCCAGAAGCGCGAGCGCGACCGAGAGAGCGATGATCCTTTTCAAAGCGAGGTGAGCGATGGAGGGAGATCAGCAAACACGCTGGCGAGCAGCGTGCAGGAGACGAGCAGAGTCGCGTTCCTCGGCGATGTAACGGCCGAGAAGACCGCCGGTCACGGGATCGAGATGCTTGTCTTCGAACATTCGATCGAAGACGTCGGCTCCGCCCGGCTTGCGTCCGACCTGGAGGAGCTTGAACTTCTTGGCATCGGATTTCGACGATGCTGCACACCGCATCTTCTCGTTCGCACCCTTCCCGTTCGCGCCCTTCCCGCTCGCGCCCTTCCCGTTCGCCCGTTTTCCGTTCGGTGCGGTGACTTCAGGCCAACGGACGGAGTAGCCGAGCTCGAGCATGCGTTTGGCGAAGGCCTTACCGTGTTCTCCCTCGCGCATGGCAACGAAACGTAGCGTCTTCTCGAGTTTCGGGTCCTTGGTCTTGTCGGCCCAAGCCAAGAGATAGTGCTCGTTCTCGGTCTCGGCCACCGCAATGGCATTCAGCAAGCCAAGAAACGACGGCCTGGTCTGGTCGACCTTGGCTGCCTTTTTCTTCTTGTTGTTCTTCTTCCCGTTCTTCTTGTTGCTGGTTTGCTTCATCTCGAGCGTTGGCGCTGCTGTCATGTTGGTCTCCTGAGATCAGGCCTCGCGGCCGACCATTGCGAGGTAGATGTGAAGTTGATCCGCATCGGGAGAGCTTTCCAATGCGGGAGCCGTCCGGCCGGTCTCGCTCAGCATGTTCGCTACTGGCGCCACCCGACGAATCAGCGTCTCGATCAACGCCGGATCGAGACCATGGTCGATTCCGACCGCCGTTGCCAGATCCCACGCATGGGTGGCGGGGTCCCACGTGACTGCTGCCACCAGCTCGTCGACGTCGGCCGAATCGAACCAGAACGGACCCTTCTGGTTCAGGACGCCCTGCGTGTCGAGCGAGGACAGGAGCTTGTTGCGGCACGCATTCCAGGTGGCGACCGGATCGCCGCCTTCGGGGGAAGGAGTGGGCCTGGCCATCTGACCGGTTTGGGCGATGGTGGCAACACCGTTCAACACGGCACATTGATGTTCGAGCAACTGCTGCGCGTTCCACTCGCTACAAGGCGTTGGCGACTCCCACGCGTCGGCGGGCGTGCGATGCACAACAGCGTCGAAGGCGTAGACCGCTTGGGTGAAAATGCGAAGATTCTGACTCACTGCTGGCTCCTAAATCGGCTCGGCTCGGCTCGGCCAAGGTAACCGATGCAGCGCCGTCGTTTTGCAACGAAACCCGGTTCTCTCGTAACTTCGCCGCACCTCGACCGGGGAATGCCGAGCAGTGAAAAGGGACGACCATGGGTGAACTCGATGGACAGGTGGCAATCGTCACTGGGTCTTCCAGCGGCATCGGTGAGGAGACCGCTCGGCGCCTCTCGGCGCTGGGTGCGAAGGTCGTTGTCAATTCCTCTTCGTCGGTCGAGGCTGGAGAGGCCGTCGCCGATTCGCTTCCCGGCGAGGTCCTCTATGTGCGCGCCGACATCTCGAAACAGGCCGAAGGTCAGGCCCTCATCGACACGACCATCGAACACTTCGGCCAGCTCGACATTCTGGTCAACAACGCCGGGTGGACCACCGTGGTACCCCACGGCAAACTCGATGAGCTCACCGACGAGATCTTCGACAAGACATTCCAGGTGAACGTCTATGGCACGTGGTGGCTCACCAAGGCGGCCATTCCCCACCTCCGAAACTCGGCAAACGCCAACGTGGTCACCACCACCTCGGTGGCCGGCGTCCGCCCGGTGGGCAGCTCGATGGCCTATTCGATGGCCAAAGCGGCCCTCAACCAGATGACGAAACTCCTGGCCAAGTCCTACGGGCCGATCCGGTTCAACGCCGTGGCACCAGGACTCGTGGCCACGCCCTGGACCGAAACCTGGGACGACCTCCACGCCACGGTCGCCGCCGCAGCTCCAATTCCGCGCTCGGCCACGCCGGACGACTGTGCCGAGGCCATACTCGCCTGCATTCGCAACAAATACATGACCGGCCAGGTCATCGTGATCGATGGTGGTCTGACCCTCACCAGTTGACCCTGTAGACAACTCAGTCTCGGCCGACATCCCAGAGGTGGTGGACTGGATCGTGCAACAGGTAACGGGCGAACGAGGCGACGGTGAAACCAGCGCCGTCGCTCCGGAATCCGGTGCGCTCCCACTGGTCGACGGTGACGCCGTCGAACGCGGTCGCCAGCTCACCGGCCGCCAGCATCAACTCTTCGGAGACGACCGACGGAACCTGGCCGAGATAGTCGTCGGCGATGGCGGTGGCGTCCTGATCCCAGTTCGGATAGCTCGGACCATCCTCTTCGAGCATCAGGTTCAGACGGACGAGATACAAGCGGTAGACGTCACGAACGTGGCACCCGTACTCGAGAATCGACCAACGGCTCACGTCCTTGCGGGCGACCACGCCGTCCTGGTTGAGTATCGGCACCCACGACTCGGCGTTGGCCCGAATCAGCTTGCCCACCGTGTCGATGGGAAACGAACGGACGTCGAATTTGCATTCGGGGCAGACGTCGTCGAGGACCCAGGTCCAATCTTTGTCATCTGGAGTGATCGCTCCGGATTGGACCGACGAGGTGTTCTCAGCCATCCCCCAGCTTGGCCCGCGTCGACGCGAAATACACGAATATTTCCCGCTGGGCGCGATGTGAACGAAACCAGCGGTGGATGCTCAGGGCCCCAGCGGGCCGACAACGTGATGATGAATGTGGTCGAACACCAGCGATGTGCGCTCGTCAGCCACTTCGGGCAGCGACGACACGCGGCCGATCACGGTGTTGCGTAGCCACTGAACATCGGGAACGGCCACGTGGATGAGTGCGTCCTCGACCCCCGAGAGCAGATACACGGCGAGCGTCTCCGGCATGGCGTTGACCGCCCGAAGGAAGTGATCGACCGTGTCGGCATCGGTGGGCGAGAGCTTGACGAAGATCATCGCCTCGAGGTGACGACCGAGGGCCGACAACTCGACGTCGGCGTGGTAGCCCCGGATCACACCCTGTTGCTCGAGGTCGCGGACCCGAGCGGCCGTGCTCGACGGCGCCAGCCCCGCTCGATCCGCGAGCGAGCGGTTGGTCATTCTTGCGTTGGCTTGGAGTTCTCGCACGATCGTTGTCTGTGTCTCATCCATCAATGCCATCTCATTTCGAACGCGCTCGACGAAACCGAACGAGGTTTTGCGGAAGCCCCGCAACGACTACCAATTGTCGCGTAAAATTCGGTTCGCGGGCTAAAAACAGTTGATTTGTTCGGAACTTCTGGATACTCACCGGGCGATGAGGCAGGCTCTCGATACTCGACTGTCGAGTTGAAGGAAGGCCCTGATGACCGAGACCTATCGGATCGATGACCGTTACCAGGCCGAGGATGCCACCGTGGTACTCACCGGTGTGCAGGCCCTGGCCCGGCTTCCCATCGACCAGTTGCGGGCCGATCGGCGAGCCGGACGCAACACGGCTGCGCTGGTATCGGGCTACCCCGGATCCCCGCTGGGCGGATTCGACAAGGCAGCTCGAGCGGCCGCGGCCGCTGTTCCCGATCTGCCCATCATGTGCCGGCCTGCGGTAAACGAGGAGTACGGGGCATCGGCGATCATGGGCTCGCAGTTGGCCTCCTCTCAGCCCGATGCCATCTACGACGGGGTCGTCGGCCTCTGGTACGGCAAGGCCCCCGGGGTCGACCGTGCCGTCGACGCCCTCCGACACGCGGTCTACGCCGGCACCTCCCGCTGGGGTGGCGCGCTTGCCCTCATCGGTGACGATCCGAATGCGAAGAGTTCGGCGCTTCCGTCGTCCTCGGCCGCGATCGTTGCCGATCTGCACATGCCGTTGCTCTATCCAGGAGATGCGGCCGACGTTCTCGATCTCGGTCGGCATGCAGTGGCCCTCTCGAGATTCACCGGACTCTGGTCGGCGATGAAGATCGTGGCCGACGTCGCCGACGGCATGGCCTCGGTCGTGCTCGATCCCGACCGGCTGGCCCCGATCGTGCCCGTTCTGTTCGACGAGGCCAACCGCCGTGCGCCCGACGGAAACCTCATGACCCCACACACGATCGATCTCGAACAGGAGATCTACGACGTCCGGTATCCACTCGCCGTCAACTATGCGTCGGTCAACAAGCTGAACCACACCACCGTGAACCCGAGCGATGCGTGGATCGGAATCGTGGCGTCGGGCATCACCTACAGCGAACTGCGGGAAGCATTCGCCCGACTCGGTTTGAACACCGATGCCGAGATCGCGGCCTGCGGAATTCGTCTCTTCCGGATGCAGATGCCGCTTCCCTTCGATCCCGACACCGTCCGCCGCTTTGCAAAGGGAATCGAAACGGTCTTCGTGATCGAGGAAAAACAACCGAACATCGAGTCCCTCATCAAGGACGCTCTGTATCACCAGGCCGAGCGGCCTCGGGTCATCGGCAAGCAGGACGCGGCCGGCAATCCGCTGATGCCGTCACACGGTCACCTCGACGCCGACGGTCTGGTTGGCCCCCTTCGTCGCGTGCTGGAATCCCGTGTCGGCAACCGCCTCATTCCCGAGCAGAAGGAACGCATCCGGATTCCCCTGCTCAGCGAGACACAGCGAGCCCCGTTCTTCTGCTCGGGTTGCCCGCACAATCGGAGCACCGAGGTGCCGAAGGGAACGCTGATCGGGGCCGGTGTCGGCTGCCACACCATGACGCTGCTCATGGATCCCGAACGAGTCGGCGACATCGCCGGACTCACCTGCATGGGGGCTGAGGGCACACAGTGGATCGGCATGTCCGACTTCATCGAACGCGATCACTTCATCCAGAACATCGGTGACGGCACCTACTTCCACTCCGGGCAACTCGCCATCCAGGCCGCCATTGCGGCCAAGGTCAACATCACGTTCAAACTGCTGTACAACGGCACGGTTGCCATGACGGGAGGCCAGAATCCCGAGGGCCAGATGGCCGTGCCCGAGGTGGTCACTTCCCTCCTCGCCCATGGTGCGCGCCGTGTGCTCATCACCAGCGATGAGCCGGAGAAATACGGTCGACCAGTCCCCCTCACCGGCCGACGGATCGGTGGCATCGCACTTCCTCCAGGCGTCGACGTCTGGGATCGTTCGCGGCTCATCGAAGCGCAGGAACTCCTCGCCACCATTCCCGGAACCACGGTGCTCATCCACGACCAAGGATGCGCGGCCGAACTGCGCCGAGACCGCAAGAAGGGCAAGGTTGCACCACCGGCCGAACGAGTGGTCATCAACCCCAGAATTTGCGAAGGCTGCGGTGACTGTGGCGAAGTCAGCAACTGCCTGTCCGTTCAGCCGACCGACACGCCATTCGGCCGAAAGACGAAGATCGACCAGACCACCTGCAACCTCGACTTCTCCTGTCTCGAAGGCGATTGTCCCTCGTTCATGACCATCGTGCCGTCGAAGTCCACCGATGGTCCGAAGAAGGCCTGGCCGCCGGCCCCTTCCAGCCCTGCTCCCACCTTCGTGGTGCCCACCGAGCACTTCGCCATGCGCATCACCGGCATCGGCGGCACCGGCATCGTCACGGTCTCTCAGGTCTTGGGCACTGCGGCCATGCTCGACGGTTTCGAGGTGAGCGGACTCGATCAAATCGGCTTGTCACAAAAGGCGGGTCCTGTTGTCAGTGATGTACGGCTCTCACGGGGTGAGAAGAACCACACGAATCGGCTTGGTCAGGGTCAGGCCGATCTTTTGCTCGTGTGCGATCAACTCGTCGCCGTGACCGATCGCGGTCGTTCGGTCTGCTCCCCGGAACGGACGGCCGCGGTCGGATCCACCAGCAGCACACCCACGGGCCAGATGATTTCGAAACCCCAGCTCGCACCGCCGAGCCCGGAGGCGATCATCGCCGCGATCACCACCGACACCCGGGCCGATCAGCAGCACTGGGCCGACGCCGCTGCCGCCACCACGGCCCTCTTCGGCGACGCCGTCATGGCCAACATCTACGTGGTGGGCATGGCCGTCCAAGCCGGCACCTTGCCGATCTCCATCGAATCGATCGAGCAAGCCATCGAGCTCAATGGCGTCAGCGTCGAGAAGAACCTCGCGGCGTTCCGCTGGGGCCGAACACAAATCGCCGACCCGGGCGCAGTCGTACAACTCCTGCGCGATGCCGAGCCGGCTCGGGCCGCGGTTGCGCAACTCGACGAAGCCCTCGTTCTTCGAATCAACGCCATCGCCGGTCCAACGACAACGCTCCACGAAACACTGCGTCGCCTCACCACCGATCTCATTGCCTTCCAAGACAGCAAAACGGCCCTTCGATTCCTCGACTTCGTACAACGAGTCGCCATCGCCGAAGCCGCAGTCAGCGACGGCCCAGAACAGGCGCTGACCACCGCCGTGGCGATTCATCTCCACAAACTCATCGCCTACAAGGACGAGTACGAGGTGGCCCGACTCATGGTGAGCGACGACGGCCTGGCCGAAGCTCGCGACCTCGCAGGCAACGGGGGAACGATGAGCTACAAGCTCCATCCGCCGATGCTGAAAGCCTTGGGCGTGAACCGCAAGATCACGCTCGGTTCCTGGGTCACCCCCGGGGTCAAGGTGTTGGCGAAGGGCAAACGGCTGCGAGGAACCGCACTCGATCCTTTCGGGCGAGCCGGGGTGCGCAAACTCGAACGAGAACTCGGCCCCGAATACGAAGACGTGGTGAACCAACTCCTCGCCAAACTCAGCTCGTCGAACTACGAGAAGGCCGTCCGAATCGCCGGATTACCCGATCAGGTCCGAGGCTACGAAGAACTCAAACTGCGTCGCATCACTGAGTACCGGGCCGCATTGGCCACTGAACTGTCCCAGTACTGAAACTGTCGCAGTACTGAGCTGTCGCA
>JBBKXQ010000093.1:0-20281 GCA_037969565.1 Acidimicrobiales bacterium | reverse complement strand
TCTGCCTCCTCCCCCCACCCTTCCGCCGCTCGATCCCGAGGTCGTCGACGTGTTGACCGAGATTCCGGGTCGGTTGGCTGTTGGACTCGGCGGTTTCGTCGGATTGGTCAACCCCAATGGCACGAGCGCCACGATCGTCGGAGGGGGCGACGGCGCGATCGCATCCCAACCGACGTGGTCCACCGAGGGAGCGCTTCTGGCGTGGAGCGAGATCGGTATCGGCGAATCCGCCATCGTGGTGTTCGACCCCGACTCCGAAGCCGAGATCCGGTCGACGTTGATCGGTCCGCCTGCCTTCTATCTCCAATGGAATCACGCCGATCAAGTCGTGTCCTTCCTTCGTAATGATCTCGGCGGCAGCGGGTTGGAAGCGGGGGTGGTTCGGCCCGGAGCCGACCCGACGACGTACGACGTGGGAGCGCCCTATTTCTTCCAATGGTCGCCCGATCGTGACATCTGGGTGGCGCACGTGAACGATGATCGAGTGTCGATCGTCAGCTCCAACCAGGTCATCGACGTCGGTGATTCATTGCGGCCGTTCACGACTCCCATGTGGCTCGACGGTGATCGTGTGCTGATCGCCAGCCTCGATGGTTTCGTCGTCGTCGACCTCACCGACGGTGGGGCACAAACCTTGCCCGTCCCCGAAGGGCCGCTCGAATTCATCGTGTCGCCCGACGGCTCGAAGGTGGCCTACACCGAACCCCGTGTTCCGGTCGGTGGTCAGCCCCAGGTCGGTCCCCTGCGGGTGCTCGATCTGGAGAGCGGCGAGATGGTCACCGTCACCGAGCAGCGGGCGGTTGCCTGGGAGTGGTCACCCGACAGCGCTCGACTCGGTTGGATGGGGCTCGACCGGGCCGATGCCGCAAATCTCGCAATCTGGCATTTCTGGAGTGTCGACGGCGAGGCTGAGCTGAGCGCGACACCATCGTTTCGTCCCAGTGAAACCGTGCTCACCAGGTACCTGCCGTTTTTCACGCAGTACTCCGTGAGCCACACCGCTTGGGCCCCCGACGCATCAGCGTTCGCGTTCGCCGGTGCGATCAACGGTGACGACGGCATCTGGGTGCACGCCATCGACGGAGGTGTGGATGCAGCCCGTGTCAGCACCGGCGATGTGGTGTTCTGGTCCCCCGACGAAGAACCATTGGCGGGCGGCGAAGCGGTTGCTCCGTTCTAGAACACGACGGATTGCGTGGTAGACACCACGCATGACTGATGTACACGATGCCCTTCTCGGACTTCGCCGCTCGGGCAAGGCCATCATCTTGTTGACCTACCGTGGCGATTGGTGACCGTATTGCTGTGGCCAACTCGTGCGGTTGGCCGCTGCTTCTGATCGCATCCACGGCGCTGGCGCCGAGGTCATCGCGATCAGTGTCGAAGACCATGCCCGACAGATCGGCATGTTCGATCGGTGGCCCACGCCTCACGTTCTCTATGTGAGTGATCCCGGCGGTGAGCAGTACCTCCAACCGCTCGGACTCTTCGACCCCGAGGAGCGTGGGGGCATCGCCCTCCCGGGAATGCTGGTCATCGATCCTGACGGTTCCGAGGTCTACCGCTATCAGGGCCGAGATTTCGCCGACCGCACGACCGATGACGAGGTCTTTGCCGCTCTCGAGGAACTCGGGCTCTCGGCCATCGAAGCTCCGGCTGGCGGACCCCTCGGCGAGGTGCAGGATGACCTCGAAGGCTTCTTCGCCCCATCGAGGCTGAGTGCCTACTTCGCGGGCAACCGATTCGCCGCCATCGCCATCGGTGGGCGTCTCGCCGACAAGGAGGCTCGGGCCATCGCTCGGGAGCACCGATTGATGGTCGAGGCAACGCTCGAGGCGTGGACCAGTTTGCCCCACCGATGAGTCCTGCCGAACCGATGATCTGGGGTCAGTCTGCGACGAGGGCGTCGGGGTGCTCGGCCAGCCACGCCGCAGCATCCACGGCCTCGGGTTCGTAGTAGCCGGCGGGTAGCACGATCAGACCGGCCGATGACAAGAAGTAGACCTGCCAGGCGTGGTACCCGCGATAGGCGTTCGGGTCGGCCTCGAGCACGCGGGCGTAGGCCTCGACGGCCGCGACATAACGACTGGAGTTGTTGTAGCCGAGCAGCGCCCGCCCCATGTCATCGGGCCCGCCCCGCCGAACGAGATAGACACCCGCACCGATGATGGCATCACGATCGACGGTGGAGTCTCCCTCGCAACACTCGGCCCAGGTCGACGGGAGAAACTGCATCGGTCCCGTCGCCCCGGCGGTCGACAAACCCTCGATTCGGCCCATGCGAGTTTCGACCAGATTGATCGCAGCCAGATATTGCCACGGAACTCCGGTTTCTTCTTCCGCCATTCGGTAGTAGTCGAGCAACTCCGCAGCCGGCAGTGGTTCTCGGATTCTCCACGCCGGGAGTGTTGCGCTGAGCTCCTCGCTGGTGACCAGCGCCGACAAGTTCAGGCGGGCCGTCCAGTTGTTCTCCACCGCCGACCGTTGGGATTCATCCACGAGTGAAATCACTCGGTCCGCTTCGTCGGGGTCGGTCGGCATCACTCGATAGAGCTGCTGTTGGCGCCGACCCCAGGCCGCGATCGAGGAGTCATCCAGATCATCGGCCCGCACCATGGTCTCGGCCTCGCTGAGTTCGGCGGCCAGATCTTCGCTGTTGCCGGGAAGGGGCCGGGCGTCCGGGGCGATGACCGCCGCTTCGGATGTGACGGGTTGGCTGGCGGACGGGGCGCTGGTTGACGGCGTCGTTGAAGGCGGCGTCGTAACCTCGGCCGTGGTCGACGGTGCCGTGCTTGATGGTGCCGTGGTTGACGGCGACGGGCTGGGCAGGAGGGCCTCGGATTCGGCATCGGGCCCGTTGAGATAGACCACGAGAATGAGTGCCGCACCGACGACAATCCACATCAGCATGGCGGCCCGGCCCAGTCGAGTACTCCTGACGTTCGGCACGGTGCCGGCCGCCGTTGTTTCGAGCGCGGAGGTCTCGATCGAGGAGCTCACCGCTCGTTCCCGCCCGGGGCGACGGGCCGCTCCGGGTCTGAAGACCATCCCGACCAGGACCCGACGTACAAGCGAGGTCGGCCGAGCCCAGCCGCTTCGATCGCCAACACGTTGTGGCACGCCGTCACTCCCGACCCGCAATACACAATGGAGTTGCCGTCGGCCCCTGCCCCTTCGAAGCGACCACGCAAACGGTCGACCGAGAGAAACTGCGTTCGATCATCGAGGTTGTCGGCGAAAGGCAGATTGATCGCCCCCGGGACATGCCCTGCCTGCGGGTCGAGCGGCTCCACCTCGCCCCGGTACCGAGCGGAAGCCCGGCTGTCGATGACAACGCCACCTGCGGCCAACTGCTGCGCAACGTCGTCGGCATCGGCGACGGCTCCAGGCGGCCACGGAAGCGGCTGGCGCGGCACTGGGTTCACGGCAACCGGCCCACGCTCGATGGTTCCGGTCCACGCCGCCAGTCCGCCGTCGAGGAGGGCTGCGGGCTGACCCAGCACTCGAAGCATCCACACCAGCCGGGCAGCGAAGGCGCCGCCAAGATCGTCGTAGGCGATCACGGTGTCATCGTTGCCGATCCCCAACGCACCGAGACCCGTTGCGAAGGTGTCGGGATCCGGCAGCGGATGACGGCCGACGATTGGTCCTGGTTCACTCGCCAGCACTGAGTCGAGATCGACGAAGATGGCACCCGGAAGATGTCCTTCGAGATACGACGACTCGGCGTCGCGCCCGTCGAGGTATTTACGAGCATCGCAGACCGTCGAGGCCTGGAGATTCTCCTCGAGCCAGCCACGGGTGACGATCGGTTCAATCAAGGCGGATCTCAGTTGGAAAAGGGTTCAAGAGCGAACGTTCAAACACGAGCCCGAAGGTAGCGGTCGGCGAGATCGTTGACGATGGCGAAGAATTCTTCCACGCAGGTGTCGATCACGTCGGCCACGGGCTCGACCGAGTCGATCCGACCTTGAACCTGTCCGCTCAGCGCGATGGCTGCGTTCATGTCGCCGCCGAAATACAACTCCTGCGGATTGCCGAAATCGCTGAACACGTTGTGCTCGGCGAATTGCAGACCGGCAGAACGGTCGGTCTTGAGCGCCCGGAGCGCGGGGGAGTGCCGCTGATTGAGAAAAACGGTGTCGGTTTCCGAGCCCGCCACGATCGAGTCCTTCCAGTTCTGATGGACCGGACTCTCGGCCGAGGAAACCATGCGAGTGCCCATCTGAATCGCCTCGGCCCCGAGCGAGAACGCTGCCGCCATCGAGCGACCGTCGAGCATTCCGCCCGCAGCCACGATCGGGACATCGACCTTCGACCTGATGAGGGGCAGCAGCACCATGAGTGCCACCGGGTCTGGGTTCTTGAATCCACCCCCTTCGCCTCCCTCGACCACGAGTCCGTCGACTCCGGCCTCGACGGCCTTCATCGCACCCTTGAGCGTGGGGACAACGTGGTAGACGGTGAGGCCCGCCTCTTTGAGTTGGGCGGTGTACGTCATCGGATTGCCGGCCGACGTGGTGACGAAGCGAACCCCTTGGTCGATCACGAACTGCACGATGTTCGGATCTCGCACGAAGGCCTGGGCGATGTTGACGCCGAACGGCTTGTCGGTGAGATCCTTCATCTTGCGGATCTCCTCCCGAATGTTGTCGAGCTCGCCCGATGATGTTTCGATGATGCCGAGACCACCGGCATTCGAAACGGCCGAGGCCAACTGACTCCGAGCGATCCAACCCATTGGCGCCTGAATGATCGGGTACTGGATCCCCAAAGACTCGGTGATGCGGTTGGAGAATGTTCCGGACGTTGTCATCCTGCCAAGCTACCGGCCCTCCCGTGCCGGGAACGAAACCCCGGTGGGGTCGGACCCGGCCGACGTTGCGGGTGTGGGCGACTATGTGGAAGCGGCGACCGCGATCGCGAGGGCGGTGGGATCGACCAGGCCGGCGTTCCCTGGCCTGCTGGCCAGATAGCGGGCCGCCTCCACGGCGGAGAGACCGTGGCAACTGATCAAGCCGGCAGCCATCACTTCGAGATAACTCTGGTGGGCCGGTTGGAGATTGCTCGGGCGGCCGGGTGTGGTGATGGTGAGGACGAGTTCGTTGTCGATCGCACCGACGACGTCGACTCTTCCGTACTTCCGTGAACTGAGATCGAGATGGCCTCGGGCGGCAAGCGTTTCGAGATCGACGGAGAGGATCTCGGGCTCGAGATTCTCCTGGCGGAAGACATCCTCGAATTGACCGGATGTGATGCGGTAGGCCCGCCCCAGCGTGGGGGTGATCGGGTTGTGGTCACTGTCGATTGCCGCCGTGCCACCGTCACCCCATTGCGGGGATCGGCCGGTGAAGAGCAGCGAACGTTCGATCACAAACGGACGATCACCGGTGGGCGGGCTGGTATCGCGAGCACCCTCTTGGATCCTGCCGGTGGTGCTGCCGGGTATCGGGCCGCCGGTGAGGTAGACAGCGAAGCGTTCGCGCCGCAGATTCGAACCGAAGGCGGCGTACCAGATCGAGATGTCCTGACCGGTCGTCATCGGAGTTCGGCCCATCTTGGGCCTGGCCGTCCCGTTGACGGAGAGTGAGCTAGAACCAGTCCGACCCAGCCGTCGCAGTCCATCCGGTCGACTTGTCGGGGTGGCTCGTCGCCGGGCCGTCGGAGCGCTTCCGAAACCCGGGATGCCTGATCGGTGAGACAGCCACTCACGATGACTTGTGCGGGCTGCAATCTCCGAATGTGTCGGCCAATGGGTTCGAGTTCGGCGATCAGCATGTTCACCACGATCAGGGAGAACGGGCCGGGGACATCGGCGATCGGCGTCGTCTCGAACCTTGCTTCGGTTCGGTTGCGACTGCCGTTGGTCATCGCGGTTTGCACTGCCGATGGATCGATGTCGATACCAAGGGCATGCGACGCCCCGAGTTTCATTGCTGCGACGGCGAGCACGCCACTTCCCGTCCCAACGTCGAGCACCGACTCGTCAGGCACGAGATGACGAACCATCAGATCGAGACAGAGCCTTGTGGTCGGGTGCGCTCCGTGACCGAAGCTGTGTTGGGCATCAATGGTGAGGCGATGCTCGCCGACGTTGATCTCCGTGATCCCGGGCGGCGCCCAAGCGTCGGGCTGGATCGGTGTGACCGAGCCGCCATGACCCAGCGCAACGATTGCGGCATTGGCCGCTGACTCACTCTCGAACCCAGCCACGAGTCGAGCCCCGAGCGGGTCCGCGAGTTCGGCCACACCAGTCGTACCGAGTTCCCAGAGTCGGGCCGAGAACTCGTCGCCACGGTCGTCTGGTACATCGATGGTGGCGATCCAACCCATGAACGGATCGTACGCCTGCTATCACAGTGCTGTGACCCCGACTCAAGCGACCGTCCCGGCCGCTCCCTTCAAGGCAGCAATCGACATCGGCACCAATTCCATGCATCTCGTCGTGGCCCGCATCGGCGACCACGGCGGCTTCGAGATGCTCACGAGCGAGAAGGAAATGGTCCGCCTCGGACAAGGGGGTGGCGACATGAAGGAACTGGCCCCGGACGCCATCGATCGGGGGATGGCTGCGCTCGCCCGGATGGCGCAGGTCGCAGGGAGTTTCGGCGACGTCGACCTCGTGGTCGTGGCAACCAGCGCAGTGAGGGAAGCGGTGAACAAGCACGACTTTCTCGACCGGGCTCAGAACGAACTCGGCATCGAGGTCGAGGTCATCAGTGGTTTCGAGGAGGCCCGTCTCATTCATCTCGGCATTCTCCAGGCGCTTCCGGTCTTCGATCGGCGCCTACTGGTCGTCGACATCGGCGGCGGGAGCACCGAATTCCTGGTTGGCCAGGGTGCCCAAGCCTTGGAAGCTCGTTCGATGAAGCTGGGGGCGATTCGTCTCACCGAACGCTTCTTTGCCGACGTCATGGCCGGCGACGGCTCGGTGACCCCCGAAGCTGTCGACGAGTGCCGCCACTATGTCCGAGCCGCGTTGGCCCCGGTTGCTCATGAACTGGGAGGCCATCAACCGGAGATTGCCGTGGCGAGTTCGGGAACGGCGTCCACCGTCGCCGCGATGATCGTCGCCGAGCGGGGAGATTCGGCTCGCCAGATGAACGGCGTGGAGTTCTCCGCCGTAGAAGTCGCGGAAGTGGTCGCCTCGGTCGTTTCCCGCAACACCAAGGAACGGGCGAAACTGTCGGGTCTCGACGAAAAGCGGGTCGACATCATTCTCGGCGGAGCGATCTTGCTCGACGAGATCTTCTCGGCCTTCCATCTCGACACGATGACCATCTCGGATTTTGCGTTGCGAGAAGGGGTCCTGTTCGATCGCTTCGGGGCAGAGGCAGGGCACGAACTGGCCGATCTTCGCAAGAACAACGTCATCCGGCTGGCTCGACAACTCGATCCTGATTCCGGCCACGCCGAACACACCGCTCATCTGGCGTTGCAGTTGTTCGACCGCACCGTCAGTCTTCACGGGCTGGGGTCGGACGAGCGCGAACTGCTCGAGGCGGCATCGATCCTTCACAACGTCGGGCTCTTCATCAGTCACTCGAGCCATCACAAACACAGCTACTACGTGATTCGCAACAGCGAGCAGCTGACGGGTTTCACCGAACACGAGATCGAGATGATCGCGGTGATCGCCCGATACCACCGGAAGAGCCGGCCGTCGGAAAAACACCGGGAATACGCTGCGCTGTCCAGCGCCGACAAAGCAATCGTCGAGAAACTCGCCGGTCTGTTGCGAATCGCGATCGGTCTCGATCGGCGTCACGCGGCGGCGGTTGAATCCGTCCGGACCTTCATCGACCCCGAAGGTGGCACGTTGACGATCGAACCATTGGGGAAGCCGGACGAAGACCTCGAACTTGAGATCTATGCCGCCGTGGAGCGATCCGACCTCCTGGCCTCGGCGCTCGGCTCGGCCGTCACGATTGTGTTGCCCGGCCCATCAGAGGCGGAAATCGCGTCGAGCTGAGCAGCGTGGTTTCGGGGGAGCTACCTTCTCGCCAGCGCGGGTTCTGGACGAGGAGTTCCATCACATGAAGACGATCCAAAAGAAGTTCATCGTGATCATGGCGGCGATGGCCGCGATGTTCGTGGTTGCATTGCCGGCCGGCGGAATCACCAATGGCGAACCCGACACGGATCATCCCTACGTCGGCCTCATGCAGGGGTACGACCCCGGAGGAACGCTCCGATCCTGTTCGGGAGCGATCATCTCCGATGGCGTGTTTCTCACGGCCGGCCACTGCGCCGTGCTGACCGACGTGACCCTCAGCTTCGACATCGGCAGCGACCGCATCTCGATCGGCGCCACCGAGGTCCTCCAACATCCGGACTATGCAGGGAACTTCGGCAATCAGTACGACGTCGGCTTGGTCATCTTCGATGGAACTGCCGCAGCTGGTGCCGGAACCGGTGTGCTCGCGGCTGAGAACTTCGTTGACCAGATCCCGAAGGCGACCCTCAAAGCGGCCACCTTCCAAACCATTGGTTACGGCCTTTCCCGGACCGGGTCGAAGGGCAATGAGCTGCCGCTCGAAAATGACGGAGTTCGTCGGATTGCCACCCAGACCTATCTCAACATGCACAACCAGTACCTCGGCCTGTCGATTCACACCAACAAGGGCAACGGCGGCGGCTGCTTCGGCGATTCCGGCGGCCCGCACCTTTACCAAGGGGTCATCGTGTCGGTCACCTCGAATGGTGACGGCAACTGCGTGGCCACCGACAACACCCAGCGGATCGACCAACCCGAAATTCGCAACTGGATTCTCAGCCACACCTCGTGACGGTCGGCGCTCTACGACGATCAGCGCTCCTGAATCGGCATCGCCTCCGAGCAGGGCGGTAAACGGTTGATCTGAGTGGACGGCGGCCGATTGTTACCGGGTGGCACAGCTCATCGATCATTCGCGATCCAGCCCCATCGACCTCGGGCCTCGGTTGGAGAACCGGGCCCGACTAGTGGGGCTGGTGGCCGGGTTGGTGACGGCCAGCAGCTACCTGATCGGGGCCGATCGGAATTTCACCCACGACGGCGGGACCACCGTTGGCGCGTTGATCGCCGATCGTCCGTTCCTCCAAGCTCTCGGTGCCACCGTGAGTTACAACAACCATCCGGCTGCCTCCGTCATCGGACAGATCACGTGGCGTCTTGGCGGGCGCAGTGAGCTGGCGCTGCGATTTCCTGGCATCGTCGCCATCGCCACTGCGATCGGATTGTTCAGTTGGTGGTTGGCCCGAAGGGTGGACTGGTCGGTGGCGGTGGTCGCAGCAATGCTCGTGATCTCCAACCCGCTCGTCGTTGCCAACACCCGGGCGGTTCGTGGGTACAGCTTCATGCTGCTCGGAATCGTTGCGTCCACGGTGATCCTGTTGGAACAGGTCGATCGTGAAGGTTCAGGGGCCGACGATCCCTCGCCCGGCACGGGTGTGCTCTATTCCCTCGCGCTCGGTCTGGCGATCGCCGGACACCTGTATGGCGGAATCGCCGTGCTCGTTCACGTGCTGTACCTCGTCGGGCGGGGCAACCTCTCCGCTCATTGGTTCGTCCGAATGGGCGCGGGCCTGAGCATCGGACTGCTTGCGTATCTCGGTCTGCTCCCCGTGTTGATCGCGGGTCGCGGTCGTTCGTTCGACCTCGGTTTTCCCATCGAAGCCGCCGAGCAATTGGCGGGTGGAGTGTGGTGGGTGGCGGTGCCGCTCTGGATCATCGCCGCATGGGCGTTCCTGGCTCGAAACGATCGCGAGGTCGTGCTGCCGGCTGCCGGTGTCCTGGTCTGTTTGGCCGGGCTGTGGCTGGTGATGCAACCATCTGATCTCTATCCCCGGATGGTGATATTCATGGTGTTCCCATTCGCCGCGTACGCCTCGGTCGGCCTACACAGGCTTGGCCCATGGGCGGTCGCAGTCGGGTTCGTCGTGGCCGGAGCTTCGTTGCTACCGCAGCTCGACAACTGGTCTCGCGATGAGATGGCCAACGAGCGGGCGGCGCAGATCGTCGGCGTCGTGAACGAAAATGGTGGATCTACTTGCCTTGTCGGATGGTCGGCGTGGTCGGTCTGGGCTTACGACACGACCCCCGAACTGCTTCACACGGTCGACGAACTCGCAACTTGCGACCTGGTGGTTGGTGCAGAGTCCGCAAAGGTCGAGGAGGCGCTGGGCCGTTTGGAGCTACGAATGGACCATTCCGAGACACTCGACGGCCTTCGAGTCATGCGCCTCTACTGGTCAGCAGAGTTCGACGATGTCGTCCGCACTGCCCTGGTCGATTCGGCCGACTCGTAACCGAGCCAGACATCGATGATTCGACGGGTTCGGGCCCTCGACCGGCTCAGACGGTCGACGAACCGGATTTCAGATGCTCGGCAAAGAAGCCGTGGACCAGCCGGAACCGCTCAACACGGTGGACCGGTGATCCGTTCCGACTGAGCTCGTGGTTCTCGCCGGGGAACCGGACGAACGTGACGTCGACGCCACACCTTCGGTAGGCGGCGAAGAGTTGCTCGGCTTGTTCGATCGGGCAGCGCCAATCTTCTTCCGAGTGGAGGATCAGGGTGGGGGTCTCGACATCGGTGGCGTAGCTCAACGGCGACTGACGTCGGAGGCTCTCGACGTCATCTTCCACCGTCGCATCGAGCAACATCGGAAGGAAATACGATCCGATGTCGCTGGTCCCGGCAAAGGATTCCCAGTTCGTCACGGCTCGCTCCACCAGAGCAGCGCCGTACCGATCGGTGTGTCCGATGGCCCAGGCGGCCATGAACCCGCCGTAGCTTCCACCCCCGATGCCGATCCGTTCCGAGTCGACTTCGGGGAGGGCGGCCAGCACATCGGTCAGAGCCTGCACGTCGTCCCAGTCGGGCCCGCCGAGCTGGCCAACGATCGCCCTGGCCCACGCCTCGCCGTAGCCATCCGAGCCCCGCGGATTGCCGGCAACCACGGTGTAGCCATCGGCGGCGGCGAGTTGGAACTCGTCGAAGAACCCGTGGCCGTAGATGCTCATGGGCCCGCCATGGACGTAGACCAAACCAGGGCCCGGCGCCCCACCATCGGTCGTGGCGCTGCGCGGCGGTCGAACCACGAACGCCTCCACGACGGCGCCACCGGTCGACGGGACCTGAACGACCTCCGGGTCCACCAGATCGAGTTCGGAGAGGAACGGATCGTTCAGGGGAACGATCACTCGGTGGCCGTCGTCGTCGAATTCCCAGAGTTCCGCCGGTCGGATGGGTGTGCTGACCGAGGCAACGATGCGCCGACCATCAGATGATGCCGAAAAGTCTCGGACGACGAACGGCCCGGCGGCGATGCTCGTCAACTCGTTGCTCATGAGGTCGTAGCGGTCGATGGTGATGCCGGTTCGATGGATGCCGGTGGCCAGCAGTGCATCCGACAAGGCAACGGGGGTCGACCCACCGCTGATTGGCGCCGCACATGTCACGTCGTGGTTGCCGATCAGGGCAGGAGAGGACTCGCCGTCGATGTCCAAGATGTGGGGGCGGGCGAGGGACACGCCGGACGGCGTTGGCATGCCGATGGCAAATGGGTTGCCATCGGCCATGAAACCGACTCCTTCCCACCGTCCGGGTTCCGGAGTCAGAAGGGTCGACTCGGACTTGTCTGCGGCGATCAACCAGACCCGATTTCCGCCGCTCAGGTCGGCGTCGACGTCGGTTGTGGCAATGGCCAGTACGGCCGTGCCCTCAGGAGCGACGGCCATGTCGCTGTGATCGACATCGGGTTTGCCAAGGGTCGTGACGACACCGGAGGCGAGGTCGAGAATTTCGATCTGACGCTTTCGGTCGTGGGTATATCCCCGGCCGTTGAATCGATAATCGACCGTACGCAGAATACGTGGTCGTCGAGCGAGTTCGTCGTCGTCGATGTCGATCTGCCCCGCCGGTCGCCTCGGTGCCCGTACGAGCAGCGCGTCGTCGCTGAGCCAGAGCACCTGCTCGGCTCCGTCGTCCTCATAGCCGGCGAGGATCTGGACGGCACCGGTGCGAAGCGTGAGAACGGCCGGTTGCGCCTTTCCTTTCGCCTCTGAACGAAGAAAGGCCAATCGTTCGCCGTCAGGCGAGAACACCGGTGACACGTCACGGTGGGATTCGGTCAGCTGGCGATGGTCGGTGCCGTCGTGAATGAAGAGCTGGGCCCGGTTCTCATCCGATGCGAGGTCGGGCCAGGTGATCGTGAACACGACCTGTCGCCCATCGGGGTGGAGCGCCACCTGTCCAACGGATCGAAGCTCGTAGATGTCGTCTGCTCGCATCGGTCGTGCCATCTCGGCGACCGTACCGGAGGTGTCAGCGGTCGAGGGCCAATTCAAATGTGCCGCCGCCCCAGCCGCTCTCCTGGTCTCGTCCCTCGATGATCACGATGCCCACATCGTCGGGTACGACAACGTCGGTCACCCTTCTGGTGAAGGGTTGTTCGCTCGCGTGGTCGTGGGTGAGAACGCGAATCGCCAATTCCTCACCGTCGGGATCGAGCACGCGCCACGCGTCGGCATAACGGTCGGGGCTGTCGTAAGGAGAACTGATGGTCACCTCGAATGTCCATGTTCCCGCGTCGGCCTGCACGGCGGATGCATCGAGCACATCGGGAAAGAGCGGGGCGCCATCACCGATCGCGGGTTCGTCAGGGCCCGTGCTGTCAGTGCTCGTGCTGTCAGTGCTCGTGCTGTCAGCACACGCGCTCAGGGCCGACACGGCCACCACCAGGATGATCGAGGCCCACGATCGCAGTGTCAGCGCTCGGGGAAACAACGAATGATTTCGGCCAGCCACGCTCGAACCTCCGGGATGTGGTCAGCGGGAGTCTTGCCGAGCCTGACGATGACGAGGTCGCGGTCGGGAACAACCACGAGATTTTGGCCCTCGAAGCCGTGGGCTGCGAAACCGTTGATGTCGCGGCAATCGAAACCGGGTCCGTTGGTGGTCGAATGGCTGTTGGAATCCCACAGCCACCAGTGAGCGCCATACCAGTGGCCTTCGGGAACTTGGCCGGTCACCGGTGTGCGAGCATGCTCGACCCAGCCGATCGGTAGCAGCTGCGTACCTTCCCAGAGGCCGGATTGGAGATACAACTGCCCGAAGCGAAGGTAGTCAACGGCGTTGGCATAGATGAACGATGAGCCGATGAAGGTTCCGGCAGCATCACATTTGGCCACGGCGCTGGTCATCCCCAGAGGATCGAAGAGGCGTCGTTGTAGATACCCCGACACGGCTGGCGCCCCCGTCCCGCCACCGCTCCGTGCGATCGCCCGACTGCAAATGGCGCTGATGATGTTCGTTGTTCCGCTCGAGTAGTTGAAAACGGTTCCTGGATCGTGAATGGCTGGGAACGAACTGGCGTAGCCCGCCACGTCATCCTTGCCCCGGCCGAACAACATCTCGATCACATTGCTCACTTCGTCGTCGACGTAATCTTCGACGAACTCGAGACCGCTTTGCATATCGAGCAGATCTTGGAGCCTGATTGTCCGGCGCTCATCCGCCTGCCACGCCGGAACATCGGCGGGGGCGGCCGGGTCGAGCAGGCCATCCAGGACGAGGAGACCGACGAGGGCGTGGGTGAAGCTCTTCGCCATCGACCACGAGATCAAGGTGGTGTCGGCATTCGTGCTTGGGCCATAGCGCTCGAAGGCGACCGAGCCTCGGTGCTGGGCGGCCACGGCCAACTGCAACCCGAATCGGGCTTCCTCGGATTCGCCATCGGGACCGAATCCCTCGGCCAGCAGACGCTGCAGACGATCCTGGTCGACGCTCACGCCACCACCTCGAAATCGACTAAACGGGCCATCGGGTCCACCTCGACCAGACGAACCCGGAACTCCTGCGCCAATTCCAAGCCGTTGACCGGCATCGAGACCACGACCGCTGGTTCGCAGACCTGGATCGTCGCTCGATCACGATCGGCATCGAGGTCGACAACGAACGCCTCGAAGACATCACCGATGTGCGGCGCCAGGACCATCGCCTCGGTGAAGTCGACCATGGCCTTCTCGAGGGCGGAGTCTTTCGACCTGGCCCGACCCATGAGCGACGGGAGCTCGTCGAGCGCTTCCACCGCCCACGTCGGAGGCACTCGATCGGCATACAGAGCGAGGAGGATCTCGTTGCCGAAGCGATCCACCAGTCGACGGAGAGGGGCGGTGACGTGCGAATACACCGAGGCGATCGCGCCATGCTCGGGATGGTCGGGTGGTCCGTCCGTGAAACCGACATAACCAGCGCCCCGAAACGAACGCGCCGCCTGCAGGAGAAACGCATTGGTGGTCGGCGAGGTGGGCTCGACGGTTCGAATGAAATCGGCGTAGTCGAGGCCATCGGGCCAGTCGACGCCGAGCGCTCGTGCTTGTCTCCGAAGTTGTCGCAGATCCTGCTTCCGGGTGGCCGGCAGCGTGCGAAGGATCCCCACCCCGGCATCGACCATGGTCGTTCCAGCGACGATCCCCGTGAGGAGTGAGATCTGAGCGTTCCATCCTTCCACGGGCAAGGGAGTTTCGTATTCGAGGGAGTAATTGCCGTTGCGTTCGACGACCTCCTGGGTGGGGAGATTCAGGCTCACGCCCCCTCTGGCCGTTTCTTGCTGCTGTCGAAGTTTTCCGACCACGGCCAAGAGATCCATGACCGGGTCACCGCCGCTGTCGATGCGCCGTTGCGCTTCGGTGTAAGAAATGGCTTCGCTGATTCGAACCGTGGCCCGCTCGAGTCGGGACGATCGGGGCAGCCCGGTTTCATCGAGGTCGATGGTCCAGAGCAGACTGGGTTTGTCGGTGCCGGCGAGAAGACTCGCCCGTCCCTCGGAGATGACCGGCGGGTGAAGCGGCGTGCGGAGGTCGGGTGAATACAGCGTGGTTCCACGATTCCGGGCCTCGAGATCGATGGCGCCGCCGGGTTCTACGAACGCGCCGACATCGGCGATTGCGTAGTGAACTCGGTAGCCGTCCCGGAGTTGCTCGGAATGGAATGCCTGGTCGAGGTCGGTTGCGCCCGGGGGATCGACGGCAATGAAGGGAAGGTGCCGGGCGTCGAGGCGCGGTGTCTCCTTTGCCTCGGCCATCTCGGCTTCCGCGAGCACGGCGGCAGGGAACTCCGTCGGCACATTCAACTCCCGCCGGATGGCGGCGAAACCCCCCTCGAACGTCTCCGGTGCTTTGATTCGCAGGTGGACCACTCCCGAAACCTAGTGCGTTGCCGGAGGACATCATCCGACGCTCCGCCGGTGGACCAATTTCTCGATCGGTCTTCCGATCCACCCAGAGACTTTGGGTCCGTTGAATCAATACAAATGCGGAGGAAGTGAGTAGCGTCTTGTTTCGTGACTGATGAATGGTCAAAGGAGGTCGACCGTGATCGACTGCGATCTGACGTTCGCCGACCTGAGCGTTCCGACGAAATGAGGAGTCCGGAGCAGACCGAACTCAGTGCGTCCGACGCGGGTGCGAAACTCTCCGAGCAGCGTGCCAGTCGTCCCGAGGCGGATGAAGGCAGCAGCCAGCCCGAAACCGGGTTGATCATTCCCGTCCCCGAATTCGAGGATTTCGTCTGCTCCTGGCGAAAGGAAGTCAATGCCGTGCCGCCCCTGGGCGTTCCGGCCCACATCTCGTTGCTCTATCCCTTCCTCACTCCCGACCGGGTGGCGACTCACCGTGACGACATCGGCGAGTTCTTCGAAAAGATCGATTCATTCGATTTCACGCTCACCCGGGTTGGCTGGTTCGAGCGTCGCGTCGTCTTTCTGTGCCCCGACCCGGCCGATGCCTTTCTCGACATCACCGGCCAATTGATGGCTCGCTGGACCCAGTGCCTGCCCTACGGCGGCAGGCACAAGGAGATCGTGCCCCACCTCACGCTTGGCATCGAGGGCAGCGACGAAGACATGGACCGTCTCGCCAACGCGGCCAAAGACCTTCTGCCCGTTCGCTGTCGGGCCGAGGAGGTTTGGCTCATGCAAGGAACGTCCAAACCGCCCCAGTGGCGGGTCGAAGACAAGTACTCGCTGAACCTCGATCACTGATCGACGTTCTCCTCAGGTGGGGGAAACGCCATAGAGGCCGAGAGCTTCGGTGAGCCCATCGTCGGCCACATACGATTCGGCGATACTCGGAAACGTTCCGTTGCGAGTGTCGGCGGCGAATGCCGTCAACGCCTTCACCTGGTCTTCGAAGGCTGTGCCATAACGGCGAACGAACTTCGGCTTGAACCGATTCTCCAGTCCGATGATGTCCTGGTACACGAGCACTTGTCCGTCACACTTCGCCCCGGCCCCGATGCCGATGATCGGGACCCCAACGGCGCTCGTGACCATTTCGCCGACGAGGTCTGGAACACCTTCGACCACGATGGCAAAACAGCCGGCGGCTTCTAGTGCCTTCGCTGCATCGACCAGCGATCGGGCCGCTGACGCCTGACGGGCCTGGACCTTGAATCCGCCCATCACGTGCATCGATTGCGGGGTGAGTCCGACGTGGCCCATCACAGGAATCTCCGCGGCTCGCACGGCCTCGATCATCGGTATTCGTTTTCGGCCCCCCTCGATCTTGACGCAGTGAGCCCCGGCCCGGATGAGTCGGGAAGCATTGTTCACCGTGTCTTGTACCGAGACGTGGAAGCTCATCCAGGGCATGTCGCCGACGATCACGGCATCCGGTCGGGCTCGTGCGACCGCTCCGACGTGGTGGGCCATGTCGTCGATGGTCACTTGGAGCGTGTCGTCGTATCCGAGGACGACCATGGCGACGCTGTCGCCGACGAGGATCAGATCCACGCCTGCCTCGCTCGCCACTCGCGCCGACGGAGCGTCGTAAGCCGTGACCATCACCAGCGGTTCGTCACCATCGCGAACCTTCGACGCCATGATGTGAGGCACGCCGGTTCGCCTTTTCATTCAATGATCATGACACCTGCGTTGTCGATCAGTCGAGGGCGCCCGACTCTACAGGCGATGAGCAGCCGAATTTCATCGCTCAACCACTCGGGCTGAAGGAACGAGTTGGCATCCACGGCGGCGCAGTAGTCGAGTTGAGCCAAGGGCTCTGTTGCCACTCGAGCGGTCATGGCTGCGATCACCTCGGCTGCGCACCGCTGGCCACTCTCGATCGCGGCCAACCCGTCATCGAGGGCACGACGGAGCACGGTGGCGGCGGCCCGCTCGTCCCGGCCCAAGTAGACGTTGCGGCTGGACAGGGCCAGACCATCGGCTTCGCGCACGATTGGACAACCGACCACGGAGACCGGCAACGAGAGATCGGCCGCCATCCGTCTGACGACGGCCAGCTGCTGAAAATCCTTCTCACCGAAGTAGGCGCGGCACGGGCCGGTAATGGCGAAGAGTTTGGCGACCACGGTGGCGACCCCGGCGAAATGGGTGGGCCTGGTGGCCCCTTCCCAAAGGGTGGAGATCTGATCAACCGTCACCGTGGTGAGCACCGCTCCGAAGGGATACATCTCGTCGACCGATGGGGTGAAGACGACATCGACGCCGGCATCGGACGCAAGAGCGATGTCTCGCGTCAGATCCCGGGGGTAGTCGGTCAGGTCCTCACCCGCTGCGAACTGAAGGGGATTGACGAAGATGCTGGTCACCGCGAGGTCGTTCTCTGCTCGGGCGGCCGCCATCAGCGACGTATGCCCGGCGTGGAGGTAGCCCATGGTCGGAACGAGTCCGACCCGTGCACCCTTGGTCCGAGCGTCATCGAGTCGGACCCGGAGTGCGGCGATCGTTGGAATGATTTCGATGGTCATCTGTCGGGGGTGTCTCCGAGTGGGGAATCGAGCATGGCGGGCCACTCGTGCCCGGCGAGCTCTGCGGCTGACCGAGCCAGCGCACGATAGAGCTCGCCGTCGGGTCCGTCGACGGCAGCAAGATGTTTGCTGACGGTGTACCAGTCGGCCCGAGCCACTGGCCCCGTCAGCGAGGCTTCTGCTCCTTGCGCGCCGACGTTGTGAAGCACTCCGGCCATGAGGTCCCAGAATCCGGCGACCGGGACGCCGGCTCTGGTGGCGAGGCGCTCGATCTGGGCGCACAGAACGACGAGATGATTGGCCGCCACGGTGGCCGTTGCGTGATAGATCGCCCGGTTGGTGTCCGGCACCACGAACGCGGTTCCCGACAACGTGGAAACAACAGACTGGCAAACATCGGCCGCCCGCGCCGTCGATCCGGCCACGGCAAAGTTGGCTCCCAGCAGGGCTTTGGCGCCGGTTGCTCCTCCTCGAAGTGATACCAGAGGATGAATCGAGCCGGTATGCGGATGGTCGCTCAGCGGCTCGAGTGTCGTGGCCCCCGACAGGTGAACGACAACCGAAGGTCCGGGCTCGATGGCTCCGGCGAGGGCGCCGATTACCGCGTCGGGAACGGCAAGCAGAATGGCATGGAGGCCATTGTTCGCAGCCGACCGCACGTCATCCCCCCGCAAGAACACATTCTTACAAGTCCAGCCCTCTCCTTCGAGCGCCAGCCGGAAGGAGGATCCGGCTCGACCGTCGCCGATCACTCCGAATTCCACGATCAGAGCCTGGCCGTCGATCGGATCGATGTCATCAGGGACGGTGAATGCTGACCATCTTGGCCAAAATGGTGGAGAACACCTCGAGCTCGTGGTCGCTCAAATGGTCGAAGACCTGGGCCCGCACGACCTCGAGGTGGCCCGGGGCCGCTGCGGCCAAGGCTTCGAGGCCGGCATCGGTGATGAGCGCCAGTACTCCGCGTCGATCGTCGGAGAATTCGTGCCGCTCGATCAGGCCGCGACCAACGAGGCGGTCGACGCGATAGGTCAAGCGGCTCCGAGACACGATGACCTTTCCGGCGAGTTCGCTCATTCGGAGCCGATGCGTCGGCGCCTCGGACAACATCACAAGGATCTCGTAATCGGTGAGTGCGAGTCCGGCCTGCTCCTGAAGGTCGTGGTCGAACGTTTCCATCTGGCGCGCGATCACTTCCAGATAATTCCGCCAGACGGTTTGCTCCTGCTCTGACAGCCACCTCGTCATTGGGTGATCCTAACCTGCGCCGGAGAAGGCGCTATCAGAACACGGGCCGAGGGCCTCTTGCGAGGTGGTGCGGTGTCACCGAGCCTGGCATCTCGGACACCAGGTGGTCGTGCGGGCATCGAGTTGGGACGATCGGAGTTCGTTTCCGCAACGCAGGCAGGGCTGTCCAGCTCGTCCGTAGGCCCGGAGCCGATGCTGATTGCTGCCCTCCTCTCCGTCGGCGTTGCGATAGTCGCGCAGCGTCGTTCCTCCATTTTCGACACCCTGTTCCAGGACGTCGCGAAGGGCCTCGAGCAGTCGGCCGGCTCGGGCCCGTCCGATTCGAACGATTCGGGGATTGATTGCAGCCAGCCACAGGGCCTCGTCGGCGTAGATGTTTCCGACGCCGGCGATGGGCCGTTGCGAGAGGAGTTGGGTCTTGAGCGCTCTCCGGCTCGTGTTGAGCCGAGCCCAGAAGACCTGTTCGGTCAGGCCAGGATCCCACGGTTCGGGTCCGGCGTTGTGCAGCGTGGGGATGGATCGGTAGTCGCCGGCCGGCACGACTCGCAGCCGTCCGAAACGGCGAACATCGGCGAACTCCATCGTCTCGGTTGTCTCGGCTGACTGTCGGTCTCCGCCCTCGAGTTGCCACCAGGCTCGTAGATGACGGTCTGAATCGTCGGCCGGGCCATCCCGAAAGCGAATTTGGCCGGTCATACCGAGATGTACGACCAGTTCTTGACTGGTGTCGAGCGGCAGGATCAAATACTTGCCCCGCCGACTCGCTTCACCGAACCGGGCCCCGGTGACGTCTCTCGCTGGTGTGAACTTCGCCGACGGATGCGAGCCGGCCTCGACCACCATGCGCCCGACGAGGCGAGGGGCAATCTGACGGCGAACTGTTTCCACTTCGGGCAGTTCGGGCATGGGCCAACGTTATGGGCTCCGAACCGAGGGTGGATCGGAAAGTCTCCGCGATTGGTCCAGACTGAGCGGGTGGCGCATCAAACCGATCTCGCGAACATCCAGCACGTGCACGACGATCATGTCGCTACTTCGGCCGCCCGGGAACTCATCGCTCGGCTCGGGGAGCGTGGTATTTCCGAGGGTCTGGTTGTAGATCTGGGTTGCGGCACCGGTACGACGGCCCGGTTGTTGAACGACGCGGGTTTCGCCGTACTCGGGGTGGACATTGCATCCGAGATGGTCGACCTCGCCCGGGCCAAGGCTCCGGCGTCTTCGTTTGTCTGCGAGTCGCTTTTCTCGGTGGAGATTCCCGAGTGCGTGGCCGTCACTGC
>JBBKXQ010000092.1:0-2766 GCA_037969565.1 Acidimicrobiales bacterium | reverse complement strand
GCCGCCGTGCTGCAGGAGATCTGGAGGGAACTCGACGCCGATCAACTCGAGTTCCAAGACTTCGTGTTCACCCGCACCTGCGCCGAACGAAATGCCTTTTACGCCGAGACCACCGGCCGCTTCAGCGCCGACGGCTGAGGCCGACTCGCGTCGCTGATCGCGCTGAGTTTGCCGGAAACACCAGTTTTGGTTGATTTTTGAATCAGTTTGCACAACAGTGTTGCCGGGTACTGGGCGCTGCGGGTGTGCTGGGAGGGAGCGTTCGCAACGACCAGTACTTCGAACGAGTGGAAGATTCGTGCGGAATTCTCGCGGGTGCTATCCGGCGAGCGTTCGACGCAAGAGGTCGAGCAGGGTGATGGTCGCAAACTGCCGGATGCGTTCGCGGTCTCCGGGGAGTCGAACCGTCGCCGCGATGGCGCCGTCAGCCGAGGCGACGGCCAGACACACCGTTCCCACCGGCTTGCCCTCGATTTCGTCAGGGCCGGCAACGCCGGTTGTTGCCAACCCGATGTCGGCGCCGAGCACGGCACGGGCGCCTTCCGCCATGGCAACGGCCGCTTCCTCGGTGACCACCGGCCCCTCGGGCACCCCGAGGACCCGGAATTTCACGTCGGAGTTGTAGGCGACCACCGCACCCTGGAAGACGTCGCTGGCCCCGGGCACAGCACAGATCCGGCCCGCGAGATAACCGCCGGTGACCGATTCGGCCACACCGAGCGTGAGCCCCCGTTCGGTCAGGAGGCGGACCACGACCGCTTCCATGTTCTCGTCATCGATGCCGAACACGATCGGGCCGATGAGCGGTTCGAGTTCGGCCTGCTCGGCGTCGAGCATGGCAACCACTGCGGCTTCGTCCTCGGCCTTGGCCGTGATGCGAACCTTCAGCCCCTCCACCCCACTGGCGAGGAAGGCCAGGGTTGGGTTGCCGATCTCGTCGAGTTCGGTGATGCGGTCGGCCAGCAGTTCGGAAAGGGCCGATTCGCTCGTGCCCCACGTGCGCAGAACACGACTCTTGATCACCCCGGTGTCGCCCGAGCGGCGGCGCAGATCGGGGATCACCGTGCCCTCAACCATCTCCATCATTTCGTAGGGCACCCCGGGTACGGCGTAGATCACGCCGCCGTGAGATCCCACCGGGCAGATCAATCCCGGGGCGGTGCCCGGTTGTTGAGGAATGGTGGAGGCCCCGACCGGAACCATCGCCTGCCGAAGATTGTTGTCGGGCATCGTCCGGCCCCGACTCTCGAACATCCGGCGAATGCGATCGGCGATCGCTTCGTCGAGCACCAACTCGACGCCCATCAACTCGGCGATCATCTCGCGGCTGATGTCGTCCTGCGTCGGACCGAGCCCACCGCAACAGATCACGGCATCGCTGCGCTCGACCGCACGAGCGAGTACCTCACGGATGCGCTCGGGGTTGTCGCCGACCTTGGTCTGGTAGTGCGAGTTGACCCCTGCCGCCGCCAACTGTTCGCCGATCCAGGCCGAGTTCGTGTCGACGATCTGACCGAGCAGCAGCTCGGTTCCGATGGCGACGACTTCAACGTTCACAGGCTCTCCGTTTGTGGATCTCGATGGTTCAGCGGCTGCCGCTGGTGCGGAGGGCTTTCTGACCGTCGAGAAGGTACTGCGCTCCGCTGAAGAGTGTGAAAGCCACCGCAACCCAGAGAAGCACGTCGGCGATCACGGGAACGTCGTCGAGGGCCGGGCACAGCGCCGTGGCGATGACAATGCCCTGCACGAAGACCTTGTATTTGCCGGACGGGCGAGCCGGAATCGCCAGCCCGCCGCTGGCCCAATACGAGCGGTAGAGCTGGATGCCGATCTCGCGGATGGCGATCAGGATCCAGGGCAGCACCCAGAAGCGACCGATCGTCACAAGGGAAAAGCCTGCGAGAAGCACCACGGCCTTGTCGGCCAGCGGATCGATGAACGCTCCGAGTTTGGTCGGCGTGGCCTGCCTGGCGAGTTTGCCGTCGAAGAAGTCGCTGGCGCCGAGCGCCAGAGCCAACAGGAACGTGAGCCAGCGTTGTTCCTCCGAAAGAATCATCAACGCAAGGACGGGCGCCAGAATCAGCCGGCTCACCGTCAAGCCGTTAGCCGCGAGGGCGTATCGAGAGCGGCCGATCAAGTCCATGGTGGGCCGAGCAGCATCAGCCATGGGGCGGAGCGGCGATCAGATCGGGGCCCTCGGCCGACAGCACTTCCACCTCGTGGAACTCCCCGACCTCGAGCCGCATCGGTAGTTGAACGATGCCGTCGATCTCGGGAGCCTCACGGTGGCTTCGACCAACGCCTGGCTCGTCGACCAGAACGGTGATTGTCTCGCCGATCAGTTCATCACGCGATTCCGCCGTGATCTGATCTTGCAGTTCGCGAAGCTCCGCAAGTCGCTCACTCATCAACGATTTGGGAACTGCACCGTCGAGATCGGCGGCGTAGGTGCCGTCCTCCTTGGAGTAGGCGAAGAAGCCGCACCAGTCGACTCGGGCTTCCTCGACGAAACGGAGGAGTTCGTCGTGGTCCTCCTCGGTTTCGCCCGGGTAGCCCACGATGAAGTTGCTGCGGAACGCTGCCTCGGGCTCACGAGCTCGGATGGCCTCGACCCGTTCCAGGAACACGTCACCGCTCCCCCACCGACGCATCCGTCGCATCAAGGGCCGACTCACGTGCTGGAGCGAGAGGTCGAAGTAGGGAACCCCGGTGTTGCAGATCGTGTCGATGAGGGCGTCGGTGAGATCGGACGGATAGAGATAGAGA
>JBBKXQ010000091.1:0-51760 GCA_037969565.1 Acidimicrobiales bacterium | reverse complement strand
ATGCTGCGCTGGGTGATGCTGCGCTGGGTGATGCTGCGCTGGGTGATGCTGCGCTGGGTGATGCTGCGCTGGGTGATGCGGCGTCCGGTCGAGAAAATGTGGCCTTCGTTCGCAGCCCGACGCCGCTGTTGCCCGGAATCGTCTTCGGTCCGATCCCACGACGTTTCGTGTTCTGGAAGCGGGGACTGCTTCGAAATGTGCCGGGGAGATGGTTGCTCCTGCTCCTGACGCTCCTCTTCAGCCTGCCGCTGCTCTGGCAGGTGTTCATCGGCGGCGAATCTGCGGTGGACGGCGAAACGCCGGTGCAGGTGTTGGCCGAGCCGGCGGTTGCCATTCTGGTTCGTGACGGTGAGGTCCACCTCGATGGAGTGGTCTCATCGGATGAGATGCGTGACGCCGTTGTTGACCGAGTTGCTCAGGTCATGGGAGAGGTCGTCGTGATCGACGATCTACGGGTCGACGCCGCAGTCGTGGTCGACCTCTCGCTGCCGACGCCGATGCTCCTCGATGAGACGGTTCGGTTCGACACGGGCCAAGCCAAGGTCGTCGATCGTTACGAACCGCTCGTGGCCACTGCGGCGGCGATGCTGCTGGCCGATGACGGTGTTCGTTTGCGTCTGGTGGGCCACACCGATTCGGTCGGGGCCGACGCGGTCAACGATTCGCTGTCACTCAGGCGAGCCGAGGCGGTGCGGAGCGAGCTGATCCACCGGGGAGTTCGGGGCGAATACATCGAGGCCGAGGGGCGGGGCGAAACGCAGCCCATCTCGGAGAACGATTCGGTTGAGGGGCGGGCGGTCAACCGCCGCGTCGAGTTCGAGGTTGTCGGCCTTCTCCGCTGAGCAGGCGGGCCACCACCAGCACGATCACGCCACCCAGAATCGACGCCAGGAACCCGCCGGTGCGGAGGTCGAAGTTGTCGCCGCTCAGTGCGCCCCAAATGGTGCCGCCGACGAGTGAACCGATGATTCCGAGTGCGACGGTGCCCGTGCAGCCCAGGTTGTGGGGGCCTTTCACGAGCCACTGTGAGATGAGTCCCACCACGAAACCACCGATGATCCAACCAATCAGGCCCATTCCCCAACCATCCCACAGGTGGCAGCGCTGATCCCGGCGGCGCAGTTCGCAGTGCTCGTTCCCATTCCCGTCATCCACGCCTGCTGCCGCTCGGGCACGTTTTGTCGCTGATGCTGCGAGGCTGCCGCCCATGAGTGACCGACTCGATGCCGCCGCCATCTGCACCCCGGGCCTCGAGCCGTTCGTCGAATCCGAGCTGAGGGCCCTCGGGATCAAACCCAAACCGGGTCACAAGGGTGTCGTCGAATTCAAGTCCACCACTCGCCAGCTCTACATGGCGAATGTGTGGTTGCGCACGGCTTCCCGAATCCTGGTGAGGATCGCCAAGTTCCGAGCCACCGATTTCTCGCATCTCCAACTCCGAGCCAGCGAGGTCGATTGGACGCCGTGGATGGCCGATGAACTCGCGCCGGAGTTTCGGGTCAGCGCCAGCAAATCTCGGCTCTATCACACCGAGGCCATCGCCGAACGCCTGCACAAGATCGTGGGTCCGCCGTCACGAGGGGAACAGATCCAGCCCTTCGTGGTTCGCCTCGATCGCGACCTTTGCACGATCAGCGTCGATACCGGAGGCACGCCGCTGAACCATCGGGCGTGGCGGCTCGATCTCGGCATTGCTCCTCTCCGACCCACGATGGCTGCGGCCCTCCTGATGGAAGTCGGCTACGACGGTTCACTCCCGCTCGCCGATCCGTTCTGTGGATCGGGCACGATCGCGATCGAGGCCGCACTCATGGCTCGAGGATTGCCTCCGGGCGGCTCTCGTCGCTACGCCTTCCAGAATTGGCCGACCTTCGATCGCGGCACTTGGGCGAGTGTGCAAGGTGAGGCCAAGGCCAAGAGCGATGACGCCAGATCCGTGTCGATCGAAGCCACCGACCGAGACACGATGGCCGTCGAGGCCACGAAAGCGAATGCCGAACGGGCGGGGGTGGCCGACATCGTTGCCGTCGAACAACGTGTCGTTTCCCATCTCACCGGCGCCAATGGGCCGGGCATGATCGTGACCAACCCTCCTTACGGGAAGCGGGTCGGCGACGGCGATCTCGAACCGCTCTACAAGCGCTTCGGGTCCGTGCTCCGAGACCGTCGGCCCGAATGGAGCCTCACCATGGTTGCGGCCGACGGCCGCCTGGCCCACAAGGCTGATGGTCGCCTGAAGCCCGTGACCGGATTCGGTCATGGAGGGCTGAAAGTGCAGGTTCTCACCCGACCGGGGTCAGCACCGCAAGATCTCGAGCCAGGGGAAACGGCCGAGACGCATCGGGATCAGACGCTCCCGGCTGAGTGAGCACGAGGTCGACACCGTCGGCCTCCCATTGTGTGACGCTTTCGAGTGCGTCGATCAACCCGTCCTCCTTGACCTGCTCGACGATGCTGCACTCGGTCCGGCTGGTACCCGGCATCGTGAAGCTGGCCGCACCCGACCCCGAACCGTCGTCGATCAAGGTGTAGCTACCGAAAACCTCGTGGCACCCGGTGACACCTTCGACCGCAGCCGTGGTCGTGATGATGCTCAACACCATTCGGGTGTTGCCCAGATCGATGTCGGCCCCGTCGGCCCGAAGTTCGGTGACCACCCACTGCCCGTCGAAGGTGGACTCCAGGTCGAGTTCGGTGCCGCCGCAGCTCGCGACCAGCACGATGGCGCTCAATCCGGCGAGGAAGCGAAGCACAACCGGGAAACGGACAGGACGGGCTCCGAACAAGGGCGCAACAGTAGCGGTCGGGTCGGGTCCCGACGATGTTGACATTCTGTTGAAAGATGGGCACGCTCACGGGCGATGACTACTGACCACGAGCGCCCAACACCACGGTCTCTCGAGATCGAACTCCCTTCCTGGGTTTGGGGTGAGATCGACGAGGTCCATCCCGACGTCGAATCCAGGATGGATGCGGTGTTGCGGCTGGCGGCCCTCAACGTTGCAGACGGGGGCGGGCCGTTCGCGGCCGCGATCTTCGATGACGAAGGTCGCATGATCGCCCCCGGCGTGAATCGAGTGGTTGCCGCGTCGGTTCCGATTGCTCACGCCGAGATCGTTGCCATTTCCATGGCCGGCCTCCGGCTGGGAACGTGGGACGTTGCGTCCCGCGGGCTCTACGAACTCGTGAGTTCGGCCGAACCCTGCGCCATGTGCCTGGGCGCCGTGCCCTGGAGCGGAGTCCGGCGCTTGGTGTGCGGTGCGCGTGACGCCGACGCCCGGGCCGTCGGATTCGATGAAGGACGGAAACCTGACGGTTGGGCCGAACATCTGCACAGCATCGGAATCGACGTCGTCTCCGACATCCGACGAGCTGAAGCGGTCGAGGTCCTGCAGAGTTATGCGTCCGGTGGTGGAGCGATCTACAACGGTGCTTCCTGATGGAACTCCACATCGTGCAACGAGCGGGCCATCGGCCCACCAGTTATGTCAGCCCGACCTCCCTCGAAGAGGTCATGGCGTTGTTGACCGAGAATGGGGATCGGGCCCGACTTGTCGCCGGCGGCACCGACCTCATGGTCGAATTCGATCGCGGTGGCCGCCCCGGTGTCGAGGTTCTCATCGACCTGACCCGGATCGAAGGTCTTGATTCGATTCATCAATCGCGCCACGGGCTCCACCTCGGCCCGCTTGTCACGCACAATCAATGCATCACGAGTGAGTTGGTGCGAACCGCCGCTCTGCCTCTGGCGCAGGCGTGCTGGGAGGTCGGTTCACCTGCGCTCCGAAACCGGGCAACCGTGGTCGGGAACGTGGTCACCGCCAGTCCGGCCAACGACACGATCTCGGCCCTCATTGCGCTCGATGCCGAAATCACCATCATCTCAGGACGAGGGATGCGGACCGTTCCCGTCGGCGAGTTCTACTCGGGTGTTCGAAAGACCGTGCTCGCCGCCGATGAGCTGGTGACCGGTATCACCATTCCGGCGCTCGCCGACGATCGGCGGGGCGTGTACCTGAAGCTCGGGTTGCGCCGAGCTCAGGCCATCTCGGTGGTCCACCTCGCTGTGGTCGCCACGATCGACCGGAACGGCGTCGCCCGAGACACGCGCCTGGTGCTCGGAAGTGTGTCGCCCGTCGTCGGGCGCATCAGCACCGCCGAACAGGCCCTTGACGGAAATCAACTCGACGAAACGGTGATCGCGGCTGCCGCAGAGGCTGCAGCGGCGGCTGTCCAGCCGATCGATGACTTGCGGGCCCCGGCCTCCTACCGAGTCGACCAGATCGAGGTGATGGTCAAACGAGCGCTGCGAGCACTTGCCGCCGGCCGTGAGGCCGACGCGCTGCCCCTCACGCCGCCCGTGCTCGGTGGGCCTGCCGTGCCGGCGGGAGGCTCGGGACCGGGCGGCTCCCTGACGTCCTCCGATGCAGTTGTGACGACAGTCGACGGCGAGCAGGTGTCGGCTGGTTGGACCGGCGACTCGCTCCTCACCTGGCTTCGTGACGAGGCCGATGTCACCACCACGAAAGAGGGCTGCGCCGAGGGTGAGTGTGGGGCGTGCACGGTGCAGCTGAACGGTACGGCAGTGTTGAGCTGCCTGGTTCCTGCCGGACGAGCCCACGGCGCCGAGATCACGACAGCCGCCGGTCTGGCCAACGGTGAGGAGCTCGGCTCGTTGCAGCAACGCTTCGTCACGGCCGCTGCGGTGCAATGCGGTTTCTGCATTCCCGGATTCATCGTGGCCGGTTGCTCGCTCGAAGCAGAATTCGAAGCTCCGACGGCGGAACAGGTCGAACAGGGTCTGGCCGGAAATCTCTGCCGGTGCACCGGTTACTACAAGATCAAGCAGGCGTTCACATGAGCGGTCCACTGGGTCAGTCGATCAGCAAGGCCGACGCCGTTGCCAAGGCCACCGGAAGGGCGTTGTACGCCCAAGACGTGCGACTCGACGAGATGCTCGAAGTCTTCGTCGTGTTCAGCGATCAGCCGCACGCCCGGATTCTTCGGCTCGACACCACGGTTGCCGCAGCCATGGAAGGGGTGTATGCCGTCATCACGGCCGCCGACGTTCCTGTGAATGAGTACGGACTGACGATGTTCGATCAGCCCGTACTCGTCGGCCCGACGTCGACAGGGCGATCGGCGATCCCCCACGATGTCAGCCGCTGGGAGGCCGACAACATCGCGGTGATCGTCGCTGAAACCAAGGTCATCGCCCAGGCCGCGGCGGCGCTGATCGAGGTCGAGTGGGAGCCGCTACCGATTCTCGGATCGGTCGAGGAGGCGATGGCCGACGGCGCCCCGCTGATTCATCCCGAGCATCCATCGGGCTCCAACGTCTATCACCACCTCGTCATCCGTCAGGGAAACCCCGATGCGGTGGCGGCCGCCTTCGAATCGGCCGATGTGGTGATCGAGGGCCAGTACGAACTGCCGTACCAAGAACACGCCTACCTGCAGACCGAAGCCGCCGTTGGCTACCTCGACGACGAGGGTCGGGTCACGATCGAAACCGCCGGTCAATGGACCCACGAAGATCAGGAGCAGGTGGCGCACGCGCTCGATCTCCCGCACGAAGAAGTGCGGATCATCTACCGCGCCATCGGTGGAGCCTTCGGCGGCAAGGAAGACATGAGTCTCCAGATCGTGGTCGCACTCGCGGTGAAGGCCCTGGAAGCCAAAGGTATTGCTCGGCCCGTGCGCTGCGAATGGAATCGCGAGGAGAGCATCGTCGGCCATCACAAGCGGCACCGGGGAAAGGTCACCGCTCGGCTGGCAGCGTCGAACGACGGGAAGATCCTCGCCGTCGAGGCCGACTGCCACCTCGATGCCGGTTCCTACAACTGCACGTCCAACAAGGTGCTGGGTAACCTCCACCTCACGGTCTCGGGGCCCTACGAGATTCCCTTGGCCCGGATCGACAGTTGGGCGGTCTACACCACCACGGTTCCCGGTGGAGCCTTTCGAGGATTCGGTGGTCCGCAAGGCTGCTTCGTCGCCGAATGTCAGATGAACAAGTTGGCCGACGTCCTCGGCCTCGACCCCGTGGCAGTTCGGCGTCGGAATCTCCTGCACGATGGTTCGATCGGTATCACCGGCACCGAGATGCCGCCGGGAGTGAGCATCCCGCAGGTGGTCGACGCCTGCGCCGAGGAAGCGGGCTGGACGGCACCAACGCCCGAGTCACGAGCGATCGCCTCGTTTGCGTCGCTTCCCGGCTCGGCCGACAGCGTTCGTCGCGGCCGCGGGTTCGCCTGCGCCTTCAAGAATGTCGGCTTCTCGTTCGGCTTCCCCGAGAAGTCCGAGGCCAAGATCGTTCTTCACGGCGACGACGATGGAGTCGATGCAACATCGGCCGAGGTGTTTCTCGCCGGTGCGGATGTCGGTCAGGGAGCCCACACGGCATTCCTGCAGATGGTTTCCGAGGCCACCGGTCTGCCCATCGATGCGATCACCGCCACGTTCTCCGATACGGCGACCACCGGCAATTCCGGCTCGGCGTCAGCCTCCCGCCTCAGCTGGATGAGTGGCAATGCCATTCTCGGTGCGGCCGAGGAGGCCGACAAGGCATGGCGAGAGGGGCACCGGCCGGCCATCGGTGACTTCCGTTACGTGCCACCGCCCACCGAGTTGCTCGACCCGGGCGGGGCGCCACGTCAGCCGAACTTCGCATACGGCTACGTGGCCGAGGCCGTCGATTTGTCGGTCGACATCGAAACGGGCCACATCGTCGTTCACGACGTCGTCGTTGCGAACGACGTCGGTCGCATCATCAATCCCGACTTGGTGACCGGTCAGGTCGAAGGGGCGGTGATCCAGGCTCATGGATATGCACTATCGGAGAATCTCATCGTCGAGGAAGGCAGGATCCTCAATCCCCGCTTCTCGGGTTATCTCATTCCCGGCATCGGTGACATTCCCGAACGGGTTCGCACCGTGCTGCTCGAGATCCCCGACCCTCGTGGCCCCTTCGGCGTCCGTGGGATGGCTGAGATGCCGATGATCCCCTACGCCCCGGCCGTGGTGGCCGCCCTCCACGATGCAACGGGCGTGTGGTTCGACTCGTTCCCGCTCACACCGCCGCGGGTGAGAGCAAAGCTCAAAGCGGCTGGAGTCACCTGATCACCGGATGTCCACGCGGCCGAGAACCGGGTGATCATCATCAATGTCACATGGCCCTCGTACTCTCCATGGTGTGATCGAGAATGTGGTGGCAAGGGCCTACGGACGACCGGCGAGCCTTGCCTTGGGCGCGGCCATCCAAGCGGCAAAACAGGATGGTCTTCTTCGTCCGGTCACGGTGATCGTGCCGTCCAACTTTGCCGGGCTCTCCGCCCGACGACTGCTGGGTAGCGGAGAGGTCGGTCCCAGCGGTATCGCCAACGTCAATTTCGTCACACCGTTTCGGTTGGCCGAGATCCTCGCCGCCGGGCGTCTGGGTGATCGGCGACCATTGACCAATCCCGTCCTGGGGGCGGCGGTGCGGAAGGCATTGGCGGAAGATCCACGACACTTTGCCGAGGTCGCCGATCATCATGCCACCGAGTCGGCGCTCGCTCGCCTGGCCGGCGAGTTGAGCAGTGTGAGCGAACTCTCGCTTCGCAGGATCGAATCCGAGGCCGGTTGGTCAGCGGCTTCGGCCATTGCCTTCTTCCGGTCGATCTCGAGTCATCTCGGCGCTTTTCACGATGAGGCCGATGTTGCGCGGGCGGCCTCGCGGCGATCCGATCTCACCGAAGCCGTGAAGCCGCTGGGCCATTTGGTGTGGTACCTGCCGGGGCCGACCACTCGTCCGCTCACCGAGTTCTTGAAGGTCGCGTTCGAAGCGGCGGCGTCCACGGTGATCGTTGGTGTCACGGGCGACAACGACGCCGATCAAGCCGTATGGCAGACGTGCGAAGTGGCGGGAGTGGTCAAACCGGCGTCGGCCGGAGAAGGCGTCACGCCGCCACACGCAGGCGCCATGATCTCGGTCACCGATGCCGACGAAGAAGTGCGGGCCGTCATTCGCGAAGTGGTGGCACTCGCCGAAAGCGGAACCCCACTCGACCGCATCGGTATCTTCCATCCGACCCCGGATCCCTACGTCAGGATTCTCGAGCAACAGTTCGCCGCCGCCGGCATCCCCGCCAACGGACCATCACGGGGAAAGCTGGCCGAATCGGTGGCCGGCCGAACACTCCTCGGGGCCCTCGCCCTTCCCGCTCAGCGCTGGCGACGAGACCGCGTGATGGCGGTGGTGAACTCGGGGCCGCTGCGACAGGCCGACGGGCCGGTTCGTCCGTCGGCTTGGGAAACACTGTCTCGGCAGGCCGGTGTGGTCCAGGGCCTTTCTGATTGGCAGGTCAAGCTCGAGATTCGGTCGAAGGCGCTCGTTCATCAGCGCACCGAAGCCGAGTCAGCGGGTCACCAGTGGCTCATCGACAAGATCGATCGTGAGGCCAACGATCTCGGTGAGCTGCGAGCGTTCGTGTCGACCCTGGACGACCAGGTCGGCGCCATCGATTCGGCGGCCTCGTGGAGCCAGAAGTCAGCGGCCTCGCTCGCCATGATGCAGCAACTCCTCGGCCCCGCCCATCGACACACATCCTGGCCCGAAGCCGAACAGGTCGCGTTCGAACGGGTCGAGGCGTCGTTGGAACGATTGGCCGGTCTCGACGAGATCGAATCCAGTCCGAGTCGCGAGGTGTTCCTGCGAGCCCTCAGCAGCGAACTCGACGTTGCTCGCGGTCGGTCGGGTCGTTTCGGTGAAGGGGTTGTCTACGGCCCGCTCAGTTCGTCGGTTGGTCACGATCTCGACGCGGTCTTTCTGCTCGGGTGCGCCGAGGGGATGTGTCCCCGACCCCGGCGCGATGATTCGATGCTGCCCGACGCGGCCCGCAGCCTGGCCAACGGCGAACTCGAGCTGCGGCTGGGTCAATTGGGCGAACAACACCGCCAGTTCTTGGCCGCGCTAGCGTCCGCACCGCAGTCGACGCTGTTGTTCGCCCGTGGTGATCTCCGCGGCGGGCGCCGAGCCCGACCCTCCCGCTGGTTGCTCGATTCGGCCACGGCCCTGGCCGGGCAACCGGTGTATGCAACCGAGTTCGACGAGGCAACACCGGCCGTGGTCATCGAGGTGCCTTCGTATGCGTCGGGCTTGCTCAACGCGGCATCCTTCGCATCGCTCGACGAGCGGGATCTGTCGTCGGTGCACCGCGCTGCACTGGCCGGCGTCGATGCTCGCCATCATCCTGCGACCCACGCAGTAGGGCGGGGGCTAGACGCACAGGCGGCTCGAGCCAGTCGAGATTTCACCGAATGGGACGGCAATCTGCTCGGCGCACCCATTCCGTCCACGGCCGAACGGCCGCTCTCTCCCACCAGCCTCGAAACCTGGGCCGCCTGTGGTTTTCGCTACTTCCTGGGCGCAGTGCTCGGCCTCGGCGACCGCGATGACCCGGAACGTATGATCGAACTGTCGCCCCTCGATCGAGGGTCCGGAGTCCATGCCGTGCTCGAACGGTTCCTGCTCGAGATCATCGAAGAGGGTCCGCCTTCACCGGGCACGCCCTGGACCCAACAGCAGCGTGAACGAGTGCAGCAACTCGCAGCCGAGGTCTTCGACGACTACGAGGGCCGCGGCCGCACCGGTCGCCCGGTCCGGTGGAAGATCACCAAGAGCGACCTCCTGGCCCTGCTCGACGATTTCCTGATCGCCGACAACGTTCACCGCGCCGTCACCCGGTCCACACCAGAACGTGTGGAATTGCCCTTCGGTATGAAGGGGGCCGAGCCGTTGAAGCTCACGCTCGACGATGGCCGCACGCTCCAGTTCCGGGGGATGGCCGACCGCGTCGATCGTGGTGTCGACGGGCGATTGTTCGTCACCGACTACAAGACCGGCCGTGGAAAGGAATACGACAAGATCGCCGATGGCGACCCGGTACAGGGCGGCAAAATGTTGCAGTTGGGCATGTATGCCGAAGCCGCTCGACAACAACTCGGGGCCGATGAGGTCGACGCTCACTATTGGATGGTGAACGCCGCCGCCAACCACAAGCGTTCGGGCTACCCCTGGACCGCCGATCGGCGAGAACGCATGCTGGGTGTGCTCGGAACGATCGTCGACGGGATCGAGGGTGGAGTTTTCGCTGCGTCTCCCGGCGAGTGGAACAGCTACCGGGGCACTCATGCCTCCTGCACGTATTGTCCATTCGACTCGGTTTGCCCGAGCGCACGGGGTGAGCAGGCGCTCGAGAAGTTGGCGGCCCCGGGGCTGGCGGTTCGTCAGGGTCTCGAGTTGCAGGGTCTCGAGTTGCAGGGTCTCGAGCTCGAGGAAACCGTATGAACGCCCAGGGCAGTGTCGTATCCGGAATCAGTGAGGTCCCGGTCGACGCAGCCACACGTGAACGCATCTCCAGCACCGGTCTGGGCGACACGTTGTTCGTCGAGGCCGGTGCGGGTTCGGGCAAGACCACCCAGCTCGTTCAGCGCATCGTCAATTTGGTGCTGGTCGAGGGCGTTCGTCTCGCCGATGTCGCCGCGATCACCTTCACCGAAGCAGCCGCCGCCGAACTCCAAACACGCATTCGGGTGCAATTCGAGAAACGGGCGGCCGAGTGTCTGATCGACGGTGACCTCGACACCCGGCAACGGTGCCTCGACGCAATTGCCGATGCCGATCTCGCTGCGATCTCCACGTTGCACGGCTTCGCCAGCCGGTTGTTGAGCGAGTTCGCCGTGGCCGCTCGTCTGCCGCCGCGAGTCAGGGTTCTCGACGAGGTCAGTTCCCAGCTCGCCCACGAAGACCGGTGGAGTCGGTTCGTCGACGCCCTCTACGAAGATCCGTCGGCCGAGGAACTGTTGACACGAGCAGCGCTCTTGGATGTGGCGCTCGAACCGAGATTTCCTCGTCACACCACGCTCCGAGATGTGGCCGTGGAGTTCAACCAGAACTGGGACCGACTCGACGACCTGATCGATCACGAACCCGGTCCGTTGGCTGAGCTCGACTTCGGGGGATTCGATCGCGCCGTCGACGCAATCTTGTCGGTGCCCGCGTTGTGTACCGACCAGAGTGACGGGTTCTACGTCAAACTCACCGAAGAGTTGATCCCGCCGATGCTGGCGATCCGAGACGTCGCCGATCCGAATCGGAAGCTGGGTCTGTTGGCGGGAGTGACCGGCGCCAATGGATTCAAGAAGGGCTCCGCCGGTCGTGCCGGCAGCTGGGACGGTGGTGCCAAGGAGGCCAAGAAGTTCGTCGACGAGGTCAATCTCGCCGTCGACGAGCTGATCACCGAGGCGGCCGATGAAGTGCTTCGCCATCTCCTGCACGACGTGGCGATCGAAGTGAAATCGGCGGCCGTGGCCCGCCGGGCCGACGGCGGCCTCGAGTTTCACGACTTGCTGGTCCTCGCCCGCGAAATGTTACGGACCAACGGCGAGGCCCGAGCCCAACTCCACCAGCGCTACACCCACATTCTCCTCGACGAATTTCAAGACACCGACCCGATCCAGATCGAGTTGGCCATGCTCATCGCGGCCACCGTCGCCGAGGGTGCGCAACCCGGCCCTTGGCACGACCTCGAGATCGAGGCCGGTCGGCTCTTCTTCGTTGGCGATCCCAAACAATCGATCTACCGATTCCGGCGGGCCGACATCAAGCTTTTTCTCGAAACGCGGAACCGGTTCGGTCCAGGCGGCAGCTGGGCTCGGCTCACCACGAACTTCCGAACCGTGCCGCCGATCTTGGACTGGGTCAATGCACTCTTCACCGAGTTCATGCCAATCGAACAGGACGGCAAGCAGCCGAAGTATGAACCGCTGGTCGCCTTCCGCAAGGCCGATTCTGGGGCCGATCATCGACCGCTGTTGATCGGAGGGTGCCATCCCGATCCGAAGGTGAAGGCGGCCGATCTGCGTGAGGTCGAGGCCACCGACGTGGCCCAGGTGGTGGCCGACATCATCGAACGCCCGGAGGAATGGCCGGTTCACGATGAGATCACGAAGTCCTGGCGGCCGGCCCGCCTGAGCGATGTCACGATCCTGCTGCCGACGCGCACGTCGTTGCCTTTCTTGCGGGCGGCGCTCGACGGTGATGGCGTGCCCTACCGCATTGCCACCGGCACCCTCGTCTACGACACGCAGGAGGTGCGGGATGCCTTGGCTGCGTTGCGAGCCATCGACGATCCAACCGACGAGTTGAGTCTGATCGCGGCATTGCGGTCTCCGCTCTATGCATGTTCCGACGTCGACCTCCTCACCTTTCGCCAGCTCGGAGGTCACTGGGATTTTCGGCGTTCGGTGCCCGATCTATTGGCCGAGGATCATCCGGTGCGCTCGGCCTACGCCCACCTCGAAACGTTGTGGAGCCAGCGCTGGTGGTCGAGGCCGTCGTCACTGTTGGAGCGGTTGTTGCGAGAGCGGCAGGCCACGATGCTCGCGTTCGGCGACGCTCGCCCCACCGATGTGTGGCGACGCCTTCGGTTCCTGGTCGAGCAGGGGCGGGCTTTCGAAGAGGCCAGCGGGGGAGACCTCCGAGCGTTCACCGAATGGGCGGCGTTACAGGGCGCCGACCTGGCCCGGGTCCACGAGCCCATGTTGCCCGAAACCGATGAAGAGGCATTGCAGATCCTCACGATCCACGGTTCGAAAGGTCTGGAGTTTCCCATCACGATCCTCAGCGGAATGACCACCCAACACCAGACGTCGCGGGCGGGTGTGAGTGTGTTGTGGGGTGAGTCGGGTCCACCCGAGGTCAAACTGCGGGCCAAGGTCGCCACGGCCAATCACGAGCCGCGAGCCAATCTCGAGTCCGACATGGACGCCCACGAGAAGCTGCGGCTGGCCTACGTGGCCGCCACCCGGGCCCGAGACCATCTCGTCGTGTCCTGTCACCACAAGGCGGCCGCTGCGGACAAGTCATACGGGGGGCAGTTCTGGGGACAATCGGCCGAACAGCCTGTCCTCTGGCGTTCCGGGGGCGAGGCCGAGCCTCAGCAACTCTCGTTGTTGGAGGGCCTCGATGATCCCGCGTCTCCCGACCCATCCCCGGAGGTCGAGCGGCCGGAGATCGGGTTGGATCTCGAGGCTGAGGCGTCGGCTCGAGCGAAGTGGGCAAGAACACGCGAGCGCTGGCTGTCGGCCAATGCCGAGCCCCGGGTTGTTTCGGCAACGGGGGTGGCCAAGGCCGCTCTCTTGGCCACGAGTGAGGCTGCCGCTGCCGCCGAGGTTCCCGACGACGACGATGACGGCGCCGATCAGCCCGAAGACGGAACGATCACTCAGCGCCGACGCGGCCGGGCCGGAACCGCGATCGGATCGGCGGTTCATGGCGTCCTTCAGTTTGCCGATTTCGCCCATTTCGCGTCGGGGCGACTCGACGGGTCCGGCCGACCCGACCTCGACCTGCTCGTTCGTCAACAATGTGCGATCGAGGGGATCCCTGATCACGTGGACGTTGTGGCCAAACTCGTCGGCTCCGCGCTCGCATCCGAGGCGATCCAACTCGCGGCGTCCCACGCCCATCACAAGGAACTGTTCGTTGCTGCTCCCGTCGGAAATCGAATCATCGAGGGATATGTCGATCTCCTCGTCGAGGGCCCCGACGGCCTGATCGTGGTCGATTACAAAACCGACTCGGTGCGTTCCGAGGAAGACATTCTGTCCAAGCTGGCCACCTACGAACTCCAAGGGGCCTCATACGCCGTGGCGCTCGAGGAGGTTCTCGGCGTGCCAGTGGTCGACTGCCGGTTCGTGTTCTGCCGATCAACGGGAGCGATCGAGCGATCGGTCGTCGACCTCGATGGGGCGAAGAAACGGGTGCGGGAAACACTCGAGGTGGTCGAGAGCTGATCGCCGACCCGCCTCGACCCTCATCTCCGTCCAACCGGTTGCTACTCTTGACAGCTCACGTCCGCAATGTGGACAATGTTGGGTCCGACGGGCGGAGCCCCTGACCTGGAGGAAATCGCGTGCCCCGACCTATCTGGAGCGGAGCCATCAGCTTCGGCCTGATCTCCATACCCGTGCGACTTTTCCCCGCCGTCAAGCGTCAGAACGTCTCGTTCAATCAACTCGACGGTAAGACGGGCGCCCGAGTCAAGCAGAAGCGGGTCTCGGCCGACACGGGCGAAGAGGTGCCCTACAACGAGATCGTCAAGGGTTATGAGATCACCCGGGACAATTTCGTCGTCGTCACCGACGAAGAGCTGTCGGCGCTCGACGCCAAGAAGAGTCGAACCATCGACATTTCCGAGTTCGTCCATTTGTCGGAAATCGACCCGGTGTTCTTCGACAGCGCCTACATCGTGGCACCGGCGGAGTTGTCGGCCAAGGCCTATCAAGTGCTCACCCAGGCGATGGAAAATTCCGAGATGGTTGCCATCTCCACATTCGTGATGCGCACCAAGCAATACCTGGCCGCCGTGCGCGCCGTCGACGGGAAGCTCATGCTGTCCACGATGGTGTACGGCGACGAGATCGCTGACGCCACCGAAATCGACGATTTCGAACATCTCGAAGGCATCGAGGTCAAACCAGCCGAACTCGCCATGGCCGAGCAGCTCATCGAGTCGCTCACCGAGGCGTTCGACCCCACCAAGCACGAAGACGTCCATCGTCAGCGCGTGCTGGAGCTGATCCAGGCCAAGGCTGACGGAGACGAGATGGTGTTCGAGAAGGACGAAGCGCCCGACGACAACGTCATCGATCTCGCCGCTGCGCTCGAGGCCAGCGTTGCCGCCGCCAAGGCGGCTCGCGAACGCCACCCCACCGCGACGCCGGCCAACGAGGAATCCGCCGACGCCGACGACGACGCCGACGAGTCGGCTGAGCCGACCAGGACCAAAACCAAAACCAAAACCAAGAAGGCCACGGCCAAGAAGGCGGCCAAGAAGGCGCCGGTTCGTAAGTCGGCGTGAGCCCACAGAGTGGGTTCTCCCGCTCGCAGGAACTGATGCTGGCATCGATCACCGACGACTCGGTGATCGATGGGCTTCTGGCCCGGGAAGCCGAGCAGTGGTGGTTCGAGCGTAAGTACGACGGTTACCGAGTCGTGGCCATCGCCACCGACGGCAAGGTGAAGTTGCGAACGCGCAATGGCATCGACGCCACGCAGGCCTACCCCGAAATCGTTGCCGCTCTCGAAGATCAGCCCTACGACAATTTCGCAGTCGACGGTGAGGTCGTCGTGCTCGACGACGAAGGCAACACGAGCTTCGAACGGTTGCAACGAGAAGGCGGACTCCGGGGTGGTCGCTCGGAGCGGAGCGAGGGAGTGCAGCTCCGCTACATCATGTTCGACCTCCTCGTGCTCGACGCTGTCGACGTGCGAAACATTGCGCTCTCCCGCCGACGCAACCTCTTGATCGACGCGTTCGATTTCCATGAGCCACTCGTGTTGAGCGAGTTGATCGAAGGCGATGCCCGTGAGCTCCTGACCGCGGCTTGCGCTGCGGGCTGGGAGGGCCTCATCGCCAAGCGAATCGACAGCGTCTACAAACCGGGCCGCAGCCGCAACTGGTACAAGCTCAAGTGTTTGATGACGGAGGAGATGGTGATCGTCGGGTTCACCGCCGGCGGTGGAAGTCGAACCGGTTTCGGAGCGCTGATCCTCGGTGCGTTCGAGGGACGGCAACTCGTCTACACCGGCAAAGTCGGCACCGGTTTCGACGCCGCCACGCTTCGAAGCCTGCGACAACGGCTCGACGACATGGTGGTCGACACGTACCCGTTCGTTGCCGCTCCTCCCGGGCTCGGCGTCGTCACCTGGGTGAAGCCCGAACTGGTCTGTGAGGTTGCCTTCACCGAGTGGACCTCGTCGGGCCAACTGCGCCACCCGCGCTACCGGGGATTGCGTCCGGACAAGGAGGCGGCTGAAGTCTTGCGACAGCGGCCCGTGGTGTCGGTTGGGATCACGAATCCCGACAAGATCTTCTTTCCGGCCATCGACGGCACCAAGGCCGAGGTCGTCGAGTACTACACGATGATCGCCGATCGAATGTTGACCGAGGTGGCCAACCGACCCTTGGTTTTCGAACGGTTTCCGAATGGCATCTCCAGCAAGAGCTTCTACCAGAAGAACGCCCCCGACCACATGCCCGACTACATCGGCCGCCTTCCTGTCGGATCGAAGAGCCAGGGCCTGATCACGTACGCGGTCGTCCAGGACGCAGCAGGGCTCCGTTATCTGGCCAATCAGGCCGCATTGGTCATGCACACGTTGCTGAGCTCGGCTGATGATCCGGCCCATCCCATCGAGGTGATCTGGGATCTCGACCCCGAGGGAGACGACGTACCGAGGGTGCAGAAGGCGGCCGCCCTCCTTCGCACCGCGCTCGACGATCTCGGCCTGGCGCCGCGGGTGAAATCATCTGGATCGAAGGGCATGCACATACATGTCGACATCACCGATGATCCAGGAGTGGTGTCGTACGCGATGAGTCGGGCCTTCGCCCAACGAGTGGCGTGGGACCTCGTCGACCGGTTTCCCGCCGACTTCACCCTCGAGTTCGCGAAGAAAGAGCGGCGAGGCCGTCTGTTGATCGATGTGCTTCGCAATGGCCACGCCTCTCATGCGGCCGCCCCCTATTCGCTCCGGGCTGTCTCCGAAGCCAGCCTCGCCGCACCGTTGTTCTGGGACGAGGCGCTCGACGCGAGCTTCCATCCTCGGATGATCACGATGCGCAACGTCGCCCAGCGACTCGACGAAGGCACGGACCCGTGGGCCGGTCGCCCGGCGCCAACGTCAACGATTGCCGACGCCGCCGCCAAATTGCTGGGGTGAAAACCTCTGTAGCGGCCATGATGGGTCGGGTGGAACGTCTTCCCGAGTTGGTCATCACCCCCCGATTGGTGATTCGCCGGTGGTTGCCGGAGGATGCCGGGCTCATACGGAACGCCGTTCAGTCGAGCATCGAACATCTCCAGCCATGGATGCCGTGGGCTGCGTTCGAGCCGGTCTCCGATGCCGACCGTGTCGAGCTGATCCGGAAATGGAACGCCGACTGGGAGGCCGGCGGTGATGTCGTGATGGGTGTTCTGCACGAGGGTGTCGTGGTCGGTGGCACGGGGTTCCATCGCCGAATCGGCGAGGGCGGACTCGAGATCGGTTATTGGATTCACGTCGACCATGTGGGGCAGGGCTTCGCCACCGAGGCCTCTCGAGGCTTGACCAGTCGCGGCTTCGCGATTCCCGGCATCGACCGCATCGAGATCCGTCACTCCAAATCCAACACACGAAGCTCGCGAATACCGGAAGCACTCGGATACGTCATGGTCGGCGAACAAGTCCGCGAACCCGTCGCCCCGGCCGAGGCGGGTGTCGATTGCATCTGGCGAATGACGAAACAGGCGTGGATCGACACCACGGCTGCGAACTAGCCCTGCCCTCGCCAGATTTCAGGAGGGGAGCCCGGCGAGGAAGGACGTGATGGCGGCGTTGACAGGCAAGGGGTTGGTCATGTTCGCGGCATGAGCTCCGCTCACCTTCACCACGCCGTCGGCTCCGGACAAGCCGGCAGCCAATTGCTCGGCCCGTTCCATCGTTATCGCGGTGTCTTCGGTGCCGTGTACAACGAGCGCCGGGCAGCCGATCTCGCCGAGTCGGCCGGTGATGTCATCTCGGGTGGCGAGACATTCATAGGGCTGGAGGAAGCCCTCGATCGGTCGGGCTTGCCACTTGGCGATCCAATACGGAGAGTGGGCGGGGTGGTCGATGATGATCGAGGCCAGCACCGAAACCAGGCCGTCCACCGGGCCGGCACTCATCCAGATGTCTCGCATTGCACCGTTTGCCTCATGTTCTTCATCGGTCCAGAGGCCGGCTTCGGTGTCGAGGAGAATGAGCGCTCTCACCCGTTCGGGGGCGGCGAGCGCAACCCGAAGCGACAGGAAACCGCCCTGACTCATGCCGCCGACCACGGCCCGCTCGATCCCGAGGTGGTCGAGTAAACCGATGCAATCGTCGGCCGAATCCCAGTAACTGAACGGCTTTCCATCGAATTCGGTCAGGCCGAATCCTCGTTCGTCCCAGGTGATCACCCGATGGTCATTCTCGAGGGCCGCAACCTGCGATTCGAACATTTCATGGTCCATCATGAAGCCATGAGCGAGAATCACCGGTGGGCCGTTGCCTCCGGTGTCCTCGAAGTAGATGTTCTGGCCGTTGATCGAAGCGTGAGGCATCGTCGAAACGTAGCCCGTCGGCTTGGCCAGTGTTCTTTTCGGTTCTGCAAGATGATGGGCCTGTTTCCGGCCCTGATGTCTTGCAAAAGCGCTTGAACACGCCGAACGGCCGCACCATCGACCTTCGCTGTCACACCCCCTGCGTACTCTCATGGTCATGCGAATCCTGCACACAAGCGACTGGCATCTCGGGCGGTCCTTCGGGGATTTTCGGATGCTCGAAGATCAGCGTTCCTTCCTCGATTGGCTGGCCACAACCGCCGCAACCGAGCAGGTCGACCTCGTCGTCATTGCCGGTGATCTCTACGACCGGGCCATTCCGCCGGCCGACGCGGTGGCATTGTTCTCCGACGTGATTCGTCGGCTTCGTGCGGCTGGGGCCGAGGTGGTCGCGATCGCCGGCAATCACGACAGTGGCGAACGGATCGGCGCCCTCGACGGCATCGTCGAAGACGGGTTGATCGTGCGAGGCGGTTTCGAGAGCTCGTCGTCCGTGGTCGTCCGGGAGTTTCACGACGGGCCGCTGGCCATCGTCGCCACGCCGTTTCTCGAGCCGTTGCTCACTCCCGTGGCCGTTCGAGCGGAAATGCAGGGCGAACTTGATCCCGAGCTCGGCCGAACCCCTCGAATCTCCCACGAGATGGTGCTGCGCCATGCCCTCGACGAGGCCCGATCGCAGATCGAACCGGGCATGCGAAGCATTGTGCTCTCCCACGCCTTCGTCACCGGGGCCGCGCCCTGCGAATCCGAGCGGGATCTTGCCGTCGGCGACAGCGGCATGGTGTCGGCGTCGCTCTACGACGGGTTCAGCTACGTGGCCCTCGGGCACCTCCATCGCCCTCAGCTCGTCGCCGGGCACGAACACATTCGTTACTCGGGCTCGCCCTTGCCCTTCTCGTTCAGTGAAACCCACGGCAAGAGCGTGGTCATCGTCGACATGGCGATCGACGGGTCGGTTTCGGCCGCCGATGTGCCGGTTCCGGTCGGCCGTCGAGTGCACACCATTCGCGGCTCGTTCGACGAGATCCTGGCCCTGCCGCCGATCATCGATGCCTGGGTCAAGGTCGAACTCACCGACACCGTCGTCATCCCCGATGCCCATCGCCAGCTCAAGACTCGCTTTCCCTGGTTGGCCGAGATCCACCGCATCGGCCGATCGGAACTTCCCGGCCGACGGCTCACGGCCGCCGATCTCACCGTTCGCACCCCGGTCGATCTCGCCCATGAGTTCTACGCCGAGGTGAGCAGCGCCGATGCCGGACCGGAGGTCACCACGATTCTGGATCGGGCCGTGGCCGAGGCCACCTTCGAGTCTTCGAATGAGTACGGCGCGGCGTGAGACCCATCCACCTGGTCATGGAGGCCTTCGGTCCTTACGGTGACCGGGCCGAAGTCGATTTCGATCGACTCGTCGACGTCGGATTGTTCGTGGTGTCGGGGCCAACCGGAGCCGGGAAAACCAGCATCTTCGACGCCGTCTGTTTTGCTCTCTACGGCTCGCTGGCCGGTGACCGCTCCAGCCACACCGCAATTCGCTCCGATTACGCCAACCCCGACGCCGAATGTCAGGTGTGGCTCGAATTCGAGGCCGCTGATCAGCGCTGGCGGGTGTGGCGTCGTCCCACCCAGCTTCGGAAGAAGCAACGAGGCGACGGCTTCACCGAGCGGCCGGCCGACGCCTCCCTCGAACGTTGGAACGGGACTGCCTGGGAGCCCAAGGCGGCGAAGATCAGAGAGGTCACGAGTGCCTGCCTCGATCTCGTCGGGCTCACGCTCGAGCAATTCCAACGGGTCGTGCTTCTGCCCCAGGGCAAGTTCCAGGAGGTCCTCAATGCCGGGTCGGCGGCCCGCGCCGACTTGTTGAGAACATTGTTCGGGTCGGAGATCTTCGATCGTACGGCCGAGATTCTGCGGGCGAAGGCCAAAGAGTTGGAGCGAGAAGTAGCGATGGTCTCCGACCGACGCGGCTATTTACGAACCAGCGCCTTCGAACGAATCATCGCTGCCTCTAGCGCCATCGACGAAGTGCTCGCCGACCTCGAATCCGATCAACTCGAATCCGATCAACTCGACGCTGGTACTCATGAAGCCGGTACTCATGAAGCCAATGCCGTCGGATCCAATCCCGGACAACCGCCGGCGCTTCTGGTCGGCGAACAACAAACGCTCGAGCTCGGCGACCCGGCCCGAGGCCCCGATGCCACACCAACCCAGCTCGAGAACTGGGCCGCCGAACTCACCGAGGGACCGCTGGCCCGGTTGCTCGACGCCGTGGCCCTGCGAGACGGGGCGGCCAAGGTGGCCCACGCCGAATTCAGCCGGGCCGCGTCGCAAGCCACTGCCCTGCAGCAGCGGGAATCGCTCACGCTTCGGGTGGGCCAGTTGCGCGAGCAGCAAACGGTGCAAGACGTCCGGGCCGCTCGAGTTCTGGCTGCGATCCAGGCCGAGCCGATCGGCGCTGCGGTGAATCGACGTTCCATCGCCCAGTCGCAACACCAGCGTTCATTCGAAGCCGCAACGATGGCTGCAGGGCGGGTTCGGCTCGTCGCTTCGGACCTTGACCACAATCAGCTCGGAGCGTCCGAGTCGATCGCCAATCGTTTGGCTGCGGTCCTGGATGGCAACGATGCGGCCTCGATGGTCGAGGTCGTCGAGAGCCTCACCACCCGACAACACCAAACCCGTGCTCTGCTGGGCGAGCGAAAGCAGCAGAACGCCCTGAAAGACGAGCTCATCGGGATCAGTTCTCAGGTCGCACGGAAACAACGCGAGCAGGTGACGGCAACCGAAGCTGCCAAGCAGCGCCTCGACCGCCGGGCCGCGCTCGACGAAATCATCGCCCAGTGCACCGAGGTGGCCACGGCCGCCCCGGTCCGGGCGGCCAAACAAGAGCAAGAACAGGCTGCGCTCCGGGCACGGATGCAGATCCAAGACCTCGACGAGCAGATCGCCGCCGCCGAAGCCGAAGATCGGTCGTTGCGCGATCGGGCCGACCAGCAGCAAGCCCAACTCGCGGTGCTCACGCAACAACGAGACCAAGCTGCCGAGGTCGTGGCCCTTCGTCCCCTTCGCGCACAAGTGCGGCGAGATGCTGAACGACTTGTGGTCCTCAAGCGTGAGATCGATCAGCTGGTTGGTCAACACCAACAAGCCGAAGTGATCGAGGCTGAAAGCCGCCGACGGGCCAACGAGATCTTCGAACACTATGTTCTGGGCGCCGCACCGAGGCTGGCCGCCGAATTGGCCCCGGGCGAGCCATGCGCCGTTTGCGGGGCGACCGAGCACCCGTCGCCGGCGGTGGCCCCCAACCACCAAGCCGCCTCGGCAACCAGCGCGGCCGATGTTTCTGCGGCCGGCTCGGAGGCGGCGAAGGCCCAAGAAACCTTGGCCGGGTTGCGAGCTCGGCTCTCCGCATTGCTCGATCAGTCCGAGGCGGCTGTCGACCGGTCGCTGGATGAGTTGGAAGCCGCGGTCGAGGTCGCAGTCAAGGAATTGGCCGATGCCGATGCGGCGAGCCGCAGTGTCGACGAAAAAGTGGCGGCCATCGCCGAACTCCAAACACAAGCCGAGTCGGTGGCGGGCAGAAAGTCCCAGGTCGTCGAGCAGACCGCCTCCTTGCGGGGCTGGCGCAGCGAGAAGGTCGGCGCCATCGGTTCCCTCGAACTCGAGTCTGTTCAGGCTCACCGGGTTCGAGTCGAAGCGGCAACCGCTGCAGTCGCCGAAGCCCAACGGGCCCAGGCCGAGTTGGCGGAATCCCGCAAAGAAATGGAAGCCCTCGCCGAGGCCGACACGCAGAGTGAGTCGCAGCAGCGCGTGATCGTCGGGGAGATCTCGGCGCTCCGGGCCATCGCCGTCGAGAAACAACTCCGAGTCGATGGGATCGAACGGGCCATCGTCGCTGTGGTCGGCGACGGTGACCTGAGTTCACTTCTCGCCGATCTCGATTTGGTACTCCAGGAAATCTCCACCTGGATCGGACGCGTTAACCAAGCGGCCGAAGACGGGCGCGTCGTGGCTGCGGCCCAGGCCGAGTGTGCCACCGCGCTCGACGCCTCGGAGTTCGACGACGAGGCAACAGCCATGGTCGCCTGGCTGACCACCGAAGACCGTCGCCGAGAAGAGGCGGCGAGCCGTGAGTGGGTCAACGAAATGCATTCGGTCGTGGGAAGGCTTCGTCTGCTCGAAGAACAAGCGCTGCCCGACGAAGCTCCCGATCTCGATCTCCTTCGGGCCAGAGCCGAACTGCACGAGTCAGCGCTTCAGGAGCTCGAGGATGAAGCGACGGCGGCCCGCCAATCACTCGATGCGGCTCACAGCGCCCTCGATGAGATTCGCAGGATCAACTCCGACACCGCCGACACGCAACGCACCTACGAGGTGATGGCTCGGGTCGCCGGTGTCGTCAGCGGGCAGAACAGTCGGCGAATATCACTCGAGAACTGGGTCTTGGCTGCCTACCTCCGAGACGTGGTCGACCACGCCAATATTCACCTCGACACGATGAGCAGCCATCGGTTCCAACTCGTGGTGCAGGACGAAGCCACGAATCAGCGGGGTCAGCACGGCCTCGATCTCGCCGTCGAAGACTCCTTTTCGGGGAAGGCCCGGCCCACGGTTTCGTTGTCGGGCGGGGAGACCTTTCAAGCCTCGCTGGCGCTGGCGCTGGGGCTGGCCGATGTGGTCTGCGCCGGTCGGGTCGGAATCCAGATCGACGCACTCTTCGTCGACGAAGGTTTCGGATCGCTCGATGCCGACGCCATCGACCACGCCATCGACGTGCTCGATGGTCTACGGACACGAGGGTCGATGGTCGGCGTGATCACCCACGTCGAAGCCATGAAGGCAGCGCTGCCCGTCGCCATCGAAGTCACACCCCGTGCCGATCGGCAGGGTTCGGAGATCCGCCAGGTCGCCTGACCGTTACCAGCGATCAGAGCTGAGTGCTTGGTCGAGGCGCCTCTCGAGCGGCCTCTCGGGCCGCCCCTTGAGCGGTCGGTCGGCGGCGGTCTTGGCGTTGGCCGGCTGCCGCCGCTTCGGCAGCCCCGGCTCCGGCAGTCGCAGCGCCCGCAGTTGCGGCTCCGGCGTTCGCCATATGATCGTCGTCGTCCTCCACGTCGTCGTCGTTTTCCATGTCGTCGTCGGTGGATCCAGCGATGATCACCTCGCCGCCGACCACGGGAACGTCGGGCAAGCGAGGTTGTTGTTCGACCTGCACGCTCTTGGCGATCTGAAGTCCGATCGTGTCTACCGGGAAGAGGGCAAAAGAGTTGTTCACGCCCCCATCGGAGAGGTTGACCTTTCCGTCGTGCAGGCGGTCGATCTGACGAAGAACGAACCATCCGGTGCTCGCTTCGTGGTCTCGAGCGACCACGTCCCCCAACTCGGCGTCGGCCGCCCGGATCCGAGCGATCTGAATGATGTATCGACCCATGCTTCCTTAACGACCAGAAGTGGGCCCGACCTGAGGTCGTCGTCACGGTTCCACCGGTACGTTGTGGTGATGGACACCCCTCCCGGAATCACCCCAGGTCTGGTCTGTGGCCACCACCACCTCTATTCGGCCCTGGCCCGGGGTATGCCGGCCCCTCCGCAGACCCCCGGCAACTTCCTACAGATCCTGGAACAGGTCTGGTGGCGTCTCGACACGGCCCTTGACCTCGAGATGCTCGAGTGGTCGGCCAAGCTCGGCGCCCTCGAAGCCCTGAAGAGTGGTTGTACTGCCATCGTCGATCATCACGAGTCGCCCAACGCCATCGAGGGAAGTCTGGACGTCATCGCCGACGCCTGCGCCGAGGTGGGCGTACGGGTCGTTTGCGCCTACGGCGTCACCGACCGCCACGGCAGCGATGGAGCCAAGGCCGGGCTGGCTGAAAACGAGCGATTCATCAAGGCCGGCGGACGGGGCATGGTGGGAATCCACGCCGCCTTCACCTGCGAGATGGGGACAATCGACGCCGCAGTCGATCTCGCCGATGAATTGGGGGTCGGTGTGCATGTGCACGTGGCGGAAGGATTCAGCGACGCCGGCAGTGGCTCGGCCCTGGCCCGCCGCAGCAAGGACAATTGGCTGCTGGTGCACGGCGTCAACCTTCCTGATGGCATCGACCTGAAGGGCACGCTGGCCCACAACCCTCGTTCGAACATGAACAACAGCGTTGGCTACGCTCACCCATCACGGTTCGGCTGCGACATCGTTCTGGGAACCGACGGCATCGGCGCCGACATGCTCGACGAATTCCGCCTTGCGTACGTCAAGCTCAGGGAAGCGAACGTGGAATCAACGCCAGACGTGGCCTGGGGTTGGCTCGAGAATGGTTGGAAACTCGTGCCGGAAGCCCGTCACGACACGGTCACCTGGAACTATCCGACCATGGAGCCGTGGCATCTCGCCTTCACCACCGGGATTCATCCCATCGACGTGACCATCGACGACACCAAAGTGCTCGACGGCGGCCGCGTCACCACCGTTGACGAGGGTGAGGTTCGAGCCAAAGCGGCCGAGCAGGCGGTGCGGCTGTTCAGTCAGCTCTGAGTCTCGCTCATCGTGCGGGCACCGGAGTTCGGCGCCACCGATGAGCGGTAGCCACCGCCTCGGCCATGAATCCGGCGGTCAGCAACACGATCATGGCCACGATCCCGAGCAGCGTGAACGAGGTGCCGCTGATCAGGAGCCCGCCGGCGGTCGGACCGATCACCCGACCGAACGACATCACCGCCTGAGCATCGCCGACCCGATCTGAGGGAAAAACCGACCGGTCGGCCAGGAGCGAGAAGACCTCGGGTGTGGCCGACCAGAACGACAGGCCCCAAACGATGAGGATCGCCGTGAACTGGAGGCTCGTGGTGGCTTGGGTGAGAAGAAATGCGCAGATGCCGGTGAGCCCGATCCATACGCCGGGGAAACGTCGCCGGCCGGCGAAGCGAGCGGCCGGAATACCGGCCAGGGCATTGAGGCTGATGGCGATGGACGTGGCGAAGCCGGTCATCGCCAGGTTGTCCTGGGCGATCACGCGGGCAAACACGAACACCGCAGAGCCGGCTCCGGTCATGAAACCCATGGCCACCAGCACCCAACGAACACCGGGCGTCTGAATGGGGTTTCGAATCTTGCTGATCTCGTGTTCGGCGACATGGGTCGGGCGAAGCAGAGCGGCGGCGGCAACAACCGAGAGCGCTCCGTAAACGGCACTCAAACCGCCAACCGACGAGAGGATGCCCAGTATCGGAGCGGCGACCGCCGCCGCCAAAGGGCCGACAGCGGCGATTTCGCCTCGTCGATTTCCGTCACTTGCGCTGTCGGCCCAGGCAATCCATGTGAGCACGCCCATCGAACTTCCGGAAACGAATCGAAGCAGGATGAGCAGCGGGAACCAAGGTGTGAATGCGCTGGCGAGGTTGGCGATGGCAAAGATGGCCATGTTGAGGCGGGCGAGAGACGCCGAGGCGTGAAAGCGCCGGTTTCCGATCAGATTGGCCACGGTGAATCCGGCCACCTGAGCGGTCGACAGGAGGGCGGCCGTTCCGATGCCGATGTTGAACCGTTGCGTCGCTTCGGCGATGACGAACGGTGTGGCGGTGAACGTCGCGGCAATGGCCGAGGCGGAAACCAGAAGGCCGGGCGAGGCCGTTGGTTTGAAGGCGCCGAGCGCTCTGGCCGGGGCCCAAATCGTCACTTGCGAAAGCCTATTGGATTCGTCCTGATGTCCGAGGGACCGCCCACGGTCCCTGCGATGATGGGCCACCGTGAACACGAAACAGGCTGATCTGGCTGAACTGGACGACGAGGTTCGTCGCCGTGAGTTGAAACGGATGAAGCGTCTCGCAACTTCGCTTCTCGTCTTCGCTGCCATCATTTTCGTCTTGGCCCGCAGTCTCCAGGACGAGAACACGTGGGCTGCCTATGTGCGGGCCACGGCTGAGGCGGCCATGGTCGGTGCCCTCGCCGATTGGTTCGCCGTCACCGCTCTCTTCAAGCATCCGCTGGGGTTGCCAATACCGCACACGGCGATCATCAAGAAGCGGAAGGACCAGATCGGGGCGAGTCTCGGCGGGTTCGTCCGAGACAATTTCCTCACTCGAGAAGTACTGAGTGAGCGCCTGGAACAGGCCGACCTGGGGAAGCGGGTCGGAACCTGGCTGGCCGAGCCGACCAATGCCCGAACGGTCGGCGAGCAGAGCGCAGCCGTCGTTCGAGGGATCACCGAGATCCTGAACGACGACATGGTGCAGGGGGGACTCGACCAAGTGGTCATCCATCGGGTGCGACAGATTCCGGTTTCGCCCCTGGTGGGGCGGGCCGTCGACGTGGCCATCGATGGAGAGCACCATCAGGCTCTGCTCGAGGCAACACTCGCCGGGGTCGGCACGTTTCTGGACGAGAACCAGGCCACGTTCCGTCTTCGGCTGGCCAGCGAGAGTCCGTGGTGGGTGCCCGAATCGATCGATGATCGAGTGTTCGACAAGATCTACGACGGCGTCAGTCGGTTCATCGCAGACATCGGCACGCAGCGTCACCACCCCCTTCGAAAGCAGCTCGATCTCCGGGTGTTGCAGCTGTCGATCGATCTGAAGGAGAGCGACGATCTTCGGGCCAGGGGGGAGGCCTTGAAAGAGGAGTTGCTCGATCATCCCGAGGTGCGGGCGTGGTCGGCATCGCTCTGGACCCGAATCAAGGCTGGGCTCCTCGAAGCAGCAGACGACCCGAACTCTCCGTTCCGTCAGCACTTGGAGCAAGCGTTGGTCGAGGCCGGGCAATCGCTCGAATCCGATCCCACCCTCCAGGCCAAGATCGATGCTTGGATCGTCGGTGCCACCGGGTATGTGGCCGAGCAGTTCCGTGACGAGGTAGCCGATCTGATCGCCACCACGGTGCAGCGCTGGGACACCGATGAGACAAGCGAGCGCATCGAGCTGCAAGTAGGTCGAGACCTCCAGTTCATTCGGATCAACGGCACCCTCGTGGGCGGTCTGGCCGGACTCATCATCTACACCATTTCTGAACTCGTCTTCTGATCGGCAACCAAACACGCTTGGCTGGGTTGGGGCGGTGAGGGAGGGCTGCCGTGGCGCGACCCAGTTTGGAGGGTGGTTGCGACGTCCGCTTTGCTTGTGCGATGCAGCTCCCTCCTGAGCCCGATGGCCAGCTCATTCACGACCGCAACTACTCCGTGACGTCCTATCGAATGAGCGACGATCGTTTCGTGCTGCGGGGCGTGGTCCATGACCAGAAGCCGCCCGGCATCTATCTCGAGGACGACCCGGAGCCGCTCTCGGTCCACCACATGGTTGTCGACCTCACGCTGTCGTTCCCCGCAATGGAGATCCTGGCGGCCGATGTGCACATGAACATCACGCCCCACACAGGTTGTTCGAAGATCGAGCCCGACTATCAACAACTCGTCGGTCTGTCGATCGCCCGAGGTTTTTCGCGCCAGGTCAAGGACATCTTCGGTGGGCCGAGCGGCTGCACTCACGTCGGCGCGTTGCTCCAGGCCATGGCGCCGGTGGCCATCCAGTCCAGCTGGTCGATGCGGGCCCTCTCTTCCGCCGGCATGAAACTCGAGGCTCTGCCGAATGTCGAAGCGAGGAAGCAGGCGCTCCTCTTCAACATCAACACATGCCACATCTGGGACGAGCACGGCCCGCAAGTGGCCGGTGTGCTGTCGGGCGAGGCCATGGAAGTGCCGGTTTGGGCCAGAGAGCGGCTGGTGAAGCTGGGTCGCGGCGAAGACGAATGGGGCCGGGGTCAAGTTCGGTGATGGTTGGCCGGCGCCCGAGCCGTTGATCAGTCAGCAAGTCCGATCGAGGAGGTCTCCAGTGCCTCATCGCTGATTCGCCAAGGCGCTCGGGGGAGGGCCGAGGGTTCGAAGCGCTCGACGAGATCCTCAGCAGAAACAGGTTCGCCGATCTCGCTCAGGCCAAGACTGGCAGCCAGAACACCGAGTACCTGGGCGGGTGTCTGGCCGAGCGCGAGACGATCGGCCAAGGTCACCGCACCGTCCCGTTTGGCGAGGCGATCGCCGCGTTCATTGAGCACCAGCGGTACGTGAGCGAACATCGGTGGTTCGTGACCGAGGAGTCTCGATACGAAGAGCTGGCGAGGCGTCGAGCTGATGAGATCGTCGCCCCGGACGACGAGGTCGATTTCTTGGGCGTGATCGTCGACGACGACGACGAGGTTGTAGGCAGGAACCCCGTCGCCACGTTGGATGACGAAGTCGTCGACGACACCCCCTTGATCACCGCAGAGCAGGTCGTGAAAACCCAGACTCAGATCGTGGCTTCGCACCCGTAGTGCCGTGGGCCGTCCGTTCGCCTCCTTCACCCGGTGGTCGGCTGTTGTCAGGTGTCGGCATGTTCCGGGGTAGTGGCCATGGCTCCACGGTCCGTTCGGGGCCTGCGTTGCTTCCCGTATCTCGCGACGCGAGCAGTAACAGGGATAGACGAGGTCGGCAGACTGCAATTGGCTGATGACGTCCCGGTAGAGCTCGGTGCGGTCGCTTTGCCGGATCGGCGAACCATCCCAGGTCAGACCGAGTGCTTCGAGGTCGGCCGCTTGGGTTTCGTAGTGTTCGGGCCGGATGGCGACCCGATCGAGATCTTCGAAACGAAGATGGAAGGCGCCCCCGCTACTCCGGGCGAAGAGCCAGGACACGAGGGCCGTGCGCAAGTTGCCCAGGTGGAGGCGCCCGGTGGGGCTCGGCGCATACCGTCCTGTGAGCGGTGAACGGGACGGACGCGTTTGGTCGGTCATGGGCGGTGGTCGATCTCGGGGACGCCGACCGGTGGTGGGCCGATGTATCTCGCCACGGGTCGGAATCGAACGGGTTTCTCGCCGAATTCTTCGATGCCGTGGGCGATCCAGCCTGCCGTGCGGGCGATGAAGATGCTGGTGCCGCCGGCGGCCCCCATGTCGGCGAGCCAGGTGAACGCGCCAAGGGCGAAGTCGATGTTCAGGGGCTGCGGAACGCGTTCGGCCAGCAAACGCTGCATCTCCTCGATCGTGGCGAGCCGAGGATCGGCCGCCCAGGCCTGCTCGACCCGGGCCATGAGAGCGACCTCGCGGGGATCGATGGTGCGGTAGACCCGATGTCCCACACCGGGCACCCGCTGATGGTTGGCCAGTAGCTCTCCGAGGGCGTCAGCCGCTGAGGTTTCCTCGGCCCGTTCGAGAAGGCGATGGACCGCAACGCTTGCCGCCCCGTGGAGGGTGCCTCCGACTGTGCCGAGGCCGGCCAGTGCCATGGAGTACGGGTCGGCCCGGACCGATGCTGCAACTCGAACGGCAAAGGTCGACGCGGCCAGCCCGTGATCGGCCAACAACACGAATGCCGTGTTGAGGCAGTCCTTCTGCGCCACGGTGCCCTGCATCGGAGTGAGGCGGCACCACAGCCGTTCGGTGAGCGTGAGGGGCTCGGTGAGCGAGAGTCGTTCGGTGAGTGGCAGGCCGTCCAGAACCGGTAGGCCGTCGACCATGACGCTGAGCATGGTGCGACCGGCTTGGCACATTGCATCCACCGATGGGTCGCTTCGAAGGGGATCGACGGAACTGGCAAAGATGACGGCCAGACGCATGCGGTCAAGCAGGGGAGCGTCGGGCGGCAGAACCGCTTGTGCCCGCCGGACACGATCCAGCAGCTCAGCTGGTGACTCCCACGGGCCAGTGCGATCCCAGAGGAGATCAGCCACGGCCTCGAAACGATGATCGAGTAGGGCGGACACAGGAACGTCTCGATAGGAGTGGCCTGCCGCGTCGAGCCGGGTGATGCCCGATGAGATCACCGTGGTGATCTCGCCGTCTGCGCTGCGCCGACGGGATGACCGCAAGCGGTCGATCTCGCGGGGATCGAACAGTGAGGTTCGGCCATCGAGGGAAAGCGTGCGGTGAAGCACGCCCCGACTGACGTAGGCATACAACGTCTCACGCTTGACGCCGAGTCGGGCGGCGGCATCGGCCGCCGACAGGTGAGCACTGGTCATGACTGGGTAGTAGATCATGTCAACGTTGATGAAATCAACGTTGATCAACCTCAGCCGTTCGACGCAAGATCCAGGAATGAATCCGTCTGCAGCAGTCACGTCATCAGCCAACGCCTCAACACCGATCACCCCAGCAACGAGCACCCCAGCAGCAATCGCCGTACCACCCGGGCTGAAGGGTGTGGAGGTGGCCGACACCGCCATCGGCGACGTCAGGGGGAACGAGGGATTTTTCCACTATCGGGGCCATGACGCCACCGACATCGCCCGGGACTGTTCACTCGAGGCGGGTTGGAAGCTGCTGCTCGACGGCGCTCTTCCCGACCAAACCGAGGAGGAGGCATTCCGGCTCGAGGTGGGCATGGGCCGGATCGTGCCCGACTCGTTGCTGGCCCATGCTCGAACGGTGGCGGGCCAGGTTGCGGCGCCGCACTTGGCCCTGCAGTCGTTGCTTCCGTTGGTGGCCCCCGACTCCCGCTCGTGGCTCGACGCATCCACCGCCGAACATCGGCGAACCGTGCTTGCGGCAGCGGCGGCGGTGCCGACCCTGCTGGGTTCCTTGGCCGCCGCTGGCCGGGGAGACGAGCCATCACAGGCCGACCCCACCTTGGGGCATGCCGCCGATTGGTTACGACAGGCGACGGGACGAACCCCGAGCCCGTCGCAGGTCCGGATGGTCGAGGCGTATCTCACGTCGACCATGGACCACGGTTTCAATGCGTCGACCTTTGCTGCTCGGGTCGTCACCAGCACGGGGGCCGATCCGGTCAGCGCACTCGTCGCCGGCGTCGGAGCATTGTCGGGGCCTTTGCACGGTGGTGCCCCGAAGCGGGCCCTCTCCATGATCGAAGACATCGGTGATCCGTCGAACACCGAGGACTGGGTGCGGGCTCGTCTCGAACGGGGCGAGAAGTTGATGGGGTTCGGACATGCCGTCTATCGAGCGGATGATCCACGTTCGCTGTTGTTGCGTGAGGTGGCCCGGGAACACGGCGGCCCACTCGTCGACCGGGCGATCGAGATCGAACGCCGGACGCTCGCCGTGTTACGCAGCTGGAAACGGGATGCCGTCATCGTCACCAACGTGGAGTTCTACGCCGGTGTCGTCCTACATCTGGCGGGGTTGCCGCCCGAGCAGTTCACGCCGACATTCACCGTCAGCCGGGTACTCGGCTGGGCCGCTCACATCATCGAGCAGGCGGCCAACAACAAGATCATTCGTCCGAGTGCGCACTACGTGGGTCCCGAACCGACGCGGCGGTAGCCGCCGACCGAGCCATCAATTCACAGTGTGGAAACAATTCGGAAACTCGTCCGACTCATCCTGCCGAGATCCTGAACGCTGTCTTGCTCGTTCCTTGAAAGGTTCTCGATGGATTCTGGTGACAACGCGTGGATTCTGATTTCCGCCGCCCTTGTGATTTTCATGGTTCCCGGCCTCGCCCTCTTCTACGGGGGCATGTCTCGATCCAAGAACATGCTGAACATGTTGATGATGAACATGGTCTGTCTCGGCATCATCCCGATCATCTGGTACCTCTACGGCTACTCGTTGAGTTCGACGGGAACCGGCAATGGATTCATCGGAACACTGGACAACATTCTTCTCCGTGATGTGGCCGGCGATGATCTTCGCGACGTCTTCTTCGCCCTCACGTTCGCATCGATCACTCCGGCACTCATTTCCGGCGCCGTGGCCGACCGTATGAAGTTCTCGGCCTGGCTCGTTTTCGTGCCCGTCTGGTTCACGCTGGTGTTCATCCCGGCTTGGGCCTGGGTGTTCAAAGCGGAAGGCAGCGGTTGGTTGACCGAGCGAGGTGGTCTCGATTTTGCCGGTGGCACGGTGGTGCACGTGGCGGCCGGCGCCAGTGCGTTGGCCCTGGCGATCGTGCTGGGCAAACGACAGGGCTGGCCGAAAGAACCGATGCTGCCCCACAACCTGCCCTTCACGATGCTCGGCGCCGGCATCCTGTGGTTCGGTTGGTTCGGTTTCAACGCGGGATCGGCGTTTGCCGCTGACACGATCGCCATTCAAGCCTTCGCCAACACGTTCATTGCCGGCGCCGCGGCCATGCTCTCCTGGCTCGCGGCCGAGAGGCTTCTCGATGGCCACGCCACGTCGCTCGGTGCGGCATCAGGTGTCGTTGCCGGTCTTGTGGCGATCACGCCCGGAGCCGGCTTCATGGGCGTGAACGGTGCCCTCGGAGTCGGACTGGTCGCCGGTGCGGCGTGTGCATACGCCGTGCGCCTGAAGTTTCGGTTCGGCTACGACGACGCACTCGACGTCGTTGGTGTTCACCTCGTCGGGGGCCTGGTCGGCGGTGTGCTGATCGGTTTCTTCGCCAGTCCCCTCGGCGGCATCCTCGCCATCGAAGAAGGCGGAATCATCGAAGGCGATGGGGTGGGACTCCTACTCGAGCAGATCTTCGCCAATGCCGTCGTCGGCGTCTTCGCCTTCGTGATGACCTTCATCATCGCCAAGGCCATGGATTCGACCATGGGCATCCGAGTCGAACTCGACGTCGAACGGATCGGCCTCGACACCACCCAGCACGCCGAGAGCGCGTACAACTAGCCGTCGAGAAGGCCGGGCCGACGAACCGACCGCCTGGTGCCGCGCCTGGGCGCCCTAACCTGCGGGGGTGGAATTGTCATCGTTGCAGGCCGGCCAGCCGATCCTCTGGGGCGGGAACCAAGTCACCCTCGTCTCGGCCGAACTCGCCGATGCGTTCGGGCCCGGGGATCGGCTTGTCGTGGTCAACGACAGCGGCGAGTTGATCCACATCCCGGCCGGCGAATGGCACACCGCATCCACGGCCGTCGGCGTTGCCCACCGAGCGTTCCTCGGCCTCGGATCGGTCAGTGACGACTCGATCTCGGCCTTCTACCATGCCTTTGCCGCACGACTACATGACCCGCACACGTTTGCACCCATCAAGGCGGCCAACGACGCTGACGTCGATGCCGCTCGAGCCCGGGGTCGTTCGGTCACCCGCTTGATCCTGACCGAGTCGATGCGAGCCGGAATGGTTGCGGGTCTCGAGATGTGGGCCGAAGCCGAATCCAGTCGCGACCGACTGCTCGACGAGATCGAACACGACGGGTGGAGCGTCGAGCAGCGAATGGCTGGATTGGGCGTTGTCGGTTTCGTGTTCGAGGGAAGGCCGAACGTGTTTGCCGATGCGTGTGGAGTCCTCCGCAGCGGCAACACCGTGGTGTTCCGGATCGGCTCCGACGCCCTGGGCACGGCGGTGGCAATCGTCGAACACGCCCTCGATCCGGCGCTGGCCGAAGCCGGCTTGCCGGCGGGGTCGGCCACCCTGCTGGAGAGCCCAGCTCGATCGGCCGGTCATGCCCTGTTCTCCGACCAGCGCCTGGCTCTGGCCGTAGCCCGTGGCAGCGGCCCGGCGGTCTCGCAGCTCGGCTCGGTCGCCCGTCAGGCTGGAATCCCCGTGAGTCTTCACGGCACGGGCGGCGCGTGGATGGTCGTTTCGCCCCACGCCGACGCCTCCCGAGTCGAAGCGGTGGTGAGGAACTCGCTCGATCGGAAGGTGTGCAACACGCTGAACACGATCGCGGTGGTCCGGTCGGCCGCGTCGGAGCTCATACCTCGAATTCTGGCCGGCCTCGATGCCGCTGCCGCGGAGCTCGCAACGTCGGCCAAACTCCACGTCGTGGCCGGAGGCGAAGGCTTCGTCGGTGCCGATCGTTTCGAACAGGTCGCCCCGATCGTTCGGGCCGAGGGCAACGTCATCGAGCCCCGGGCCGAGATGATCGATCGAGACCGTCTCGGTCACGAGTGGGAGTGGGAGGCATCGCCCGAGATCACCTTGGTGATCATCGAATCGATCGATGAGGGGGCTGAGCTCTTCAACACCCAGTCGCCTCGTTTTGCCGCCTCGCTCGTCTCCGAAGATCAGGCCGAACAAGCAGCGTTCTGGGCCATGATCGATGCCCCATTCGTCGGTGATGGATTCACCCGATGGGTCGATGGCCAATACGCCCTGAACGCTCCCGAACTCGGCTTGAGCAACTGGCAGTTCGGGCGCTTGTTCTCCCGCGGGGGAGTGCTGTCAGGCGACAGCGTCTACACCGTTCGAACTCGAGTCCGGCAATCGGACCCGAACCTTCGCCGCTGACGGCTGCTTGCTCTCAGGCCATCACCTCGCTTAGACCATGACCGTGCTCAGACCATCACCGTGCTCAGGCCATCACCCGTGCTCAGACCACGAAGCGGAACGTCGCTTCGACGGCGCTGAGCGGATCCGCCACGTCGGCGACGGTGCGGTATTCGGCGGTTGCCTCGGCGGTCCCGAGTTCGAGGAGTAGCCAGCCGTTGGTCACATCGATGTGTTTGACGTGAGGGTTGAGCAGCGGCAGGAACGGAGCGTACGGAGCGTATTGCTCGGGAAACGTGGAGCTGATGGCGGGCGCCATGAGCTCGGTGGCAACCACCGGCATCGTCGGATCGGTGGGGTCGGCAGAGAAGTCGAGGATCATGCCGGTGTGGAGGTCACCCGACAGAATCAGCGGTTGCGGTGCGGAGGCGAGTAATTCGGCAAGTCGTATCCGATCGGCGGGATAGCCATCGAGGGTGTACGGGAGCAGCACTTCCTCGGCGCTCCTGATGCCCGACGCCAGAATGGAACTGGCAACGAGGGTCCACCTCGCCCCATGGTCGACCGCTTTCTCGAGGAATGTGAATTGGGGTTCGCCATAAAGGGTCGAGCCGTCGGCGTATTGCCGGGAATCGGTGAGAATCAAACGAGCCATCGAGCCGATGTCGACGCTGCGGTAGAAGGTGAGGTCCGGCTCGGCGGGCGTTGGTTCGGGCAGGCGCGTTGGCTGGTTCTCCCACCACGCCCGATAGGCGGCGGCTCGTATTCCCGGATCCACCGTGGCGTCATATTCGTTGGCGACCTCATGGTCATCGGTGATGAGGAACCACGCATGAGCGGCGTGGCTGGCCTGGAGCTGAGGGTTGCGGCGGTAGGCCGCATAGGTGTCGCGGAACGACGCGAGCGTGGTGCCGCCCCGGTAGATGTAGTCGCCCAGCCAAATCACCAGGTCGACATCGGCGGCGGCGAGGTCGGCATGGGCGGCGTAGGCGCCACGGTTGACATCCTGGCAGGAGCTGATGGCCAGCCGGACCGGTTCAGTGCTGCCGGCAGCCGGGAGGGTGCGGGTGCGGCCGATCGGCGATTGCTGATCGCCGGCCCGGAATCGGTACCAGTATTCGGTGGCAGGTTGGAGGGAGGTGGCGAGCGCGTGGAGGGCGTGTCCGGTTGCGCCGTTCACCTCGAGCAGGCCGGTAGCGAGCAGATGGTCGAACTCGTCGTCCACTGCGATCTCCCAGACGACCGGAACCGATTCGGGGAGAGCTCCATCGAGACGGGTCCAGAGCATCACCGATCGATCATCGGGTTCACCAGAGGCAACGCCGAGGCCGAACGCTCCGTCGTCGAGGTCGACCGGAGGGGCAGTAATTGGTTCGACGCTCGGCAGGTCGGCACTCGGCCTGCTCGTCGCTGCGTCTGGCGGGGCCGTCGGTTCCGGCTGATCTGTTGCTGCGGCGTCGGCCGCGGTTCTGTCGACGGTTGTTTCGCCCTCGTCGGCGAAGAAGGGGCGGGCGTTGTCGTTGGAGCAGGCCGCTGCGATCGACGCCGTGATGGTCGACAGGAAGACCCTGCGTCTCATCGGTCTTCGGTTCGGAGAACGTTCTCGAAGAGTCGGCGAGCGTGCGGAGGCACGGCGTGGAACTCGACGATGATTCCGTTGGACCGCTGTTCGTTGGCGAAATCGGCCAGATCGCCTGCGGCGGTGAGATCGAGACGCCCCACACCCTCGAGGTCGATTTCGATGCGGGTGACGTCGGGATGGTCGGCCACGGTGGACAGAACCGTTTCGACGATGCGGTTGGTCGAGGCGAACCACAACACTCCGAAAGGGGAGACCCGCAGGGTGTGATCGTCGATCGTCGTGATCGAAACGTGGACCTGGATCTCGCGCCAGAGATGCACGGCCACCGAGAGGACGATCCCGAACAGGATGGCAAGATCGATTCGGGGGTCGAGTCCGAGTGTGGCTGCGAGGGTGGCCACCGCCGTGGCGGATTGCGGTTTGCTCCACTGCCACATCGCGGCGATGCGGTCGAAGCGAATCAGGCTGAGCGCTGCGCTCACGACGACCGCACCCAGTGCGGCCCGGGGAACCGTTTCCAGCACGCTGGCGAACGGAAGGAAGACGAGCATGGTGACGCCCGTGACGAATCCCGACCACCGACTCTTGGCCCCGGCCCGCTCGTTCAGCGAGCTTCGTCCGAACGACCCGCCGACGGGGAACGTGCCGGTGAGCGCAGCCGCCACGTTGGCTGCCCCTTGACTCAGAAATTCTTGGTTGGCGCTCCATCGTTCTCGTTTGGCGGTGGCATACGTGCGGGCGATCGAAGCCGGTTCGACAAAACCGACGAGGGCGATCACCGCCGCCGGGATCATCAGATCGAGCACTCGGCTGTAGGGAAGGCCGAAACTGAACGAGGGGAGATCGGTGGGGATGTTTCCGATGGTGGCGACGTCGAGGTTGAACACCAGCGAGAGAATCCAGGACGTGCCGACCGCGACGATGACACTGGGAAACAGGCGATGGACCTTGCGCAGGCCGATGGTGAGGGCGAAGGTCAGCAGCCCGAGGAAGATGGCGGCGCCATTCCAGTCGGCCGGATGACTCAACGCCTCGAAGGCTCGACCCATCACCCGCGAGTTGTCGGACTTGACTCCGACGATGGCCCCGACCTGCGTGCCGGTGATGAGCAGCGCGGCCCCGGTCGTGAATCCGGTGAGCACCGGTTGCGACACGAAATAGGCCGCGATGCCGAGTCTGAGCAGTCCGAAGGCAAGTCGGAACAGTCCGACCATCAAGGCCAACAGCGAACCGAGCATGACCCAATCGGCGGAGCCGGACGCGGCCAATCCGGTGAGGGCACCGGCAACCAGAAGGGCCGTGAGTGCCGTCGGCCCCGTTTGGAGGTAGGGCGACGACACGAAAAAGGCCGCAACGATGGGAGGAAACACACCGGCGATCAGGCCCAGGTGGGTCGGCATGCCGGCCAGTTCGGCGTAGGCGAGGCCCTGCGGAATCAGTATGAGGAAGACACTGAAGCCGGCGACGAAATCGCCGAGTGCAGGCTTGAGGGGGCCCATCCGATGCCGAAACGCCCCGCGGGACAGCATCACTCCTTGCCGGCTCGGAGCGGCGACTTCTTCGGCGTCGAGGGGCAGTTCCCACGGTTCCACGACGACATCCTGCCTGAGTGAGCGCCCTCCGACACCGATGCTCGGATCGAGCGGCCAGTGGGTTCGCCAACAGGACGGGAAAGCCGTACCGTTCCGGCGATGGCCCACGGAACCCACGACTATGACCACGACGCTCGCAACGACACGATCGTCATCGGGATCAACGGTGAACAAGTCCCTCGGGCTGATGCCAAGATCTCGGTTTTCGACAGCGGGTTCATGCTGGGCGACGGCGTATGGGAGGGCATCCGTGTCCACAACGGGGCTCTCGCCTTCATCGGCGACCACCTTCGTCGGATCTACGAGGGAGCCAAGGCGCTCGACATGGACATCGGGAAGACTCCCGAGGAACTCACGGCCATGATCTACGCCACGCTCGAAGCCAATGGCATGAGTGGATCGAGTGGCGTGCACATCCGCCTGATGATCACCCGCGGGTTGAAGTCGACGCCATATCAGGATCCGCGTTTCACGATCACGGCGCCGACCATCGTGATCATCCCCGAGTACAAGGAGGCGCATCCGGAAACGCTCACAAAGGGCGTGCGTCTCTACACCGTGAGCACGCGGCGAGGGCGGCCCGACGTGCAAGACCCGAAGCTCAACTCGCATTCCAAACTGAACTGCATCTCGGCGTGTATCCAGGCCACCAAGGCGGGGGCCGACGAAGCGCTCATGCTCGATCCGCAGGGTTTCGTCGCCACCTGCAATTCCACCCATTTCTTCATCGTGCGCCGACCCGACGGGCCTGATGGTCCGGTCGAAGTCTGGACCTCGACCGGTGATTACTGCATGCCCGGAATCACTCGTCGAAACGTGCTCCGGCTCGTCGACCGACACGGTGCGAGCAACAACATCACGGCCCATCAGAAGAACTTCAGTCTGATCGAGGTGTACGGGGCCGACGAAGCGTTCGTCACGGGAACGTTCGCCGGGATCGCGCCGGTCACCGAGATCGACGGCCGCACGATCGGCACGGGTGTGCGGGGCCCCATCGTCGAGTTGCTGCAGAAGCAATACGTCGAGATGATCGAGGAGGAAGCGGCGAGTGCCTGAGCCGGTCGGAGCCAAACGGATCGCCATGTGGTCGGGGCCGAGAAACCTGAGCACGGCGATGATGCGGAGTTGGGAGAACCGCGCCGACACAGAAGTCATCGATGAACCGCTCTACGCCTGGTACCTGCAGAAAACCGGGTTGGACCATCCGGGAGCCGACGAGGTGATCGCCGCCGGTCCGGTTGATCTGGACGATGCCATCGAGGCCTGCGTGTCGGCTCCGTTCGACCGCGCCCACACGGTGAGCTATCAGAAACACATGGCCGGCCATCTACTCCCCGGCGTCGATCGGGGCTGGCTCGACGAATTGACCAATGGGCTCCTGCTCCGTGATCCCCGTCTGGTGCTGGCCAGCTACACGAAGGTGCGGGAACAAGTCACGCTGCTCGACATCGGGCTGCCCCAGCAGTTGGAGCTGGCCGAGAAGGCCGTTGTCGTGATCGACTCGGCTGACTTTCTCGCCGACCCAGCGGCCTATTCCCGGCTGATCTGTGAGCGCGTCGGTGTTCCCTTTGCCGAGGCCATGCTCGAATGGCCGGCGGGCACGCGCCCGACTGACGGGGTATGGGCCAAACACTGGTATGGCTCGGTCGAGCGGTCCACCACGTTCGGTCCCGCTCCCTCCGGCCCACCGCCGGAAGTGCCGGCCCACCTTCGTGCATTGTCCGATCAGGCAATGGAGATCTACCGCGAGCTGCGCCGGTACTGCACGGTGATTTGAGTTCGTCTCACTGGGCTGGGCTCGACACGAGAATGTTCGAGTGAGCCAAAGGAACACAGGGCGAGGTTGGAACGGTCGGGTGGAACGGCCACCATGGCTGCCGTGCAGAACCAACCAACCCTCGTGATCATGGCGGCAGGCCTCGGCAGCCGATTCGGCGGGGTGAAACAGCTGGCCCGCGTCGGTCCGAACGGCGAGGCAATCCTGGATTTCTCGATCAAGGATGCTCGCACGGCCGGCTTCGGTTCGATCGTCTTGATCATTCGACGTGAGATCGAGGATGACGTGCGACGCCACCTGATCGACCAGCACGGAACTGCTGACGGTTTTGCTCTGGTGCGGCAAGATGACCTCGGCCCAGCACGGGACAAGCCTTGGGGCACGCTCCATGCGATCCTCAGCGCCGTCGACGCAATCGAAGGCGATTTCGCCGTGATCAATGCCGACGATTACTACGGACCCTCCTCGTTCGTACTCGCCGCTGAGGCCCTCGCCGGGTTGGATGAGGCAGAGGCTGCGAATATTGCCTTCCAACTCGGCCGGACGGTCCCGCCCCGTGGTGCAGTCACCCGGGCGTTGTGCCAGGTCGACGACGGATTGCTCAGCGCGATCGTCGAAACTGACGGCTGCGAGCGTCTGTCCGATGGATTGTTGGTGGCAGGAGGTCTCGTCGTTCCCGATGAAACCCCGGCATCGATGAATCTCTGGTGCTTCCGGGGCGACCTGCTCGCAGACTTCCAGGAACGTTGGGAGAGCTTCCTCACCGCCAGTGCCGGCGAGAGCAAGGCCGAATGCCAACTTCCCACCGTCGTTGGTGAGCTGATGAAACTCGGTCGCCTCGCAGTCAAGGTCGATGCGTCGACCGAACAGTGGATCGGAATCACCAATCCCGAGGATCTGGATCTCGCTCGCACTGCACTCGCCGGTCGGTGACCCGGCGAATCGGCCGACCGAGCTCGGGCTCGGTCCGCGTTCTCGGGTGCCTCCTTGCCTTGGCTCTGGCCTCGATGGGGTGCACTTCGGTGTCGTCGGAATCGGGATCGGCGAATGCGTCATCCCCGTCGGCCCCTCCGCCAACGGCGCTCGCTGATCTCCCGCCCGACACAGCCGGCTACGCCATCGAGGTCATCACTCTCGGTTCCAACGAGCGGCGTGAGCTTCTCGAGCCGACGCCGGTTGGACAATCGACCCAGTTGGACGTGTCATTCGACTCCGGTGGTGATCCGCTCGTCATCGGATTGCGAAGTGAGGTGCTCCGCTCGTCGGCTGATGGCCAGTCCCAGACGGTATCGATCGTGATCGAGAGCATCGACACCTCGGATGCCGCCCTTCTGGCTGGGCTCCAACCGATTGTCGGTGCTTCGCTCGAAGCCGAGCGGGATCCTCATCGAGCGGTCATCGATCTCGATCTGGTGGTGCCGAGCAACGTCGGGATCCGGGCCGAGGCCGTAGCCCGGCAAGCACTGCAGGCGCCCTTTCTGCTCGGGAGCCCGATTCCGTCTCAACCCTTCGGCGTTGGTGGCGAGTGGACCCTCACGGTGCGGTCAGCCACCGGAGATTCCGAATCCCGGCGTTACCTCATCGAGGATTTGTCAGCGTCGGTGGCAACGATTGCCGTCTCGTTCGATGGTGGCACCGGGCTGGTCGAACTCGAACGAGGCGAATCGTTTCCGCTCCATCAGCGGGTGACGCTCGATGGCAACACGGTGGTGGTCGACCGCGTGGATGAGCCCATCGTCAACTCGTCCTGACGACGAACCCATGTTGTTGTTTGAGCTCGCCCCGTCGGAGTTTGCCGAGCGCCGTTCGCGGTAGGTGGTCGGCGAGCACGAGGACCCGGGGCGCATACCAGACCGGTAGCTCGGCCTTGACGGCCTCTCGAAGCTGGTGGAGGTCGACGGTCTCGCCCGGTCGAGGGACGACCACGGCGATGACCTCGTGACCCCAGTCGACATGAGGGCGGGCCACGACCGCAGCCTCGCTGACACCGGGTTGACGGCTCAGCAGCGGTTCGACCCGCTCGGGCCACACCTTCTCCCCGCCCGTGACGATGACATCGCCTCGCCGACCGGCAACACGGAGCGAACCGTCGTCGGCGAAGGCGCCGAGATCACCCGTGGGGAACCAGCCGCCATCGTCCTTCGGATCCGCTTCACCGTCGGCCAATCGATAGCAGCGCAGGAGCATCGGCCCCCGCAGCCAGATCTCTTCTTCGTCGTCGATTCGGATCTCGACACCCTCGATCCGGCGACGGTTGTAGACCACCCCCGAACCGGTCTCGGTCATGCCATAGGTGGCGATCACGTTGTCTGGCCGATCGGGCGGGGGAGCGGCTCCGCCGATGAGAATGCGGCGGAAGAGTTCGTTCGGGACATCGGCGAGGGCACGGGTGACGAGCGAGACGAGCGTGGCCCCGCTTCTGGCTGCCGCGATCACCGCCGTGGCGTCGAAGCCGCGGTGTACCTCCACCGGAGTGTCGGTGAGAAGGGCACGGGTGACGACCGACAATCCACCGACATGCGCCAGTGGGAGGCATGCCACCCATCGGTCGACCGACGGATCGACGTCGAGCGCAGCACTGGTCGCCGTGGCCGATGCCACGACCGCTTGATGGGTGAGGACCACACCCTTCGGCTCCCCGGTGGTGCCGCTCGTGGCCATCACGAGGGCATCGCCCGGGTCGGTTTGCCGTCCACCGTCGAGAGCACGTTGTTCGCCGTCGCTCTCGATGATCGCCGTTGGCTGCACCGTGGCCAGCACCCGACTCCGCTCGGTGGGCGGGAGCCTGAGGTCGAGTGGGAAGGCGGCGTCTCCGTTGGCCCACACCCGCTGGAGCGCGGCCACGAATTTGGGCCCGCCGGGCAATGCGAGAGCAACAACGTGTGCCATTTGGCCGAGCCTACGCGGGCTACCGTCTGGCCCGTGACTCAACCAGTGATGTGGATGAATGGCCAGCTCGTTCCGTCGGCCGAGGCCACCGTGCACGTGTTCTCGCACGGCATGCAACGAGGCTCCACCGTTTTTGACGTGTTGAAGGTCGTTCACTTGGACAACGGACCTCACGCCTTCGGTTTGCGGGAGCACGTCGCCCGCTTCGCCCGCTCGATGCAACTCATGGGGATGGAGACCGAATACGAGATCGGTCCGTTGGAGAAGGCCGTCGCCGAAGCGGTCGCCGCCAACCCCGGTGCCGAAATCGTGAAGTTGGCCGCCGCCTGGGTCGAGGTTCCGCTCCGCAGCCTGCCCGTGTCGGTGGAACCGACGGTGTATGTGGCTGCCTTCCCCCCGTCCGGCACGGTCGATCCCGGCGGCTCGAAGGAAACCGTGAAGGTGAAAACCGCAACGGCGCCGAAGATGCCGGCCGATGTTCTCCCCCCGAGCCTCAAGGTCGCCGCCAGCTACACCGCGGGAGTCCGAGAGCGTCTCGCTGCGGTCGCCGCCGGGTTCGACGACGTCATCTTTCGGTCTTCCAACGGTGACCTCGCCGAGGGAACCACCCAGAGCCTGTTCGTGATCAACGCCGGTCGGGTGTTGTTGCCTCCGCTCGATTCCGTGCTCGATGGCATCACCCGGCGGGCTGTGCTGGATCTTGCCCAGCACCTCGGTCATCGCATCGAGATTCGACCCGTGTATTGGGACGAGGTGACCGGCGCTGACGAGTTGTTCCTGTCGTCGACCAACGCCCAGGTGCTCCCGATCGAGCAACTCGATGAGATCTCCTACCCGGCGCCGGGACCGATTTCAGCCGAACTCGACGACGCGGTGACCGCCTTGCTCAGTGGTGATCATCCCCTGAGCAAACGCTGGTTGACGCTGCTGCAGTGATCCGTGATCCGTGAGCTACTGGCGAGCGTAGGTGTCGAGCCGTTCGCCGGCGTCGCTGATGATGGCGCCCAGGATCGGTTCGAGCGGGGCAGTCCATAGTCCGCCTCCGTAATGAAGATCCATCTGCACCGCAGATCCGCCGGCGGCCCGGTCCATCACCACTGCAACGAGGGTCCACGGCGCGTGGTTTCGGCCGTCGATTTCGCGCCGTTCGAATTTGGCCGTTCCACTCGTGTCCTGCCGATCACACACGGTGCGAACCATCCGGAGCTTCTTCGATCGCGCCAGCGGTCCCACCTTGGCCCGGATCGTCACGACCCACGCCGGGCCGACGTCGGCGTCGTCGGGAGCCGCCGGCGAGACGGCGGCGACCAGTCCGAGCCACTCGTCGTAAGAGTCGAGGTCGCTCACGATTTCGAAGACGCGGCTCGTCGGAGCGCTGACGTTGGCAATGACAGTGCGATGCATGGTGCACAAGTGTGCCCGACCTATCGTCTGGGACGTGAAAGCGACCACGATTCGTCTCGATGCCGACATCGACCCGATTGCGGTCGGTGCCCGGTCGGGCTTGTTGTGGTCGCGAGAGGGGTTCGCCCTTGCCGGTGTGGGCGAAGCCGTGCGGGTGCCGATCAATCGACCCGATGGTTCGACGGTCGCGCAGTCGGTGCTCGCCGACCTCAGCGGACCCGACGAGGTGGTTTTACCGGGAACCGGCGCCGTTGGATTCGGTGCGTTTCCCTTCGACAAGGATCTGCCGGGGGAGTTGATCGTGCCTTCGATCGTTGTCGGCCGGGGGGCCGAGGGTCGACGCTGGCTCACGATCATCGATGAGGGCTCGGTGTCCGCAGCAGAGGCGCTGGATCGGGTCCAGTCGGTCCTGGATCGGAAGGTGCCACTCGGTCCGGAACCATCGTCGTTTCGACTCACGTCGAATCTGGCCCCAGAGATCTGGCGCGACGAGGTGGTGGGATTCGCTCGAGACCGAATCGTGGCCGGCGATCTGGACAAGGCGGTGCTGGCCCGAGAATTGGTGCTCCGAACCGACCACCCGATCGACCCCGCAGTGGTCATCGACCGCCTTCGCCAGACCTTCCCGGCCGCGATCCTCTTTTCCATCGACGGGTTCCTCGGGGCGTCACCCGAGTTGCTCGTTTCCCGATCTCACGACGTGGTTCGGGCTCACCCGCTGGCCGGCACCGCTCCTCGATCGTCGGACCCTTCGGCCGACGCCACGCTGTCGGCCGGACTGCTCAGTTCCACGAAGGATCGGTGGGAACATCGCATCACCATCGACTGGTTGCTCGATACGTTGCTGCCGTTCTGTTCCTACGTTGACGCCGAACCCGAGCCGTCGATCGTCACGCTCGCCAATGTCCATCATCTCGGCACCCGGGTCGAAGGTCGGTTGTCCGATCCGCCGGCATCGGTCTTGGAACTCGTCGGCGCGCTGCACCCCACACCCGCCGTGGGTGGATCACCGCAAGATCTCGCCCTCGATCTGATCGACGGGCTCGAGCGGGCCGACCGGGGTCGGTATGGCGGTCCGGCGGGCTGGGTTGACGCCGCAGGGAACGGGGCGTTTGCCGTGAGCGTCAGATCGGCCCAGTTGAGCGGCACGATTGCCAGGATCTTTGCCGGCGTCGGCGTCGTGGCCGAGAGTGATCCGGCCGCTGAGTTGGCCGAAACCCGCAGCAAGTTCCAGGCCATGCTCGGCGCCCTCATCCGACCCTGACCCGATCGCGGCGGCCTACCGGGTAACGCAGGAGTAATCACTCAGTAGTTATCAATCAGGAGTAATCAATCAGGAGGAATCACTCAGTAGTAATAGGGGAACGGTGACCAGTCGGGGGCGCGTTTCTCGAGGAACGAATCGCGGCCTTCGACGGCTTCGTCGGTCATGTAGGCCAAGCGGGTGGCCTCACCGGCGAAGACCTGCTGGCCGACCATCCCGTCGTCGACCATGTTGAGCGCATACTTCGCCATGCGCTGGGCCATCGGGCTCTTCTGGCAGATTTCTCGGGCCCATTGCAGCGCTTCGTTCTCGAGTTCGGCATGGGGTACGACGGCATTCACGACGCCCTGAGCCTGAGCCTCGGCCGCGGTGTAGGTCCGACCGAGAAAGAAGATCTCGCGTGCCGTTTTCTGGCCGACCTGGCGGGCGAGGAGGGCCGAGCCGAATCCGCCGTCGAAGCTGGCGACATCGGTGTCGGTCTGCTTGAAACGGGCGTGTTCGGCGCTGGCGATCGTCAGATCGCAGACCACGTGCAAGCTGTGGCCGCCACCGGCTGCCCACCCCGGCACCACACAGATCACGACTTTCGGCATCATCCGGATCAGCCGCTGCACCTCGAGGATGTGGAGCCGCCCGGACTGACCGGGATCGATGGTGTCTGCCGTTTCGCCCTCGGCGTACTTGTAGCCGTCCTTGCCTCGGATGCGCTGGTCGCCGCCCGAGCAGAAGGCCCAACCGCCGTCTTTGGGAGATGGTCCGTTTCCGGTGAGAAGGACGCAGCCGATGTCGCTCGACATCCGGGCATGGTCCATGGCCCGGTAGAGCTCGTCGACGGTGTTGGGCCGAAAGGCGTTGCGGATCTCCGGACGGTTGAACGCGATCCGCACCGTCGGCACATCGTTGGCCCGGTGATAGGTGATGTCGCTGAAGTCGAACCCGTCGACCTCGGTCCACAACGCGGGGTCGAAGATCTCTGACACACCATTCGCAGCTGCACTCATGGGCTCGCAGACTAGAGCCGCAGATACCACTCGGGCGACCTGGCGTCGCTCGGGTGGCGACCGGCAGTCCGCTGCGGTCGACGAGTTTCTCCACTCGGAAACCTGAACAAGTAGGGGTCGGCCCGCAGTGTCAGGAAGTGAGTGCCGACAGCCGATGGTGGAGCGCGAGGTTGGCGTTGCGGTTGGTGGTGGCGATCACGACTTCGACCCCGCTCGGCGGGGGCAGGGTGCTCGTCCAGGGCCGGGCTTCGAGGCCGTGGGCGCCACACAATTCGGCGAGGTTCGTGCCGTGTGGTGTGCCGAACAGGAATTCGTAGTCGTCGTTCGGTAGCTGATCGTGCTGGGGCAGAAACGAGAAGATCCCACCACCGTCGTTGTCGATGACGACGATCGTGAGGTCGAGCTTGCGGTTGCGGAGCCCGATCAGCCCATTGCTGTCGTGGAGGAACGCCACGTCACCGATCAGCAGGAAGGTGGGAACTCCGGTCAGCGCAACACCGATCGCCGTCGAGGTGACGCCGTCGATGCCGTTGGCGCCCCGGTTGGCGTAGACGGTGATGTCGTTCCGGTTCGGTCCGAACCATTCGACATCTCGGATCGGCATCGATGAGGACACCACGAGCGCTCCGGTCGGCGGAACGGCTTCCACAACAGCCCGAGCAACCCCTACCTCGGTGAGTTCCGGTGACTCATCCAGTAGCGCGGTGGTCAGACGCTCGATCGTTGCGTTGGCCTCCATCCATCGAGTGGCCCAGCTTCGATCCGACCGGAAAGGCACGGCCTCAGACAACCGAGTCGTCGACAACCGAGCCGTCGACGACCGAGCCGCGGCCATGAGTGCGGGTAGCGCATCTTCCACCGGCAGCGTGATCGAGGCCACTCGTTCGGGATCGATGGTCTTTCCGTGGTCAGTGAGCGCGATCACCTGCGTTCCCTCCGCCGCCCATGATGTGATCCGCTGGCCGAGCACCTTGCTGGCCAACGGCTCGCCAACCCGAATGATCACGTCGGGCCGCGACGCCGACGCAAAGTTCGGATCGCGGAGCAGCGTGTCGAAGTGGGTGATGGCCAGGCCGGGGGCCCGGCAACCCGAGCGGTGGTCGGCGAGCAGCGGCCAATCCAACACTTCGGCGAGGCGGATCACGTCGGCGGGTGGGGCGCCGGATCGCCCGGCGATGATGACGCCGGTTTGTCCACCGAGCTCGGGAAGTGAGCCGTCGAAGGCCGGGCGGCTGGTTCCCTTCGGCCCGAAGTCGGCGACCGGCGGAGGTAGTGGGCCCGGAAGGCCGACCAGTGGGTCACGGAAGCTGAGGTTGAGATGAACGGGTCCGGGGCGACTGGCTGGACGGTTGACCGACGCGCCCAAGGCGGCCTCGAAGGTCCGCATCGCCAGCGACCGCCAAAAGGCCGGGTCGGTCTCGTCGGGCGGACCCGGTTCGGCAAAGAGTCGAACGGCGTCGCCATAGAGCTCGGTTTGATTGATGGTCTGGGGAGCACCCACACCCCAGAGTTCCGGGGGTCGATCGGCGGTGCACACGAGCATCGGCACATCGGAGGCGTCGGCTTCGACGATGGCGCCGTGGAAGTGAGTGGCTGCCGTTCCACTCGTGCAGAAGAGCAGTCCCGGGCGGTGGGTGGCGAGGCCATGACCGAGGCAGGCAAACGACGCCGAGCGTTCATCGTGGAACAGGTGTGCGTCGAGGTCGGGATTGGCGATCACGGCGAGGGCGAGGGGTGTCGACCGGGACCCCGGGCCGATGAAGGCATCACTCAAGCCGAGCGAAACCCATTGATCGACGATGGTTGCGCAGAACGTGGCGGTTGACGTCACCGGAATCTTGGACACGGCCCACAGGGAACCACAGGACGGGGCGATCTGCGGGCATCCTGTGACCTGTGACCCTCTCGTCTTCTCCCGGACCGCGGTCGAGCCGTGACGGCCGGCCTCGTTTGGTGATGGTTCACGGCTTCACTCAGAACGCCGAGTGTTGGGGTCGGTTTGCCGAGCGCATGAGTGACTACTTCGAGCTCGTTCTGGTCGACGCACCCGGCCACGGCGCTTCCGGCCACGATGAGGCTGACTTGTGGGAAGCAGGGCGGTTGATCGGCGAGGTTGGTGGTGAGGCTCACTATCTCGGGTATTCGATGGGGGGCCGAATGCTGCTCCACGCCGCCATCCAGAATCCCGCGTTGGTGCGCTCGCTCTCCCTCATCGGAGCCACAGCCGGAATCGAGCACTCGGCCGAACGAGGCGAGCGCCGAGCAGCGGATGAGGCTCTAGCCGACCGACTTCTCTCCGAGGGCTTGCCGACATTTCTCGACCGATGGTTGGCCCTTCCGCTGTTCGCCGGCCTGGCCCCCGCCGACAACGCCCTCGACAAGCGGTTGACCAATCGGCCCGAGGGTCTCGCCGCCAGCCTCCGGTATTGCGGAACGGGTACCCAGGATTCACTGTGGAATCGACTCGACGAGATCCCGACCCCGACCCTGGTTCTGGCCGGCACGCAGGATCAAAAGTTCACGGCGCTGGGACAGCGGTTGGCGACGGCGCTGCCCCAGGGCGAATTTGCGTCGGCGGTCGGAGGGCATCCGATCCACAGCGAACAACCCGACCAGGTCACCGAGATCGTCAGCGCCTTCGTGCGACGTGTCGAATCGTGACCTGATCGAGCACGTCGAGATCAGGAGGGGGCGCCACTCCCAGGGTGGTCGGGACGGTGATCCAGCCGTCGATCATCTCGATGTCGGGCCAAGGATCGGCGTCCAATCGATGCCTGGCCGGTGATACGTCACCCGTAAGCGTGAATCCTTCGCAGGCCGCGAACGCAGCGAGGGCGTGTCGACCGAGGCCACACTCGAGCATTCCGCCCACCGATGCCGGGATGTTCTCGTTGCGGCACCAAACGAGCAGTTCGAGGGCCGCCGTCAGACCGCCGACTCGAGGAGGCTTGATGGAGATCCCGCCGAGGGCTCCGATGCTCGAGAGACTCGCAGCATCAGCGATCGATGACACGCTTTCGTCGGCGATCAACGGTATTTCGCTGACGGCGGCGAATTCGGCCGCGAGGTCGGCCCGGTCCACGGCAAACGGTTGCTCGATGGCGGTGACACCGTGCCCGGCGAGCGAGAGGAGATCCATCATGTGGCGCTCATCGAGCGAGCCGTTGCCGTCGACCTGGACGTCGAGGTCGGGAAAGGAATGGCTCAGCTCGTGGGGCACGGCATCGACTTGCTCGGGACCGACCTTCACCTTCACTCTCCGGTAGCCCGCATCCACCAGCGCTCGCACGGCCTCGACCGATTCGTCGACAGGAAGCAGACCAAGGGTCGCACCAGCGAGTACCCGAGTTGCCATGTCGATCGAAAGTGCTTTCCCCAAGGCGGAGGTGAGCGTTTCATTCCGCTGTCGGAGCCCGGCGTCGAGGAGCGCCATCTCGATTCCGGCCGCGGCCATCGGGTTGGTCGCGACATCGAACGCGCTGGGATGCGAGGAGAACAGGTCGTCGGCCCAGGCCGAGAGCAGTTCGAACGCGCCTCCGGCCCATTCGGCGGTGTAGGTCGGGCGATTCAGCGCACTGCATTCGCCCCATCCGACGACGCCGTCCTCGGTGGCGGCTTTGATGACGACGAGTTGGCGACCATCATCGGGAGATCGGTTGTGGGCCGTGACCAGCGGTGTGCTTGTCGGCAACGTGAGCAGGCGAACCTCGACGGCGGTGATCTCGGCGATCTCGGCGATCGGCAGGGCAGGTAGAGAAGGCAGAGCAGGAGGGGCAGGCGGGGCGGCAGGCACGCCCCGCACCGTAATGGCAGCGGCAACGGTGGCCGACACGACACTTGCCGGTCCGGGTTTCACCGAGTTCGTCATCTTCCCCGTCTACGGTGCACCATTCGTTCCCACCCAGTCACGAGGACGCCACGTGTCAGAAGGTTCTAACTCAACCGACAATCCACCGGTCGCCAAACCCGACAAATCGGAGCTGGTACGCGTGCCGTCGCTGGTGTTGGTGAACACTGGCAACGGCAAGGGGAAGAGCACGGCGGCCTTCGGAACGATGCTTCGAGCGGTTGCCCTCGACTGGCCGGTGGCCGTTGTGCAGTTTCTCAAAAGTGGCGACTGGAACACCGGTGAAGAGAAGGTGGCGAGGACACTCGGCGTCGACTGGTTTGCCGCCGGCGATGGTTTCACCTGGGATTCCGGTGATCTCGATGAGAGTGCAGCGAAGGCCCGTGGGGCATGGAACTTCGCCAAGGAACAGATCAACGGCGGTCAGTATCGGCTCGTGATCATGGATGAGATCAGCTATGCGATGACGTGGGATTGGATCGAGGTCGACGACGTTGTTGCCACGATCCAGAACCGTCCCGAAACCGTGAATCTGATTTTCACCGGCCGCGACATGCCGAAGCCCGTGATCGACGTCGCACATACGGTCACCGAGATGATGGAGGTCAAGCACGCCTTCAATGAAGGAATCGTGGCGAAGAAGGGGATCGACTTCTGATTGCGGGTGACGCAGTAACAGGCCCTGGCATGACCCTGCTGCTCGGTGGTGCCCGGTCGGGTAAGTCCGACCTTGCCCAGCGTCTGATCGGCTCGAGCAAGGGGCCCGTCTCCGTTGTTGTCACCGGCGAGATCGGCGATGACGAGATGGCGGAGCGGATCAAACGCCACCGACGAGATCGACCCGAGGGTTGGATCACCGTCGAAGCGCCCCGGGATTTGGTGGCCGCCGTCGCCGCGGTCCCGCCCGAACATGCACTGCTGCTCGACTGCTTGAGTTTCTGGGTGGCCAATCTCGTGATGGACGGCCTGCTCGAAAAAACGATCGAGGCTCGGACCAGGGAACTCGGGTCGCTGCTGGCGGCCCGTTCCTCGCCGGTCGTCGTGGTGAGCAACGAGGTCGGACTCGGAATCGTGCCCGGCGACCCTCTGAGTCGTCGCTTTCGGGATGTCACGGGTCGAGTTCATCGAACGTTCGCCGAACTCAGCGACCGGTCCTTTCTCGTGGTCGCCGGACAGGTGCTTCCCCTCACCCGTCCGGAAGACGCCTTCGGATTCTGAGCTTGGCCTGGCTATTTGACGGGGCCGTGTTCGTCGCAACCGTCTGGACCGACTCGCGCATGGAGCCGGTCGGGTTTGGTGTCGGCCCAGTGTTGGTTGTCGGGTCTTCGGATCCGCAGCGTTCGGTCGGGTAGGAGTTTGATCGACCATTTGCCTTCGTGGACGGCGTGATGATGTTGGTTGCAGAGGGGCACCAGATTTTCTAGGTCGGTTTTTCCTCCGGGGTCCCATTCTTTGAGGTGGTGGGCTTGGCACCAACTCACCGGCCGATCGCAATTTTTCCAACCGCACCCGGAGTAGATCGCTTTGAGGGCCGCCCATTGGCCGTCGGTCCCAGTGCGGGCACTACGCCCCACATCGATCGGAACACCCCGCTTGTCGATCACGACTTTGCGGATGACGGCGTCGCAGCAGAACCGATCAATCGTTTCGGGTGAAAGTTCGGCCCCATCTGTTGTTTGGCGGATCGAGTGCTCGTGCGGCCCGTGGAGGGCGGTTTCGGCGTCGACCACCAACGTGACATGGGCTCGGCCTTGACGGCCGTTGCCGTGAGAGATCAGATCCATCACAGCCTCGACGGCCAAGCGCGAGTTTTTGGTGACGGGCCCGTCGGCCACATTGGCCATGGCGGTCATCTGACGGTCAATGGCTTCGACCGCCACGGCGTAGCGCTCGAGGTCGAGGCTGGCATGCAGTTGACCCATGCCGTCCTTGTCGATCCAGTATTTGAGTTCGGATCTTGCCCGTTGGTGCAGGGCCCGGCTCAAACCGTGATCGTCACGAATCCGGTCGACCTCGCGGCGAAGGTGCCGGTTGAAGGTGTCAACCGGCATCCGGGCTGCCGCGTCCACCAACCCGTCCTGCAAACCTGCCAGAGCCTCTCGAGTGGGTTCATCGAGCGAACAGGCGGTGCGGGCG
>JBBKXQ010000090.1:0-19232 GCA_037969565.1 Acidimicrobiales bacterium | reverse complement strand
CAGGACTTCATGGTGTTCTACGCGCCGACGATCAACTCCTACAAGCGGTATCAGGACGGTTCGTGGGCCCCAACCAGAATCGCTTGGTCGCAGGACAATCGAACCGCCGGCTTCCGGGTGGTCGGCAGCGGTGCCAGCTTGCGCATCGAGTGCCGCATCCCGGGCGCCGACTGCAACCCCTACCTGGTCTATGCGGCCGCTCTTGCCAGCGGACTCGACGGCATCGAGAACCAGATCGAGCCACCGCCGGTGTTCACCGGTGACGTGTACGCCGCAACGGAACTCCCCCGTGTTCCTCACACGCTCGAACAGGCACTCGCCAACTTCGTCGCCAGCGACTTCGCAAAGTCGGCGCTCGGCGCCGACGTCGTCGAGCACTACGCGCACTTCTACGAGGTCGAGATCGCATCCTTCAACCGGGCGGTCACCGACTGGGAGCGAGCCCGCTACTTCGAACGCATATGAGGCGGCCTCGGCTCGACGGCAAGGTGGCGGTCATCACTGGTGCCGCAGGCGGAATCGGGCGGGCGACAGCTCTGCGATTCGCCGAAGAGGGTGCGGCCATTGTCGCGGCCGATGCATCTGAGGCCGAGAACGTCGAGACGGCAGCCCTGGTCGTTGCTGCCGGGGGTCGTGCGGCAGCAATCCGAGTCGACGTGACGAACGCCGATGACGTTGCCGCAATGGTGGCGCTTGCTGAAGAACAATTCGGCCAACTCGACGTGCTGTTCAACAATGCAGGAATCATGATGTCCAGCGACGACGATGCGATTGGCACCGACGAAGCGACCATGGACAAGACATTTGCCGTCAATATCAAGGGCGTGCTCCTTGGTTGCAAGTTCGGTATCCCCGCCATGCGACGAACAGGGGGCGGCTCGATCATCAACACGGCCTCGTTCGTCGCCACCATGGGCGCGGCCGCCCCCCAGATCGCCTACACCGCCTCGAAGGGGGCGGTGCTCGCCCTCACCAGGGAATTGGCCGTTGTCCACGCCCGAGAAAGCATTCGGGTCAACTCGTTGTCGCCGGGTCCCTTGCGAACCGAATTGCTGATGAGCTTCCTCGACACAGACACCAAAAAGCAACGGCGCTTGGTGCACATTCCAATGGGTCGATTCGGCGAGGCGGCCGAGATGGCGAACGGGGCGCTGTTCCTGGCCTCCGACGAGTCATCGTTCATGACCGGAGGGAACCTCCTCATGGATGGTGGTATCACCGCGGCGTACGTAACTCCTGAGTGAGAGGTCACGAAATGATCGAACGAGGGTTACTGATCGGGGGAAGCGAACAGGCCTCTTCGGTCGGCGCAACGATGGCGGTGCTCGACCCGTCCACCAACCAGCAGATTGCGACGGTTGCTTCGGCCGAAGTCGTGGATGTCGACGCTGCGGTTCAAGTGGCAAGCGCTGTGCATCGGCGTGGGACGTGGCGCAATACACCGGCTCCTGAACGGGGCAGGGTGCTGGGCCGAGTTTCGGCCCTGATACGGGAGCGGCTCGACGATCTGGCCCTCCTGGAGGCAACGAGCGCAGGCAAACCGATCGGTTCGGCGCGAGGCGAGATCGGTGCAGTTGCCAGAACATTCGAGTATTACGCCGGCGCTTGCGACAAGGTCACGGGTCAGACCATTCCGGGGAACGCCAACGGCACCCTGATGACCTTCCGGGAACCGGTAGGAGTCTGCGCTCTCGTGACCCCCTGGAACTTTCCGGCCATCATTCTCGGCTGGAAGCTCGCTCCGGCGTTGGCGATGGGCAACACGATCGTCATCAAGCCTGCGTCCGCCACGCCACTCACCGCGCTGGCCCTGGTCGACATCTGTGCCGAGGCTGGTGTGCCGACCGGTGTCGTCAACGTCGTCACCGGATCCGGTTCGGTTGTCGGCGACGCGCTCGTGAACCATCCGCTCGTGAACAAGATCAGCTTCACCGGCAGCGCCGAGATCGGCCGCTCGGTCATGGCGGCCGCAGCCAACAACATCACCAGGGTCTCGTTGGAGCTCGGCGGCAAGTCGGCCAGCCTTGTGTTCGCCGATGCGAACCTCGACGCTTGCGTGGCCTCGTCCCTGTGGTCGGTGTTCGACAACGCCGGCCAGGACTGCTGCGCCCGGTCTCGGATGTACGTCGAGGCGTCTGTCTACGACGAGTTCGTCCAACGATTTTCAGAGGCGACGGCGGCCATCATCGTCGGGCCAACCCTCGACGAGGAAACCCAGATGGGTCCGCTGATCTCGGCCTACCACCGCGAGGGTGTCGAACGCTATGTGCAGATCGGCCTCGACGAGGGCGCAACGCTGATGTGCGGCGGCGCCCGCCCAACCGGAGAATTGGCAGCCGGCAACTACTTGGTACCTACCGTTTTTGCCGACGTACGCCAGGGGACGCGCCTGGCTTCGGAGGAAATCTTCGGACCGGTGGTTGCGATCGCCCCGTTCACCGACGAGGCCGACGCGGTCGCGCTCGCCAATGATTCGATCTACGGGCTCTCCGGTTCGATCTGGACGCGGGACGTTGGGCGGGCGTTACGTGTGGCAAGGGCCGTTGAGACCGGCATGTTGTCGATCAACACCAGTTCCTCGGTGCACATCGAGGCCCCGTTCGGAGGCATGAAACAGTCAGGCTTCGGAAGAGAACAGGGTATGGTCGCCCTCGATCACTACTCGGAACTGAAGAGTGTGTTCCTTGCCAACGACTGAGCCCCCGATCATCGGCATCCTGGCTTGTGATCACGTTGACGACCCTGGTCTTCGCAAGGCGTCCGGTGACCGGGACTACGACGAGATGTACGCCGACTTTCTCCGTCGCTCCGAACCGTCGCTCCGGACCCGCGCCTATGACGTCGTTGCCGGCGAGCTGCCTGCTGATCCTGACGAGTGCGACGGCTGGATCATCACCGGGGCCCGCTACGACGCCTACCGGGATGAACCTTGGATCGTCGATCTGCGTGACTTCATCAAGCGTCTGCACGAGGCGCGCGCCCGCACCGTTGGCGTTTGCTTCGGGCACCAAGCCGTCGCCCATGCGCTCGGCGGCTCGGCCGCGAACTCGGGGGAATGGCAGGCAGGCCCACAGGAGCTCGAAGTCATGCCGACCCCTTGGTTCGACGGGGGGACGGTGTGGCTACACGCCATGCACCAAGACGTTGCCGCTGAATTACCACCCGGCGCCAAGACCGTTGGGGTCGGATCAACCGCAGAGCATCCGATCTATCTCGTTGGCGATTCGATCCTGTGCGTTCAGGATCATCCGGAGTACGAACCGGCCTACATTTCGGCGCTCATCGAGGCTCGACGAAGTCGGATGGGCGACGAACTCACCGACGATGCACTGAACCGGGTGGCAACGATCGACACCGACAATTCCATCGTCGGTCGTTGGATCGTTGACTTCCTGCTCGACCACCGAGTCTGAGGTTGGACGTGGGCGTTGACCAGGGCGGATACCAACAATGCTGGCGCGCTGACCGAAAGCATCACCGTCTCGACATACACGACGACCGCACTTGTTACTCTCACAAGTCGCGCCGGCCGGCTCTTCCCCGAACCTGAAGTCAGGAAAGGCCCTGATGTCCAACATCGAACCTCGAATCCTCCTGGTCACCGGTGCCGCGGGCGGAATCGGAAGTGCGATCGCGCGAACCGTCGTCGCTCAGGGCGCAGAGGTCATCCTGCACGACTTGTCCGCAAACGCCTTGGAGCCGATCGCCTCTGAGCTTGGCCCAAAGGCGACCGCCATCGCGGCCGACCTCTCCAGCACTGATGCGACCGAAGGGCTCTGGAGAGATGCGCTCGCGGTGCACGGCCGCATCGACGTGCTCATCAACAACGCAGGCATCTACCCGCCGGCACCACTCGATGCCCCGCTCGGCGACTGGCTCGAGGTCTGGGACCTCTCCCTTACGGTGAACCTGAAGGCCCCCGCGATCCTCTGCCGCTCGGCCGTCGAAACGTTCACGAAGCAGGAATCGGGCGGAATCATCATCAACCTCGCGTCCCGCGCTGCCTTCCGTGGAGAGGACCCCGAGTACTGGCACTACGCAGCGGCCAAAGCCGGCGTGGTGGCAATGACTCGAACGATCGCAAGGCAGAACGGCCGCCAGGGCATAACCGCTTTCGCAATCGCGCCCGGGTATGTCGATACGTCGCTCAACAAGGTGTTCGCAGAGACTGTCGGCATTCAGGTCGCGGCCGATCAGACTGGCCTCGGCGAAGTCGCACAGCCGCAGGACATCGCCAATGTGGTCGCCTTCCTTGCATCGGGCCAGGCCAAGCACGCGACCGGGACGACCATCGACATCAACGGAGCGAGCTATGTCCGCTGATCTCGCTCGGTTCGATACGCAGCTGTTGGTCGCTGACGAGTGCGTGGGGGCAGATTCTGGTCAAGGCTGCCAGGACCCCTCGAGGGACCTCGATGACTGAGCTGCGCGTGGGCATCAACCTGGCCAACACTCAACTCGTGACGGGGCGAGCCCACGACGGCTCCCCCACCGGACCCTCGCCCGACATGGCGTTGCGGGTTGCCGCCGAGTTGGGCCGCTCGCCCGTGTGGGTGGAGTATCCCCATCCCGCAGCGGTGGTGGAAGCTGCGACTCGCGGCGAATGGGACATCTGCCTGATCGCCGATGACCCGGCTCGGGCCGAACACGTCGTCTTCACCCGACCGTGGTTTCACCTGCAAGTGAGCTACGCCGCGCTGGCGGCGAGCGCACTCACGATGAACAGCCATGTCGACGTGGCCGGTGTCCGGATCGCCGCCCTTGCAGGCGGCGCGTACACCCTTTGGTTGGAGCGAAACATCACATCGGCAGAGCTGGTGCTCTGTGACACACTCGACGACAGCGAGCAAGCAGTATTCGACGGGCGAGCCGACGTCGTGGTCGGACTGAGGGGGCGACTCGTTGCGTTCCAACCCAACCTGAGAATGTTCGGCGAGACGCTCACGACCGTCGACCAGGCGGTCGGCATCCGACGTGACGCTGGGGAGGCGTTCGTGAGCCGGATCACGGAGATCGTCGACAGGCTGTGCGGTGATGGCGAGGCCCGATAGGAGGGACAGCCCCTCGAAATCGACGGCCCTGGACGCTCAGCCCGGGAAGGCGGCGTCGAACGCTGCGGTCAGCTCAGCCGTCGCTGGCCCGCTGTAACCGCAGAAGTTCACGTTTCCTTCCGCCGCTGTGATCAGGTACTGCCGACCGACTTCGAAGTCGATTCCGGCGATCAGCGCCGGCGACTCATCAGCTCCTCGCAACAACACCGAGGCAGCGTCACCGCCTGCATACCAGCGGTCGACGGTCAGCGTCACGACCGCACCCTCGACCGACGTTGCGGTGCCTGCGAACGCCGGCGACATGTCGGCGAGGATGGCGACGTCGAACACCATGCACGACGACAACACGTTGCTGTCGCCGAGCGACAACTCGAGAGGCGGCCCGGCGGCGACCTGGGCACCGCCGTCATCGCCCCGATCGGCGAGGATCGCGGCGCCGCTGATGGCGACGAACGCAGCAGCGGCGACGCCGACCAGAAGCGTCCACTTGCGACGCCGGCGTTCACTGATCGTCGCCAGATCGGGGACTGATGGGGAAGGCGAATTTTCCTGGTCAATCAGTGGGGTGTTCATGATTTTCTCCATTCGGGCTCTGGACGACGGCGTCGTCAGTGATTCGACGGGCACGCCGGGATGCATCGGGTCGAGACGTCCGAGTTGTTCTCGCAGCTCGTCGTCGTTCATGGCCGAGGCTCCCTTCTGTGTCCAAGCCCTTCCTGTCCGGCAGCGCCACGATTCTGTCGCTCCATCGAGGAAAAGATCGATTTCTTTGCTCGGGTGAGACGAAGACTCACCGCATTCGGGGTGATATCGAGCACGACTGCGATCTGGCGGGGCTCGAGTTGCTCCCAAGCCCACAGGCGGACGAGCTCTCGATCGGACTCGGGCAGCTCGCCGATCGCTGCCGCCAGTTGCGGGTTTTCGACCTCCGAGTTCGGCGTACCGAGCGCGATGACATTGCGAGGTGCGTGATCGGTCAGCTTGCCCACAAGCCGCAGCCGGCGCTCCGATCCCCGCCGATGATTCGCAAGGCACCGCTTTGCGACCCCGTACGACCAGGGCAGCGGATCATCAGCCGGGACCTGTTCGAGTCGACGCCAGATCACCAGCAGCGCGTCGTTCAAGAGTTCAGAGACATCGGCGGGCTGCGTCCGTCGTGCGAAATACCGTTGCAAGGGTTCGTACACCACACTCACGACGGATTCGAACCGTTCACGCTCGGCCAAATCGACTTCCACGACTGCTCCTGTGCTCAACCACACCTTCGGTACGACATTGGACGCTCGGGGCACTCCCCCGGTTCCCGCGCTTTGTTACGGGTTTCAACCAGGTCTGTCCGTCGACGAGACCTGCGTCAATCGCCTGCAGGCGGCGCCGCGGCCGACCGTCCCACACAGCAACAGAGCCGACTCGTTCGCTCGAGGCCTCAGGAACCGTCTGCCCCTCGTTTCTTCCAGTCGGTCCATCGAATGCCCGATTCGGAGACGTACCCGGCGACGGCTTCCCCGATCGTCGGGTAGAGCCGATTCTCACCGATCAGACTCAGCGTGCCCGACGGGGTGATCTGGTCTTTCACCACGCCCTTGAGTTCGGCGAAAGCAAGGGTGATTCCTCGCTCCGCCAGATCCTGGTGCAACCGCACCAACACCGCCTCCGCGGTGGCATCGATGTCAGTGATCGGTTCGGCGGTGACCACCACCCAGAGAACCGGACCGGCGGCATGATCGACGCGCTCGAGAACCTCGGTCCGGAACCCGTCAGCGTTGGCGAAGAAGAGCGGGGCATCGAAGCGAAACAACAGCAGGCCGTCGATCTCTTCGCCCTCGGGGTGACGGTCGATGTCGTGGTAGCCGCTCACGCCATCGATCCGAACCAACGCCGTGATGTGCGGCCGCCACGCGTTGTTCACGAACGCCAGCAGCGACACCGCGACCGCCAGCCCGATCCCCCACACGACCCCGGCCACGATGACCCCGACGAAGGCGATCATCGACAGCACGAACTCGCGGCGACGCCAACGAGCCAATCGAGACACCGCACCGATGTCGATCAGATCGAACACTGCGACGATCACGATGGCGGCGAGCGTGGCAATGGGAAGGGACCCCAGCAGGCCCGGCGCCGCCATCAGGAGCACGACGATGAGCACCGCCGATACCACCCCGGTGAGCTGGGACTTGGCGCCGGCCGCTTCGGCCACCGGTGTCCGCGACGAGCTGGCACTGATCGGGAATCCCTGGAAGAACCCGGCGGCGAGGTTGGCGGCCCCGACCCCGATGAGTTCGGCATCGGGGTCGACGGTGTTTCCCTTGCGCTCGCTGTAGGCCTTCGAAAGCACGCTGGTGTCGGTGAACGTAACCAACGCGATGGTGAGCGAGCCGACGGCCAGTGCATCGAGGTCCCCCCACCCCAACCGGGGTAGCGAGGGCACCGGAAAGCCCGACGGGAGAGCGCCGACGAGGTCGAGCGTGTCGCCGGCTCCCAATACCTCGACGAGGCCGAGGCTGACCACGACGACCACGAGCGCTCGGGGCAGCGCAGGCAACAGCAGCCGCAGGACGACGAGGCCAACGAGGGCGCCGACGCCGAAGGCCGCCGTTTCCCGGTGCAGGTTGCCTGCCGCTCCGGCCAGGTCGATGAGCTTGCCCACCGGAGCCTCGCTTGATACCGAAACCCCGAGCATTTTCGGCAACTGCCCGAGGATCACGACCACGGCAATGCCGTTGAGGTAGCCCACCCGAACGGGCATCGACAGCAGCTCGGTGACGAACCCGAAGTGGGCGAACCCTGCCGCCAATGCGATGATCCCGACCCCGATGGCCAATGCACCGGCCAGCGCGATGGCCCGCCCTGGATCCCCGCCGGCAAGGGGCAGGATCGAGGCCGCAATGAGCGGGGCCAGCGACGAATCGGGGCCGAGCACCAGGATGCGGGACGGGCCGAACACGGCATAGGCCAGCAACGGCAGCACGGTTGCATAAAGACCATGAACCGGGGGCAACCCCGCCGCCTGGCTGTACCCCATACCGACAGGAACCAGGAAGGCCGTGAGGACAACCCCGGCAACGAGGTCACCGACGAGGTCTGACCGGGTGAGGCCACGAAGGTTCGTCAATCCCGGTGGCCGAGGAAGCATCTTTCCATCATGCCACCCACTTCGTCAGGCACCGTTGTGTCTCGATGGGCCAGGCGAGCTCGGCCATCGTTGCATCTGGCCGAACTGGATGAGTGCGTCACGTCCGACGGGCATGTGGACTTCTGGGAGAATGGACTGATGATTCACGACGAGTCCAGTACGAGCGCACGATTCCTCGCTGCGTATGACGCTCAATTGCGTACGGATGCCGAGACCCCGAGTGCGGTGAAGATCGCCCGCCTTGGCCCGCTGCGGCTGGTGACGTTCATGGGTGGACGCGGATTCATCACCTACCAACATCTCGGCGACGTCGACAACGACGCCATTCAGCAGCTCGTCCCTGAGGCGTTGAGTCATTTCCAGGCCGACCTCGATATTGACCGGGTCGAGTGGAAAACCCGTGGGCACGATCACGCACCTGGGCTGCATGAAGCACTGTTGGAGAACGGCTTCATTCCGGATGATCCGGAATCGATCATGATCGGACAGGCACTGGCTCTGGCGGTGGACGTTCCACTTCCCGAGGGCGTGACCCTGCGGCAAGTGAGCGAGGAGTCGGACGTGCGGGCCATGAGCGCGATGCAGGACGAGGTCTTTGGGGATCCCATTTCGGAGGAAATGGCGAATGCCCTCCTTCGCAGACTTTCAAAGCGGGATGGGATGCAACTCTGGGTCGGCGAGGTGAACCGCGAGATCGTGACCGCAGGACGCCTCGAGCCGGTTGAGAATTCCGACTTTGCCGGGATCTGGGGTGGCACGACGCGGGCGCCATGGCGCGGTCGCGGGATCTACCGTGCTTTGACGGCCGCCCGAGCCCGCTCAGCACTTGCCATGGGAAAGACGCTGATTCATAGCGACTCGACTGACTACTCGCGGCCCATACTCGAACGGTCCGGACTCATCGTCGTGTCGACGACCACCCCGTATCGCTGGAAGCGCGCTATTGAAGGATGACGCCAACGCTGAGGAGCGCCTCGCGAGTGGCATCTGATTTCAGGATTGCTTCGCCTTGTTCGAGTTCTGGGGCGAGGTAGCGGTCGGGTCCTGGACCGTCAACCTGTTGGCGGAGCAGCGAATGGATTACGTTCGTCGCCGCAGCAGGCTCGAGTGGGGCTCGTAGGTCGATGGCACGGGCCGCACACAGGTACTCGACGGCGAGGATGCGGCGAACGTTGTCGATGACCTTGCGGAGCTTGCGAACTGCGAGCCATGCCATCGAGACATGGTCTTCTTGCATTGCCGAGGTCGGGAGGGAGTCGACCGAGGCCGGCACTGAGAGTCGCTTGTTTTCCGAGGCCATGGCTGCTGCGGTGTAGTGCCCGATCATCATTCCGCTGTCGACGCCGACTTCGTGGGCGAGGAACGGGGGTAGGCCGTGACTCCGTGTCCGGTCCAACATCCGGTCGATGCGACGCTCGGCGATCGCTCCGATCTCCGACAATGCGATGGCCAGGAAGTCTGCGGCGAATCCGAGCGGGGCGCCGTGGAAGTTGCCACACGATTCGATTCGTCCGTCCGGAAGGACCATGGGGTTGTCGATTGCTGCTGCGAGTTCGTTGTTGGCCACCACGAGGCAATGAGCGAGCGTGTCTCGAACGGCACCATGGACCGCCGGCGTGCATCGGATCGAGTAGGCATCCTGAACTCGAGCGTCTTCCAGGTTGGCGTGACTCGCAACGATCGGTGAATCGGCGAGCATCGCTCGGAGGTTTGATGCCGAGGCGGCCTGTCCCGGATGGGGACGGAGCGCTTGAAGATCAGCGGCGAACGGGGCATCGGTGGCGAGCAGTCCTTCGACCGTCATCGCCGCGATCATGTCCGCCTGTTCCAGGAGACGTTGAGTGTCGTCGATCGCCAGGCACAGCATCCCGAGGATGGCGTCCGTCCCATTGGTGACGGCCAGGCCTTCCTTCTCGGCGAGTTCGATCGGCTCGAGTCCGGCTTCGGTCAACGCATCGGAAGCAGTGCGGACCTCGCCGTTGTAAACGACGTTGCCCTCGCCGAGGAGCGCCATCGCTCCGTGGGCGAGTGGGGCGAGGTCGCCGCTCGCGCCCAACGAGCCGTACTCCGGGACGATCGGCGAGATCTGGGCGTTGAGGATGTCGACCATGGCCCGAGCGACCAGTGGCCTGGCCCCGCTGTTGCCGAGCGCAAGGGTTCGCGCCCGGAGGAAGACCATGGCCCGGACCACTTCGTCCTCGACGGGTTCGCCCATACCGGCAGCATGGGATCTGATCAGAGCTGCCTGGAGCGCCCGACGTCGATCGGGTGTGATCGAGACGGTTGCCAGTGCGCCGAAACCTGTTGAGATGCCGTACTTGGGTGCTCCCTCGGCCAACCGATCCACAACCGCCCGACTCGCGGCCATGCGATCAACGGCTGCGGCCGTGAGTTCAACCGGTTCCGCGTTGCGAGCGACAGCGACGACGTCAGCCACGGTGACGCCGGGCCCTTCCAGTCGAATGGTCACGATCCAAAGTCCTCGCGAGCGACACGGAGTTCGTGGGTCAGGGTGCGAGCGGCTTTCAACAACAGGCGCTCGTGGGCTTCGGTTTCTGCGGCACCGAACCGGTGCGATGGTCCGACGACAGAAATTGCGATGCCGAGCTTTCCTTCGATGTCGAGAGCGCACGAAATGGCGGTGATGTCGGGTTCGACAGCACCGGTGCGGATGGCCGCCGCGCCCGGGCCGCTGAGTGCCGCCCCGAGCGCCGAGCCAACGAGTGTCACGTCTTGGCCGACCCACCCGACATGGCGAATCGCTCGCTTGCTTTCGGCCGTAGCGACATAGGTGCCGGTACGACCGTCGCTGACTGCGAGGTAGGACGACTCACCAGTTGCTTCGGCCAGCGCATCCAAATGAGGCTGCGCCGCGAGCGCCAGTCGATCGAGCATCGACTCGCTACGCAGTGATGCCGCAATCCGCAAGATGGTCGGCCCGGCCGAGAAGTCACCGGTGTTGTCGCGGCCGATGTAGCCGCGCACCTCGAGCGCACGGAGGTAGCGGAGAGCTGTCGATGGCGTCAGGTCGGCGGCAGCAGCAGCTCGCGTGAGATTGCATCTTCGTTGGGCGAGCACGATCTCGAACAGATCGAGCACTCGAGCGATGCCCCGGGGGACGGCCTGGTCGTCGGTCTGGAGACCCTGTTCAGTGCCGCTGTCGATTGCGTCGGCGGGTTCGTGATCCATCTCAGCGGCGATCATCCACTGTCCTTCTGTCGCTGTCATCTACTGGCATCCAATTTCATCAGTTGACAGAGTAAAGGAGCGGGAACCAAACTGCAAACATGAGCAACTCCTTCGGTCCGATCGGCACCCCAGTCCAGAACATCGCCGCCCCACGCGGCGTAGACCTGAACTGCAAAGGGTGGCCACAGGAGGCCGCGTATCGGATGTTGCAGAACAACCTCGATCCCGAAGTCGCCGAAAATCCGGATCAATTGGTGGTCTACGGCGGCACCGGGCGCGCTGCCCGGTCCTGGGATGCCTACCGGGCGATGCTGCGCACGCTGGAAACGCTCGAGCGCGACGAGACGATGCTCGTCCAATCAGGAAAACCCGTTGGTGTCATGCGAACCCACGAGTGGGCACCGAGAGTGCTCATCGCGAACTCGAACCTCGTGCCCGACTGGGCGAACTGGGATGAGTTCCGTCGACTCGAACATCAGGGCCTCACGATGTACGGCCAGATGACCGCCGGCTCGTGGATCTACATCGGCACCCAGGGCATCTTGCAGGGCACCTTCGAGTGCTTCGCCGAGATCGCCCGGAAGCGCTTCAACGGCACACTTGCCGGCACCCTCACCATCACCGCCGGCGCTGGCGGCATGGGTGGCGCTCAGCCGCTGGCCGTCACGATGAACGACGGTGTCGTACTCCTCATCGATTGCGACCAACACATGCTGCAACGCCGCGTCGACCACCGTTACCTCGACGAAATCGCACCCGACTACGCAACTGCGGTTCGCCGCGTGCACGAGGCAAAGGCCAGCCGTACTCCCCTATCTGTCGGACTGCTCGGCAACGCGGCCGATCTCTTGCCCCGCTTGCTGGCCGACAACGTCGAAGCCGACATCGTCACCGATCAGACCAGTGCCCACGATCCGCTGAGCTACATGCCGAACGATCTCACACCGGAAGCGGCCGACGAGTTGAAGCGCAACGACCCCACCGAATTCACCCGCCGGTCTCGGGCTGCGATGGCCACCCACTGCGAAGCCATGGTCGGGTTCATGGACGCCGGGGCCGAGGTATTCGACTACGGCAACAGCCTGCGGGCCGAAGCAAAGCTCGGCGGGTTCGAGCGCGCGTTCGACTATCCCGGCTTCCTGCCCGCCTACATCCGCCCCCTGTTCTGTGAGGGCCTCGGGCCATTCCGCTGGGTCGCCCTATCCGGTGACCCGGCCGACATCGCCGCCACCGATCGGGCCGTGCTCGACGAGTTCCCCGACAACGAAGGGCTGCACCGGTGGATCAAGCTGGCCGGCGAACGCGTCGCGTTCCAAGGACTACCGGCCCGCATCTGCTGGCTCGGCTACGGCGAGCGACACCGCCTCGGGCTGCGCTTCAATGAGATGGTGCGCTCCGGTGAACTGAAGGCTCCGATCGTGATCGGGCGCGACCATCTCGACTCCGGCTCGGTCGCTTCCCCCTACCGCGAAACCGAGGGCATGATCGACGGTTCCGACGCGATCGCCGACTGGCCGCTCCTCAACGGTCTCATCAACACCTGCTCGGGCGCCACCTGGGTCAGCATTCACCACGGTGGCGGCGTCGGCATCGGACGCTCGATACACGCCGGCCAAGTCAGCGTTGCCGACGGCACCGACCTCGCAGCCGAGAAGCTGGAGCGGGTGCTGACCAACGACCCCGCCATGGGCGTGATCCGTCACGTCGACGCCGGCTACGACCGAGCAATCGAAGTTGCCGATGAGCGCGGCGTCACCATCCCGATGCGACGCAACCCGAAGTGACCGATCGGCTCGCGACGTCGCCTCTCGCCGATCACTATTGGTGCGAGTACGCCCTCGTCGATGGCAACGTCCAACGATCAGTAGCGATCGACGTACTCGATGGCCGATTCGTTCGGATCGAAACCGAGACCGAAGCCGCGCACGACGCGACGCTCCTGACTGGACTCACGATTCCCGGCATGGCGAACGCACACAGCCACGCATTCCAGCGGGCCCTGAGATCACGGACCCAAACCGACCGCGGAACCTTCTGGACGTGGCGCGACCTCATGTACCGAGCCGCACAACGATTGGACCCGGACCGCTACCTCCAACTGGCACGAGCGACCTTCGCCGAGATGGCTCTGGCCGGAATCTCGTGCGTCGGTGAGTTTCACTACCTTCATCACCAGGCCGACGGCACGCCCTACGACGACCCGAACGAGATGGGTAACGCCCTCCTCGCCGCCGCCACCGACGCCGGCATCCGAATGACGCTCCTCGACACGCTGTACCTCCATGGCGGCCTCGACAAGGATGGTTATTCCGAACCGAACGCAGCTCAACTTCGTTTCAGCGACGGTTCTGCCGAACGGTGGTGCGAGCGGGTGGCGGCCATTACTCCGGGCAAGCACCAGCTCGGAGCCGCGATCCACTCGGTACGCGCCGTCGACCCGGCGTCGGCTCAACTCATTGCACAATGGGCCGACGGCCGACAAGCTCCCGTCCATGCCCACGTCTCCGAACAACCCGGCGAGAACGTGGCGTGCGCAGACCGGTTCGACACAACCCCGATCCAGTTGTTGGCGAGTGTCGGTGTGCTCACACCACGATTCACCGCGGTGCACGCAACCCACGTCACCGACGACGACATCGACGCCCTCGCTCGAGCAGGATCCACCGTGGCGATGTGCCCGACCACTGAACGCGACCTCGGAGACGGCATCGGACCGACCGGCCTCTTCGCTGCCGCCGGAGTAGCGATGGCGCTCGGGTCGGATTCCCACGCCGTGATCGATCTCCTCGAGGAAGCACGAGCGCTCGAACTCAACGAACGACTTCGTTCGAGCCAACGCGGGGTTCACTCGGCAGCCGAGCTGTTGGCCATGGCAACGACCAACGGACACCGCTGCCTGGGTTGGGACGACGCTGGTGCCATCGCTGTGACCAACCGAGCCGACCTCGTCACCATCAGTCTCGACACAGTGCGAACCGCGGGCACCTCACCGGACGACGCCATCGAAACGGCGATCTTCGCAGCCACAGCACACGACATCACCAGCGTCATCATCGACGGCCGCGTGGTCGTGGCCGATGGTCGCCACCTCAGCATCGACGTACCCGGCGAGCTCGACGCCTCGATCAAGGAGCTCTTCGACACATGAGCCAACCCAACAGCACCTCCAACGACGACGTCGTCGCTTCGGGGCGCGGAGCGCTTGTCGTCGACAACATCGGGACACTCATCACCAACGACCCGGCCCTCGGTCGAGGCGCACTCGGCATCATCGACAATGCAAGCCTCGTCATCGTTGACGGCACCGTCGAATACGTGGGACCCGCCGGAGCCGTCGGGGACTCGCGCATCGATGCCGAAGGAGCCTGCGTACTGCCCGGATTCGTCGACTCGCACAGCCACCTCGTGTTCGCCGGAGATCGCGCCGAGGAGTTCACAGCACGCATGGCAGGCAAGCCGTATGACGGTGGAGGAATCCGCGTCACCACCGACGCCACACGCAACGCGTCCCGAGACGAACTCGAACATCTCCTGCTCCAACGACTCAGAGAAGCCCATCGGGCCGGCACAACCACCATCGAGATCAAGTCCGGCTACGGCCTCAACGTCGAAGACGAGGCACGTTCACTTCAAATCGCACGCGCCCACACCACTGAAACGACCTTCCTCGGGGCCCACCTCCTCCCCGCGGAATACGAAGGCCGCAGCGATGACAACATCCACCTCGTCTGCAACGAGATGCTGGCCGCGGCCAGGCCGAACTCGAGGTGGGTGGATGCCTTCTGCGAGACCGGAGCCTTCGATGTCGACCAATGCAGGGCCGTCCTCGATGCTGGTCGCACTGCGGGGCTCGGACTGCGACTCCATGCCAACCAACTCGGCCCAGGCCCCGGCGTGCAACTCGGCGTCGAAAGCGGATGTGCCTCGGTCGACCACTGCACATACCTCACCGATGACGACATCGAAGCGCTTGCCTCCAGCGACACCGTCGCCACCTTCTTGCCGGCGGCCGACTTCTCGACCCGCCAGCCCTATCCCGACGCCCGGCGAGTGATCGACGCAGGCGCAACCGTCGCCATCGCCTCGAACTGCAACCCAGGATCGAGCTACACCACGTCGATCTCGTTCTGCATCGCACTCGCCGTCCGCGAGATGCACATGACGATCGAAGAAGCAGTACAAGCAGCCACGATCGGCGGCGCGAGCGCCCTGCGACGATCGGACATCGGACGCCTCACCCCGGGGTCCGCTGGCCACGTCGCCATCCTCGATGCGCCGACGCACCATCACCTCGCCTATCGGCCCGGCGTCCCACTCATTCGGCAAACCATCGGCCCGCTCGGTGCGACCCCTCCCCAACGAGTGGGCCACGGCTGACCTGGGCCGGCCTCCTGCGCGCGATTCGACGGGCTCGGTTGGGAGTCACTCGCGAATTTCGAGGAGATGATCGCGGCCGCTGCGGCGAACGACGTCACCCGCTTCGAGGCCACGATCGAGCGGGCCGCAGAACTCGATGGGGAGTCCGACCGGGAAGCTCAGCGGATGGGAGCGCAGGTTTGCGTCGGGCCCGACAGGCCAGTGCCCGCCCGGTCCGGCTGGTCCGGAGTTGGTTTGCTGTCCTGACACGCTGCCGCCAGCACACGAGAGTTCACTTGTCCAGAGCCGCTAGTGGCTGGTGGCTTGGCCCACAATACGGGCAAGTTCGCGACGCCCATCAAGATGGAGCTTGGCGTAGACCGCGGAGAGGTGATTGTCCACCGTTCGGGCGGAAATCGAGAGCCTGCGAGCGATCTGTTTGCTACTCAGGCATGCAGCGGCGAGCGCTGCAATCTCCGATTCACGGGTCGTGAGGAGCCGAGTTTGGAGGGGAAGACCCGAGCAACTTTCCTGGCGAGTAGCCCCATCGATTGAATCCAAGATCCTCTTCTCGGCAATCGCCACTGCCAGATGCTGTTTGATCTCGATCAGGCTCGATGGGCAGATGGCGGCTTCAAGGACCCGACCGTGGCGTGGGTGCTTGAGCACGACGCGTAGCCCGGCATCATGTTCGGTGAATGTGATGAATTCGTTCCGCGCCAGCGAGTGTTGGATATCGGGCGACGCGAATTCAGAGAACACACAAACATCAAGAGGCTCACCGATCGCGAGAACCTCCAAAGCGGCACGCTCTTCAGACGTGAGTCGTTGCATCTGCGCCTCGATCAGCTCAGTCATCTGAGATCCCGGATCGAGCGGACCGACGGCGTGCCAGCATCGGTCAAGTAGGGCGATAGAGCCCTCATCGACCGCGCTGAGGACGAGGTCGCGCAGGTAGCGCGGGTTGCCCTCGGATAGCCGCGCCAGATCCGAAATGATGTCTTCGTCCACCGGCGCGCCCAGGACGGTGCGAACCAACTCTCCGATCGCCTCGTCTGGCAGCGGGCCGATTTCGAGATTCTCGACCTTGTTCTCTGTCAAAAGGGCCCTGATGGCATCAGGCGCCGGCTCACCCTCGGCAATGCTGACCACGGTGAACGGTGTTGGCGCGATTGCCAGCTGATGGATCAGCGCTGCGGACTGCTCGTCAGCGAGGTGTGCGTTGTCGATGCAGAGGAGGTAGGCGCCACAAAGCTGTCGCGCTCTATCCACGAACGTCTCGTAGGCCAGCTGAAATCGGTGCAACGGATCTAGCTGCGTCGAGATGGCCGAAGGCAGGATTCGAGCAAACAGCCCAAGTGGAATCGTGGCCGCCGAGCGTGACGCGACAACCAGCTCGGCCTCTGAGCCGTCACGTTCGACCTGCGACACGAGTTCGTGTAGCACTCGAGATCTGCCGAATCCCGGCTCTGCGACCAGCACCGCCGAGGGGACCGCTGGGTCGCTTCGAAGGGTCTGAAGCTGTGCCAAGGTGCGGTCTCGACCCAGCATCGGCCAGTGACAGATAGCCCGCCCTGCGGTGTGAGGTTGCATGGACTGGTCGCCTCCTAGGGTCCTTCGCCTCGACCCCGTCCAGTTGTCGGAATTTAACACACGCTGGAGGTGCCCTGCTCGTCTCGCCGTTGAAGGCTGCCAGCGCAGCTCCGAACGTACGCCCTAGCGAGTCCTGGCCGAGTCGCTGGGCGCAAAATGAGTATCGATTACTCATGACAACGCGGCCCACCAGACGCAGTCTCAACAAGGGTGCCGAGCTGATCGACAGCCAATGCGGCGAATCGATCAGCGAAGTATCGGCCCCTAGAAATTCAGAAACTGTTCGGCAACGGCTTCAGGCCCAAGTCGACCGAGAGTCGCCTCGAAATACGGGGCACTACATGTGTGGAGGGATAGCAATGAGAAGACGATTGGTATTTGTGTTGGCGAGGGGGAACCGGATGACGAAGAGATACCTGGCGCTGCTCGTGGCAGTGGCGATGGTGGGACTGTCGCTTTCTGCGTCGTCGATGCCCGCTAGCGCCGCACCTGGTGAGGTGCTGATCCTCGATTCCACAGTTTCGGGCGGCGCTACGAGCACGTTGGCCCAGAAGTTCGTGCTGGCTGGGAAGACGCCGATTGTCGTCGACGCCGCGACGTGGACGTCGATGACCGCCGCCCAGTTCGATGCTTACGATGCCCTCGTCCTCGGCGATCCGACTTGCAGGTCGCTCGGACCAGAGGCCCCAGCGACCGCCAACGCCGCGGTGTGGTCGTCGGTGGTCGACGGCAATGTCGTCGTCATCGGGACCGACGAAACGTTTCACCAGAGCCAGGGCGGCGACCTACTAATGGAGAAGGCGGCCGCCTTCACCGTGGCTGAGGCCGGCAAGACCGGCGCGTACATCTCCCTGAGCTGCTACTACCACGACACCCCCCCGAGCACGCCTGTCCCGCTCTTGTCCGGCTTCGGCAGTTTCACGGCCGCGGGCGTTGGATGCTTCGACAACTCCCACATTGTGGCCACCCACCCGGCGTTGAGCGGCCTGACCGACGCGACGCTCTCCAACTGGGGGTGCTCGGTGCATGAAGGGTTTGACTCCTGGCCGGTGTCCTTCGAGGTCCTCGCCATCGCGGAGGGGATCGGGGCAGTCTTCACCGCCTCCGACGGCACGGTCGGTACGCCCTACATCCTTGCTCGGGGCGTCGACGTCATCTCCGACATCGACCTCACGCCGGCGACGGCCACCAACGACATCGGAACCAGCCACACCGTCGCCGCTACGGTGACGACGGATGATCCGGCTCCAGGAACGCCGGTTGTCGGCACCACCGTCTCCTTCACCGTTGTGGCCGGTCCCCACACGGGGACGACCGGAACTGCGACGACCGACGGGGCCGGCGTGGCGACCTTCTCGTACACGGGAACCGCCGCCGGCGCTGACACCATCGAGGCGACCTTCGTTGACGCCCTCGGGCGCACCCAGAGATCCAACCGCGTCGAAAAGATTTGGGTCGCGGTCGAAATCTGCGGCAACGGGGTGGACGACGACGGAGACGGCCTCACCGACGAGGGGTGCAACGAACCGCCGGTCTGCTCGGCAGCAGCCGCCAGTCCGACCCTGATCTGGCCGCCGAACCACAAGATGGTGCCGGTAACCATCACTGGTCTGTCCGACCCTGATGGCGACCCGTTGACGGTGACCGTCAACTCCATCTGGCAGGACGAGCCAACAAACACTATCGGGGACGGGAGTACTGCAGTGGACGGCAGCGGAGTCGGCACGTCGACCGCCATGGTGCGGGCCGAGCGTTCCGGGACTGAGCAGGTCCCCGGCAACGGACGGGTTTACCACATAGGTTTCACCGCTGACGATGGCCAGGGCGCCACCTGCACAGGCCTTGTCCGTGTCGGCGTCCCCCATGACCGGGGCGGACAGTCCGTGCCCGTCGACGACGGCCCGCTC
>JBBKXQ010000089.1:0-24513 GCA_037969565.1 Acidimicrobiales bacterium | reverse complement strand
ACCCGGAAGCCGGCGGTTCGATTGTCCTGCGACCAAGCGATTCTGGTTGGGGCCCACGAACCGTCCTGATACCGCTTGTAGGAGTTGATCGTCGGCGCGTAGAACACCATGAAGTCCTGGACGTGGGCCATCCATCCGCCGAGGAACCAACGGAACAGATCGGTGCGATCCGAACCTGAAGCGAAGATGTTCGTGCCGCCTAACTGATCCCACAGGCTCAGATGGACGTGGCAACTGTTGCCGGCCTCCTCGGTGTGGGGTTTGGCCATGAAGGTGACACTGACGCCGAGGGAGTCAGCGAGCTCCTTCATGCCGTGCTTCATGACCGAGTGACGGTCGGCCATGGTGAGAACTTCGGCGTAGCGAATGTTGAGTTCGTGTTGACCGTGGCCAAACTCACCCTTCGAGTTCTCGACCGGAATGCCGCTGCGACGAAGGGCCCGGCGGGCGGCGCCGACGTAGGGCTCGACTCTCGCGCCCTGGAGAAGGTGGTAGTCCTCGATGTACCAACCGGCGGGATCGAGATTGGCGAAACCCTTGTCGTTCGCTCCCTGGTAAGTGTCGTTGTACAGGAAGAACTCGAGCTCCGAAGCAGCGTTTGCGATGTGCCCCAAGGAAGCGGCGCGGTCGAGCTGTTTGCGCAGGATCGAGCGCGGTGCAACCGGCACTAGTGCGTGGGCGGCGTCGTCTTGGACATCGCAGAGCACCAACGCCGTGCGCTCTGTCCAACCTGCCAGGCACAGCGTGGAAAGATCGGGGACAAGGTGGAAGTCCCCGTAGCCAAGCGCCCAGTTGGCGTAGGTGTACCCCGGTACCGGCTCCATCTCCATGTCGACGGTGAGCAAGTAGTTGCAAGCGTGCGTACCGTTGTCGAGCGCATCTTCGATGAAGAACTCTGCATCGAACCGCTTGCCCATCAGCCGACCGTAGTGATCGGAGAATCCGACGATCACAGTGTCGATCTCGCCGCTTTCAACTGCTGCTCGTAGCTCGGTCGGCGTCATCCTCAGACGATCTCCTTTTCGGCTTCCTGCATGAGAGCGATGGCTTCCTCTGGGGAGTTCGCCACCAACCGGTGCCGACTGTAGAACCAGTAGTAGACGAACATGCCGGCAACGAAGATCGCCGTGCCGTAGACGCCGTCTCGGTTGCCCTCGAGAGCGACTGTTCCTGCCAGCGCGATGAGCGAGATGATGAAACCGACCCAGCCACCTGCAACCCCGAGTGGGCTGATGTATGGCCGCTCCATGTTGGGGCGCTTTCGCTTCCACACGATGTAGGTGAGCATGACGAGGGCGTAGGAGATCGTTGCTCCGAATACGGCCATGGTGAGAAGCGCCGCGCCCAATGGGCTGTCGGAACCGGCCTGGTCGAGCACGATGGTGATGACGAACCCGATCACCGCACCAAGTAGCAGCGCACGGTGTGGCGTGTGCTTCGAGGAAACCTTCGACAGTTCCCTGGGGATGTAGCCGGAGCGTGAGGCGGCGAAGATGACCCGGCCGTAGGCGTAGATGATGGCGTGGAAGCTGGCGATGAGGCCGATGAGAGCGAGGACCGCCAGGAATTTCGACCCAACGCCGTCTCCGAAGATCTCGCGGAAGGCGATGAACAGAGGCTCGTCACTGGCGCCGACCTCGGCCGCACCCCCTCCGACGCCGGTGTTGAGGACGAGGGTGAGCACCGACAAACCAAAGAGGGTGAGCATGCCGACGATGAGTGCCTTCGGCATGTCGCGACGGGCGTTGTGTGACTCCTCGGCCGCCAAGGGCAGTTGCTCGATGGCGAGGTAAAACCAGATGGCGAAGGGAAGCGCGGCCCAGATGCCGTAGAAACCTTGGGGCAGAAATGTCGAAGAGCCAGCTCGGTCCGGATTCGCCGCAATGTTCGTGAGGTTGTCCACGTCGAAGCTGCCGGTCACGAGTACGCCGATGTACATGACGAACAACACCAGAACCGACAGGCCGGCAACCACCATGGCCACCTTGAACGTCAACGCCGTTCCGTAGATGTTGATGGCGACGAACAGCAGATAGAAGCCGAGCCACCACATCCAGTTTGGAAGGTCCACGATGATGTCGGCGTACGCCCCGATGCCGGCCACAACGACCGCCGGGGTGACGACGTACTCCACCATGTCGGTTGTCGAATTCAAGAAGGCCGTGCCAGGGCCGAAGGTGCCCCGTGTGAAGCCGTAGAAGCCCCCGGCATTCGGCATCGATGCTGACATCTCGGCAATGGAGAACACCATGCAGAAGTACATGACGGCGATCAGCGCAGTGGCAATGAGCAGGCCACCGAAGCCACCCGCCGCCAACCCGTACTGCCACCCGAAGAAGTCGCCGGAGATCACGGCTCCCACGCCGAGAGCACACAACAACACCCAACCGGCACTTCGCTGCAACTGCCTCGATTCGAGGTACTGATCGTCGACTTGCGAGTACGACGCAGCCCCCGACCGAACGCGGTCTTCGCTCATTGGTTTCCCCTTGGTCCCCTGTATGACTGACGAATTCAATTGGTCTGGCCGCAGACCTTAGACACCGACGCCGATGTGTGCAAGCGGTTCGGCCCACCTACCATGGTCGCTCGTGGGGAGCCTCTCGACATCGGCGGCGCGGGTAGTTGGCGGCAGGGGTTCGGTCAACGCCATGGAGCTCGCCGTGGAGCGACTCGGCTCTTCGGTTCGGCTCGGCGTGTTCCCCATCGGCACCCAACTTCCGCCCGAGCGAGAGCTGGCTGCGCTCATCGGCGTGAGCAGGGCGACGCTCCGTGAGGCCATCCGCCTTCTCGCCGAACAAGGCGCCCTCGAGTCCTATCGTGGCAGGACCGGCGGCACGTTCGTCGTTCGCCAACCAATGCCTCCGAGCTTGGCCGAGGTCCGCCGTCGACTGGCCGAGCAAGGCACCACGCTCACGGAAATTCTCGACCAACGCTGGGCGGTTGAAACGGCAGTGGCTGAGCTGGCTGCACGTCGGGCCCTGCCGGAAGAGGTAGCAGCGCTGCAAGCATTGTTGCCGTTGATGGAGGCAGCACACGAGGACACCGACACCTACCGTCGTTACGACACCGAGTTCCATTTGTTGTTGAGCGAGTGCGGACGCAGCGTTCGATTGGCCGAGCTCCTCGCTCAGTCGCATCGGGAGTTGGCAGACCTCATGTCACTCGTCCCGCATTCGCCGGACATTCGCCGTCACTCCAGTGAGCAGCATCGCAGACTGGTTCGCGCCATCGAGAAGCGACGCCCAGCGCAGGCCAGGAAGGTCATGGCAGAGCATCTGGCGGCCACCGCCTCATTCATGGTGGGTCTGCTCGGTGCCGACGATGCCGAGGCCGCCCCACCGGCCTTACTCACGCCTGGTTTGGCAACCGTCAGCTGAGCAACCGATCATCGGCGCACGATTGGGGTCAGTGGCATGATGCACCGCGATGCGCTACGGACCCGATGAGAGGCAACGGCTCGATCCTGCGGCGCGGGCGTATCTCGACGCAGCGCTGATCACAACGACGATGGCTCGCCGACCGAGGTCCGCACGGTGATTGCCTCGGGCGAGGTGCGTCGTGCCGAGTTCGCCATGAAGGCCACAACCACTACCCAGATGGGGAAGGTGAGGAACGGAGCGAATCCTGCCGGACCGAGAGGCGCCATGACACCAAGCACGATCGACACGATCGCCAACCATTGCGGCAGAGCGCCGCTTCGGTAGGCGCTCAGTCCAGTGCCGATGAGAATGCACGCAAGCCCGAGCATGGCGGTCACGAAGTTGTTGCTGTCAGCAATGTTGAGTGCCTGTGCGATGACCGGGTCGTTGGTGGCGATCGCGTCCTGCACGCTGTGAGCCGAACTCACGAATATCGACAGGGTCAGCGCCTGCAGAATCGCTCCTGCGAGCACGACATCGGGAAGCCAGTCAGACGGTGAGGCCTTCGATCGCAGGGCCTGCCGTAGCCAGGACCCGAAGAAGACCAGCACAATTGCACTGACCGTAAGCAGGGTTCCCGTCAGCAAGGTTGCCATATCGCTTTGGGCGTGTTTTGCGATCAGTTCGCTTCCCGGCGTACTGCTCTCCGCGCCGCTGTCGCTGCCGGCGAACGCACCAATGAACAGCAACGCATAGGCGATGCCGAGCATTGGTGCGAACCAGGATCGGTGGGTGGTCGAGTCGACGGCGGTGGTCACCGGTAGTTCGAACGTGTTGGACATGGTCCCTCCTCGGGGTCGTGCGTCGCTACCGAAGCGGCGCCCTTCGATCATGTGCTCTCCTTGGAGGGTTGGTCATCGGTGCAGACCCCCGTCTCGGTGCAGGGGCTAGCACTGAGGCGCCTCGAATCGATTGGTGCGATGATTCGTCTGTGCGGTCTCTGTTGCTCGACCTTCTGAGTCGACGCCGCGTGGCTCGCACGGTCGTCGCAGCTGCGGTCGTCATCAACGTCACATCCTTCGTACTCGCATTGCTCTACGAATCTCACTTGGCTTCGGTGGACGAGGTCGGCTTGGCGACGCCTGTCGAGATCTGGGTCTTCTTCTCGATGGTCGCTTCGACGACGGTGGTGGGTGCCTCGCTGGTACTCAGTCGTGCTGGTCACCCGATGGGTTGGCTGTTTCTCGCGCTGGGCATGTCTGTCTCGCTCTCGGCCCCTATCGACAGCTATTCGTATCAGGGGGCAATCATCGCTCCCGGATCCTTGCCCGTTGCCTCGTTTGTCGCCGTCGTCGGCTCGCTGACATTTGTCCCGTGGCTGGTGATCATCGCTGTGGTTCTGCACACGACACCGTCCGGCAGGCCGCTGAGCAGACGATTTGCGTTCATGATGCACCTCACGATCGTTGCCGGCCTGGTGTCAGTCGTTGCAGGACTCGGCGGGGATCGGACGCTTGATCCCCCGTTCGACAACGTCTCGAACCCGCTCGCGGTGGGCCCCCTCGCCGGTCCCTTACAAGTTCTTGCCGCTGTCGCTGTGGCCTTCGTCGGTCTTGGCCTCGTGATCGCCGCACTGTCTCTGGTGTTTCGCTTTCGACGAGCCCAAGGCACCGAACGGCTGCAGCTCTTCTGGTTTGCGATCATTGCACTTCCTGTCGCGGCGTTGACGGTCGCCGCATTCGTGCCAGGGCACAGCGACGCGGCCTATTCGCCGTTGGTCCCGACCGGCGCCATCGTGGTGCTCATCACATTCGCGACAGGCCTGGCCGTCAAGCGGCACCGTCTGTATGACGTTGAGCGGATCCTGAGCCGCACCCTCACCTACGGCTTGCTGAGTGCGATCGTCGTTGCGGTGTTCGTTGGGATCACTGTCCTGCTCGGCGCGGTTCTCGGGCGCCAGGGCGACGCGTCGCAATTTTCGGTCGCGATCGCCACGTTGTGTGCCATCGCAGCTGCCGAGCCGGCAAGGCGACGTCTACAAGATCGTCTCGATCGCCGCTTCGATCGCCATCGCTACAGCGCACTCGCTGTCGTGCGCAGCCACCTGAACGCACCAGAGCCCGTGGCAGATATCGAAGCGGTACTTCGCGAGGCCCTCGGCGATGAGTCGCTCGAGATCAGCTATCCGACCGAAGTGGCGGACGGCGCAGCTTGCGTCTGGGTCAGGGCCACGGGCCGAACGCCCACTCTGCCGGCGACGACCGATGTGCTTCGAGGCGATCGCCTGATAGCTCGGGTCGCGTATGACCACCATCATGCTGGCGCTGAGTTCGCGAACGAGGTGTTCCGCGCAGCAGCCACCGAGATGGACAACGCGGGGCTGCGGGCTCTCCTGGCTGTGCAATTGGAAGAGGTTCGACAGTCGCGGGCCCGTCTCGCAGCCGGCCAACACGACGAACGCAGACGGATCGAGCAAAACCTCCATGACGGTGCCCAGCAGCGTCTACTCGCGCTGGCTTTGCAGTTTCAGGCCGCCACGTTGGACGGCACCCTCGACCGGCTGAACGACGCCGTCCAACTCGGCGTCCGCGAGATTCGTGAATCAGTCCTCGAACTCCGGGCGCTCGCCAATGGGTTGCGCCCGAGCGCGTTGACCGACGGTGGGCTCGCTGGTGCCCTCGATGATCTCGCAGACCGGGACGGCCTATCGGTCACAATTGCGCAGAACCTGGGCGATCTGCGACCCGACTTGGAGGAGACGGCGTGGTTCATCGTCTGCGAGGCCGTCGCCAACGCCCAGAAACATGGCCACGCCCACACAATCGGTATTGCTACCGAGGTCAATGATGACGAGCTGACGGTCACGGTTTCAGATGATGGATCCGGCAACGCGGACCCCCAAGGACATGGCCTGCGTGGTTTACGAGACCGGGCCGAGGCCGTCGGCGGGTCACTCATCGTGGGTCCCTCGTCGTCCGGCGGAACAACCATAAGGGCGTCGTTGCCATGCGGGTAGTGATCGCCGACGACTCGATGCTTCTTCGCGAGGGTTTGGCGCGACTGCTCGATGAAACGGAAGTGGATGTCGTAGCTCTCGTGCCGGGCGTCGAAGAGCTCATGCTTGCTGTCGCCGACTACGAACCCGACGTCGCCATCATCGATATTCGTATGCCACCGACGTTCACCCACGAAGGTGCCGAGGCCGCGCTGCACCTCCGAACCAAGAGGCCCCAGCTGGCCATCCTGCTGCTATCGCAGTCGCTCGAACTGCGATTCGCCGCACAACTCGCAGCGGAACACCCGAACGGCTTCGGGTACCTGCTCAAGGATCGCGTGATCGACATCGCCCACCTGGTGGGTGCCCTCACGACCGTTGCTGCAGGCGGGACTGTGCTCGATCCCGACGTCGTCGCCCATCTGCTCGGACGTCGATCGCGAACAACGCAACTCGCCCGTCTCACCGGTCGGGAACGAGACGTGCTTGCGTTTCTGGCGGAGGGTAGATCGAACGCAGCCATCAGCAGGTTGTTGAACATCAATGAGAAGACGGTTGAAACCCACATTTCATCGCTGTTCTCGAAGCTCGATCTTCTGCAAGACCACAACGATCACCGTCGAGTGCTCGCTGTCCTGGCCTGGCTCGGCAGCTGAATCTCACTCGGCACGGGTGAAGTACCCGATTCGGATGGGTCCCGAGGCTCACGGTTGACCGGCTGTTGTCGATGCTGGGGAATGGACATTCGGTCAGGTCTCGAGTCATTCGCGGAGGGACAAATACGGGACCGCCGTTTGAGCTATGGACGGATGGCCAAAGCGATCGGCGGAGCGTCCAACCCCTCTGAGATCTGGGATACCGCACTGCCTTTGCTCGTCGAGGTCTTCGAGGCCGATGCCGGACTGGGATTCTCCCATTTGTCAAAGAGCCGACTTCAGGTCGTCGCTTCTCATCGCTGGCCCGGCGAGGTTGATGACGCCCCGATTCCGATTGCTCCTGACTCGCAGGCCGAATTCGTTCTCGGAAGTGGCCGCCCCGTCGTTTCCGCCGATCTGGGCAAGGAGACACGCTTTCAACCGGCAGCTCCGATCACGCGACTCGGATACTCGAGCTCGATGTCGAGCCGCCTGGAGACCCCCAAGGGTGTCAGCGGACTTGTTGGTGTCTATGCCCGGCGAACAAGCGCGTTCGGCCTCGACGCAGTGGAGGACTTCGCATCGCTCGTTTCGATCATGGCGATCGGCCTTCATCAAATGCGGCGATTGAACACCGTCGAACATGAGGCGTCCCATGACGAACTCACCGGGCTGCTGAGCCGAGCCGCGATTCTTGATCGGTTGGAGGTGTTGGTGGCGCTGGACGCTCCTGCAAGTGCCATGATGATCGATCTTGATGGCTTCAAGGCCATCAACGATCGTCACGGACACCTCGCTGGCGATCAGGTGCTCCGAACAATTGCCCAGCGACTGCAGGCGGGCACGGGTCTGGATACGTCCGTCGGTCGACTAGGTGGCGATGAGTTTCTCGTCCTTTCCGGTTCCGACGATCTCGTCGACCTTCGGCTCCGGGCCGAACGCCTGATCGGTGCGTGCGAGATGCTGCTGTCTCTGGATTGTGCCGAAGTCGAGGTGTCCGCATCGATCGGGATTGCGATCTCCACCTCACACGACACCTCACACTCGTTGCTGACGCGAGTCGACCACGCCCTGTACAGGGCGAAAGAGGGCGGACGCGGACAGGTGAATGCCGCACCCAGTGGTGGGCTTGAGCGCCTGCTCCGGCCGGGGATTCCGTCTGTCGACCCTCGGCGTGACTTCACCATCGAAGCGCTCGACTACGCGATCGAGAATGTGAGCGCAGTGTTCCAACCCATCGTCGACCGGAACGGGGTGACGATCGGTGTCGAAGCGCTCGCTCGCGGCCCGGAGGGAAGCCCATTGGAAATACCGAACGTCCTGTTCGAAGCAGCAACGACGTACGGCCGCCTCGCCGAACTCGAACTGGCGGCGAAGCGGGCTGCGTTCAATGGGTTGGTTCCTCGCCACCTGCGGCTCTTCGTCAACCTTCAACCGGCAGCGTTCGCCGATTCCGGGTGGCTTCACCGACTGGCCGACGCATGGCTGGACGGAGGCGCCCATCCGAGGGTCACGGTCGAACTGACCGAACGGGCACTCATCGCTTCGCCCGGGCGACTCCTTCGGGCCGTCGAGCATTGCCGTTCGCTCGGTTGGAAGATCGCCATTGACGACATCGGCGCCCGCTCTGACTCACTCGCTGCGCTGCGACTGCTCAAACCGGATGTTGTGAAGCTCGACATCAGCTTGATCCAAGGTAAGGACACCAATCACGCCACTCGTATTGCGACTGCCGTTGCCGCGTACCGAGATCGATACGAGGCGGATGTCATCGCCGAGGGTGTCGAATGCTCCGAGCAACAGGTGATCGGCGAAGTCCTGGGAGCGAACCTCTTCCAAGGGTTTTTGTTCGGAAGGCCAGGGCCACTCGATCCCAACCTGCTCGAGCCTGCCGCCGCCCCACCGGCACCAAGCCCGGTCCCGTTGGGGGTGGTCGATCAAGTGGCGACCAAGCGCCACCTCCTGGCGATCTCCCGACATCTCGAGGCCGAAGCGACCTCGTCGGATTGTGTGCTGCTTGCATCGCTCCAACACGCCAAGTTCTACACGAGGAGAACCCAGAGACAGTACGAGGCGCTGGCCCGTCGTTGTGGCTTCGTCGGACTGGTGGGTCAGCAGCTGACCTCCGCGACCAGAAATGGCGTTCGCCTCGCCGGGATCGGCTCCGATGATCCGTTCGCTCGACGATGGTGGGTTGTGCTGGTTTCCAGCCACGCTTCTTTGGCGCTGCTGGCCGAGGAAGTCGACACCAACGTGTCCCTTCCCGACTTCGAACGGCTTTTTCGCTATCGGCTGGTCACTGATCCCGCCCACGTCGAAGCCGTCGCCCGGGAGCTGTTCGAACGATTCTGATCCTGTCCTCGGCTCTGGTCGTCGTCAAAGCCAAGCCATTGACGTCCTCGTCGAGGTAGCGATTCGATGCCCGCGTCGCGGCGCCGGGAACTACACAAGCACTGCTGCAGCCGACCCGAACGCCAGTGCCACCACGAGCGGAGTGAACCAACGGTCGTCGGCGGCTGAGAATGTGGTGCCGCGAATCTGTTTCGAGAATCCGATGTATCGGCCATCTCCGACGGCCCGTAGCGTCAGAACCACGACGCCAGCGACAACGAACCATCTCGCCGGAGTTGGAGCGCTACCGACAACGAGGAGGCTGAGCGCACACGCATAGATCGCTAGGAGCACCCCAACGCCGGCGGTTGCGAGGCGGGGTGGTCGAAACACGGCAACCTCGCCCGAATCACCGCGTTGTGAGGGCACCGCCGCGTCGCCGCCCCACCGGCCGCCCGACGCCCAGTACAGATGAACAACGGCCGCGACTGCGGCAATCGCGAAGGCCGCCGAGCCTCCAGCCGCCAGTGCACCGTCGCTCAGGTTCCCCTCAGCTCGAAGTACAGCAAAAAAGACCAGGAGGAACAGCGGCCAGGCGAGATGCGAACGCATCGCCACGATCGAGAACAGGGCTGGTATTCCGGCGGCGACGAGGATGGCGGCCGACTGTGACGCCCCGAACAGGAGCATCGCGAGACCGACCCACGCCAGCGAGGTCGCATGCCAGGCCATTCGGAGGAGACGGGCACTCATTCGGGCTGAGACTCCGGGCAGCCCACCGAGGTTTGCCAGCGGTCGGAGAACCCGCGCCTCTCCGAGGCCCGAATGCGCAACTGCGACAAGGAGCAGCACGGCTCCGCCTACCGTCTTGGGATCCATGGAGGTCCTTTCATACGCTACCGTATGGTCTGGAAACGTACGATAGCGTATGGTGGGTGGGATGACCAGAAAATCTCCCGACGACTGGACGAGGGCTGGGCTCGACGCGCTGCAACGGGGCGGCATCGAAGCGGTTCGGGTAGAGACGCTCGCCACGGACCTCGGCGTCACGAAGGGCAGCTTCTACCACCACTTCGACAACCGCCGCTCGCTGCTCCATGCCATGCTCATCCGGTGGGAGCGCATCGGAACCGATGCGATCATCACCCTGGTAGACGAAGAAGCCGGCGACCCGATCGATCGGTTGCGCGCCCTGCTCCGACTGGCCATCACATCGTCGAACGACGGGCCCGATATCGACGCTCAATTGCGAGCCTGGGCCTCGGTAGACATCGACGCTGCAGACACGATCGGTCGAGTCGATGCCAAACGCATCTCCTACGTAGTCGATCTGCTTGTCGCAGCCGGCGTACCGCAGCGACAGGCCAAGGTGCGTTCGTTTGCGCTGTATCGGATGCTCATCGGCGAATACGTGTGGCGATCATCCGGTGGTCCACGCGCAACTCCAGCGTTCCTCGATGAAGTGCTCGACATGGTCACCGCCTCTGGCTGAGATACCGCGCTGCACCCGGCCACTCGTCTGAGGCCGCCTGTTCGTCGAGGTGAGTCGACTCGCTATCGGCCTCCGGATCGATCGAGTCGGCGAGTGATTCCGGTGATCGGTTCATCCCGACACCCTCACCACTCACCGAGCCGATCCTGCCCTCAGCCGGCGGCGGTGATCATCACCTTCAGCGCCCCGCTGTTGGCGGCGTCACCGAACACGTCGTAGGCGTGCTCCATTTCACCCAGCTCGAAGTGGTGGGTGACCAACCGCTCGGCATCGAGCTGACCGCTTGCCACCAATCGCAGCAAGGTCGGCGTCGAATAGGCATCCACGAGCCCAGTCGTGATGGTGACGTTGCGGATCCAAAGATCCTCGAGGTGCAACGTCGCCGGAGCGCCGTGGACGCCGATGTTGGCGACATGGCCACCGGGTCGAATCAACTGCGTTGCGAGTTCGAATGTGGCCGGAATACCGACCGCTTCGATAGCAACGTCGGCGCCGAGGCCCCCGGTCAGTTCCTTCACGACCTCGACCGGATCCTGGCGTGAGTTGTTCACGGTCACATCGGCGCCGAACGACTTGGCAGCTTCGAGCCGGCTGTCGGCAAGGTCGATTGCGACCACCGTGGTCGGGGTATACAGCCGGGACCCGATGATCGCCGACAGCCCGATCGGACCAGCGCCCACCACCGCAACGACATCGCCCGGGCGTATGTGACCGTTGAGTACACCCACCTCGTAGCCGGTCGGCAGGATGTCGGCCAGCATCAACACGGCCTCGTCACTGACGCCGGCCGGGATCGGGTAGGTCGACAGATCAGCAAACGGGACCCGAACGAACTCGGCCTGGGTGCCGTCGATCTTGTGACCGAGGATCCAGCCGCCACCGCCGAGACACTGGCCGGCGTGACCGTCGCGGCAATACTGGCACGTGCCACACGATGTGATGCACGAGACCAGGACCCGGTCGCCGACAGCGACGCGTCTCACGCCGTCTCCGACGGACACCACGGTGCCGACCGCTTCGTGGCCGAGGATCCGACCATCGGTCACGGCCGGCACGTCACCCTTGAGGATGTGCAGGTCGGTTCCGCAGATCGTTGTTGCGTCGACGCGCACAATTGCGTCTGTCCCGTCGAGGATCACCGGATCTGCGACGTCTTCCCAGGCCTTCATCCCGGGGCCGTGATACACGAGAGCCTTCATAACTCACCTCTTCGTTCGAATGCGGGAGTGGATCTCCTGCACGCGATCGTCCGCCCTGTGCACCGCGCACGGCAGAGCAGAAGGTCATCAGTCGCACCGACGAGGGTGGTTCCTCGCGCTCGCCCGGATCATCGCTGAACCTCCACAGTGGCGTTCGGCGCACCGAGTGACGTCATCGTCTGGTCGGAGGACGCTGCTTTCGAAAGGAGTTCTTCCGAACGATCTTGTTGTCGACCGCCGTGAGGAAGTCACAACCGAGAACATCCAGCTGACTGCCGTCGGGCAGGGTGCCCGTCAATCTCCACTCCGACACGCCGTAGCCATCGGAGGCCACGAAGTGGCGGCCGTCGCGCCAGTTCGCGTCTGGCATGGAGGCGAACACGCCGCTGAACGCATTCCTCACGTCAGCCCGACCAACGAACCGTTGACCACACGACTCGGGTCCGCCGGAGGCCTCGAAGACACAATCGTCAGCGAACAAACCCATCAACCGGTCGATGTCGTGGCTGTTCCAGGCGTCGGTGTGCTCGATGAGCAGTCGTTCTAGATCGTCGCGCTCCACGCCAGACCTCCAAGCACCGGAATCGCACCACTCTAGCTACTTCGGCGGCGGGCCGAATCCGGAGCATGGCTGGAGGCGGCGATGAGCACGGACGTTATGGTTCGGGTCGAGCGTCCGCCCCGGGCTGCCGCCAAATGCAGTGGATCGAGCGGTGCTATGAACGAACCGGCACGCGAACCTCGATCTGCCGCTCCCGAGCCCATCTCCACCGGTACGGACAGCTACTACATGGATCGAGCGGCCGATTTTCGGCGACGCAACCCGTCCGGTAGTCCGCCGAGCTACTACGCGGACTACGGCGACAAGTGCCTCCACCAGTTTCGTGCCGCCAAGGCCGATCTCAGCGGGGCCGGGCAGGCATGGTTGGAGACGACCCTACGGCTTCTGCAGGACCGCATCGAGACACAGCTCGGAGTCGATCCGGAAGCCTTCGCCGGACTCGAACTCGACGGCACTGCATTCCAAGAGTTCGCCTTCTCAACCCACGCAGACGTCTATATCGAGGCGGGCCTCTTCACCCTTCCCGCTGACGACCTGTGGCGCATCCTCCGTACTCCTGACGCTCCCGATTTGTTCTCGCCCGACGGGATTTCCGAGATCGTCGAGTTGCTCAAAAGGCTGGACCGTGACGACATCGATCACATCACCAACAGCACTCAGCAGGTGAACGATCAGCCACACGGTTTCGGTAGGTCGATCGTTGTCGGCATCGGTATTCATCTGGGCCGTCTGTTTCGTCGACCCCACCGAGCGCCGAGGTAGAAATCACTCAGGAATGTGTGGAATCACCCGGCGATTCGTGCGATTGTGCCGGCGCTGATGTCAGTGACCTATGGCTCTGCTGCCGCAAGACCCGCCACGCAACCCTTGAATCATGCGAGTGCGAACGCCTGAGGCGGACAGTGTCTCTTCGCCGGATCGGTACGCCGTGCTCGTCCAAGCCTCGTTGTGCGGGCTGGCCGCTGCAGTCTCGCTCGCACGGGCTGTTCGCACCGGCAATACGGGTGGGACGGCCGTGGGTTTGGTGGCGGCCGCGTTCGCTCTGCTCGCACTCGGGACGACGCTGAGGTCTCGTCGCTGGGCGCTCGCGCCACTCGCCGCAGCGATCGTTCTGGAGTTCACGGTCATGCTGGACGCAGTGGCTCCACCCCGGCTGGTCAACGCGATCCCCTTGCTGTTGGCCCTCGGCCTCGCAGCAGCTCCCGACGATCGCACAGCCGGTCGATTGACTGGCGACCGGCCCGCAAATCGGCGAATCGTGACGGCCATCTCTGTCGGGCTGATGCTGCCGGTTGGGGTCGCCTACCTCGTCGCTACCAATCTGATCGCCCCGTTCCCCGACATTCTTTTCTCGTACGTGCTCTACGCACTTCTCGTGACCGCCACGATCCGGCTCGCCCGCCGACGAAGTTGGTGGATTGTCGCAATGCCGTTCATCTCCGGAGGGTTGTTCCTCCTCATGGTGCTGGTGGGGGAGACGTACCGAGGATGGTCGGCCTGACGTCCTTTTTTCACAGCAGCAGCTCGAGTGTTGGTGCGCCCGAAGCGAGGCTCACCATTCGGCGCCCGGCTGGCGTTTGTCGTCACCGCCACGAGGCTCGAAGGTCTCCAAGTACTGGTCCAAGACCGAGAGAAGGTGATCGACCTCTTCGGGGCCGATCACGAGGGGCGGTCGGATCTTCAGCACGTTGGTATGCGGCCCCGTGATGCCGACCAGGATTCCGAGACCCGCAAGATCAGTGGCCAGTCGCTTGGCGTCGCTGTAGGCGAGCGGCGTACGAGTGGCCGGATCGGCGACGAGGTCCAGCCCCCAGAACAAACCTGCGCCTTGCACATTCCCGATCACGGGATATCGCTCGGCCAACGACTCGAGACCGGCCTCCAAGTGCGCCCCGGTCGAAGCCGCGTTGTCCAAGAGACCCTCGTCTTCGATCACATCGAGTACTGCGAGTGCGACCGCCGCAGACACCGGGTTGCCGCCGAACGTGTTGAAGTACGAGCGACGCGCGGCGAAGGCGGCGGCGATGGCCGGTGTCGTCACCACGGCCGCAACCGGGTGCCCTGCGCCCATGGGTTTACCCATCGTCACGATGTCGGGCACCAGCCCATAGTTGGCGTGACCCCAGAAGTTCTGCCCGAGTCGGCAATAGCCGGACTGCACCTCGTCGGCGATCACTAGCCCGCCGGCTCCGCGAACCAACTCGGCAACGGTGTCGACGTAACCCGTCGGCGCAATCAGCACGCCGTTGGAGTCCCAACTCATGTCGATGAGCATCGCCGACGTGCCATGGCCCTTGGCGTCGAGTTCGCCGATCACGTCGTCGACGAACGCCGCATAACCCCGACCTGTCTCGGCGTCGTTGCCTCGCAACGGGCCCCGGTACGTGTTGGGCGGCTCTACCACCCCCAACCAATCGGGCCGATCCTCGGCTGGGTAGCCGTCGGTCGACAGCGCACCGACGAGTTCGGAGTTCCCGTGATACGAGTGCTCGGTGACGATCACCCCGTGATGACCAGTGACGGCGCGGGCGATCTGCACCGCCAAGTCGTTGGCTTCGGTTCCCGTGCACACGAAGAAGCAAGCATCGAGGTCGCCCGGCAATGACGCACCCAATCGCTCCGCCAGCGTTACGACGCTCTCGTGTAGGTAGCGGGTGTGCGTGTTGAGTAACGCCGCCTGATCCGCCAGTGCGGCAACGACGCGCGGATGACAGTGTCCCACCGACGGCACGTTGTTGTAGGCGTCGAGGTAGCGCTTCTCCTCGGCATCGAACACCCACACGCCCTGCCCGCGTATCAGCTGGACGGGGTCGTCGTAGAACAAGGAATAGGCCGGTGCCAGGGCGGCCTTTCGACGGGCCAGCAGGACGTCATTCGACGGTGTCACGATGCTCCGACCATTTCGACGAGGCGGGACCCGGCTTCAGCGGGATCAATGTCACCCCAGACGACGACACTGCGGAGAAGTTCGGGCCGTTCCAGCGCGACGGCGGCGGCGATATGCGGGGAATGATGCATCTGGTACTCCACGAGGAGGGTGCTCAAGGTGAGTCGAGCAAGGACGAGGTCGGGTAACGCTGCGACCTCGTCGGCCAGCAGCGGGTGATGGCGATGGAAGCCTCGAGCCAATGCCCCGAGAGCAGCCAGCGGATCCGGGTGATCGGCGGCGAAGCTTGCGCCCGAGATTCCCAGGTCAGCGGCCATCGCGGTGTGCACGAGGTCGCCGAAGTCGATCACGCCAACCGCTTGCTGAGCGGACGAGTCGGGGCGGATGATGTTTCCACGGTGTCCGTCGTTGTGGATCACTTGACGGCGCATCCCCTTCATGGTGTCGCACACCGCCTCGATTCGGGATCGGCCGACCTCGGCCACTTCGCGAGCATCTGGAGCCAGGTTGCTCCACAGGCCGTCGTTGAGAAGCAGGCCGCTGTCGAGATCCCACGGCATGAAGTTGGCTGCTGACGGGTGAGTGAAGTCGGCGAAGGCGCTCGCCATCTCGCCTTGTAGAGCGCCGACACTCTCGAGCCCTCGCCGCGACACCGCTCCGGCGTCGTCGAACGTGGTCCCCGGAATGAAGGTCAGGAGACGTACGAGGTACTGCACACCACCGACCTCGGCCTCGGTCAATACGTCGCCGCCCACGGCGGGCACCAGCCGAGGCACCAGCAACTCAGGCGCAGTCGCTTCGAGGTGAAGTAGGGCCTGGCAGTGAAAGTCGACCGTGCCGGGGTCTTCGCTCGGACTTGACAGCTTCAGCACGTAGGCCTGTCCATCGGCCTCGACCAGCGTGTTCTGGTCGCGCTCGCCCCTCAGCCTGGACATGGCGCCCACGACACCGAATGAATCCTTGGCGATTGCGGCCAGAACACCGAATTCGAGTGAGGGCGGATCGAAACGCAGATCTTCCGGTCGCAAGCGAACACGAGGCACGGGTGGGCGCCGGGCTGTCAGGACGCGGGCTCGAAGACGGCGCGTTCGGCGTCGATTCCGACCTTGACTTGATCGCCCGTGCGGTAGATGCCCTCGGTCGACCCGACGACGTGCACCGTGATGAGTAGGTCGAGCACGGTGAGGCGCACCGAGACGTCGGTCGAGGACCCCTGGAACGTCTGGCTGACCACCGTGCCGACGAGCCCGTCGTCGCCGTTGCCGACGATGCTCGTGTCTTCGGGGCGGACCAGCAGATTGATGGGTTCGCCGGCCGGGAAGTCGTGCGAACGCGCCGTCGGAACCACGGTCTCGAGCACCCTGACCGTCTTGGTGTCGACAACGGTCGCCGGGATCTCGTTCATCGACCCGATGAAACGGGCCACGAACGCACTCGACGGATTGCCATAGATCTCGGCGGGTGTGCCGAGCTGCTCGAGCCGGCCCTGTGACATCACGCCGATCCGATCGGAGATGCCAAGCGCCTCCTCCTGATCGTGGGTGACGAACAACGTCGTGATGCCGAGCTCGGTCTGGATGCGGCGGATCTCATCGCGGAGGTTGGAACGGACCTTGGCATCGAGCGCACTCAGCGGTTCGTCGAGCAACAGCACCGACGGCTCGATCGCCAGTGCACGGGCGAGGGCCACCCGTTGCTGCTGCCCACCCGAGAGTTGATGCGGGTATTTGGTCGTGTGGTCCGAGAGCTCCACGAGCTCGAGGATGTCGGCCACCCGCCGCCGGCGTTCGGCCTTGTCGACCTTGCGGGTGCGCAGACCGTATTCGACGTTGGCGGACACATCGAGATTGGGAAACAGGCTGTAGCTCTGGAACACCATTCCCATGTTGCGTTTGTGGGCGGGAAGATTCGAGATGTCGTCGGCCCCGACGACGACGCGGCCGCTGTCGGCCGCCTCGAAACCGGCAGCGATGCGCAGTGCGGTGGTCTTGCCGCACCCAGACGGCCCGAGTAGCGCGATCAGCTCACCATCGTGAACGTCGAGGTCGAGGCCCTGAAGGGCGACCGTGGAGCCGAACGTTTTGCGAATGGAGTTGAAGGCGAGGTTGCTCATGTTCCCAAAGGTGTTGAAGAGGTTGCCCGGGCGAGTCGATCGGCCTTGCGGGCCGCACGTACTGCCTTGGGCCGGGTGAGGATGGTGAGGGCGCCCAGGAGGACCGTCGTGGCGACGAGCGTGAGCAGGGCCAGCGCAACACCGCCCTGGAAATCGCGGCCGAAGAACTCGAAGGCGAAGGTCGGGAACGTCTGCTTCGCCAGCGTGATGGCGATGGTGAACTCGCCGAGCACGACCGTGGCGGTGAGGAACGAAGCCGAGATCAAGCTCGAGGCCATGTTGGGCAGGACGGCCCGACGAATGGTCGTGCCCCACCCGGCGCCGAGGCTGCGAGAGGCATCAACGAGCGTGCGCACGTCGATCGCTTTGATACCGGCGTCGATTGCTCGGTAGGTGAAGGGCAACGCCATCACGACGTAGAACGGCACGAGCGCATAGTTGCTGGTGAAGAACCAGCGGGCGTTGGCCCGGTAGAAGGCGGCGACACCTGCCGCCAGGGCGACCGGCGGTACGACGTAGGGGAGCACGGTCAGGAACTCGATGAGTGCCCGAGCACGGGGGAGACGGAGATGGACGTACAACGCGGTGGGGACGAGCAGGGCAAGGGTGATGATCACGGTTGCGCCTGCCAACACGAGGCTGGTTCTCAGCGTCGGCCAGAAGTTCTCCTCGTCGAAGATCCGCTTGACCCCATCGAGGGTCAACTTGTCGAACAGCGTGCTCCAGTTGAGCAGCGGCATCGGTACGGACTGAACTGCCTGCCGGGCGGTCGAGAGCAGCGGTGCCATGAAGAAGACCAATGCCACGAGCAGCACGAGGTTCGGCCCGAGGCGGGTGAACCGGGAGCGGAGAGGTCGCCCGCTCATGACACCTGCCATCGTTCGGCCCGCTTTCGAAGCAGGAGGTAGCCGCCCATCGCGACGGCGAGCACGACGATCATGCAGGTCGCCAAGGCGTAGGGCGTGGTCACTCGACCACCCACATCGTTGCGGAGGCCGAAGCTGATCTTCACCGGCACGACGTTCGACTGCGTGTTGAGTGCGTACACCGTGGCGTAGGCGCTGAAGGCATTGGCGAACAGAAGGAGAAACCCGCCGAGCATCGAGGGTGCAAGCACCGGCAGGCCGACGCGCCGCCAGTAGGTCCATGTGGTTCCGCCGAGATTGGATGAGGCCTCGCGCCATGCCGGCTTGAGTCCGTCGATGGCGGGGAGCGTGACCAGCACCATCAGCGGGATCTGGAAGTACATGTAGACGGTCACCCATCCCCAGAAGCTGCTGATGTCGAACCAGCCGGTGCCGTAGAGGTCGTATCCGAGACCCTCGCGAACCAACTTCGTGCCGAGACCCTGGCGGCCGAGGAGGGTGATGAACAAGAACGCCAGGACGACTCCGCCCATGTTGGCGGCCACACCGCTGAAGGCCGAGACGAGTGAACGTAACCACTTCGGTCGTTCCGCAGTGGCGGCGGCGTAGGCGAGCATCGTGCCGAACACCACGCCCAACAGTGCCGTGACGAATGAGAGCTTCAGCGAGCCGTAGAAGGCCTGGCGCTCGGTGCCGAGCACGTCGCTGATCGCTGCAGTGGAGAAGGCTCCGGCCTCGTCGATGAACGCTTTCTTCACCACCCCATAGGTTGGGAGTAGCAAGAACAGGAACAGGAATCCGAAGAACGGCAGCAAACCGATCCACGGCCCGAAGCGAGAACGCCATGGAACCGGCCGCGCCGCAGGGGCCGCACTATCCGTGCGGCCCCCGTCGAGCGCGATCGTGGTGTTGGTCACGACGGTCCGATCTTCGAAGCCGCGATCAGGCGTCGGCCACCATCGAGCCCCAGTTGTCCTGGATCGCCGTGTTGGCGGCGTCGACCTGTTCCTGCGTCAAGAAGCTGACCTGAGCCAACAGATCTGCCGGCGGCAGGTTGGCCTTGTCGGCGTCGCTGATCGCGCCGGCTTCCTCGAGTGCCCCGAAACGGGCCGGCATGGCGCCGCCCTGGAGGTAATTGAGGGCGCCTTCGTTGGACAGGATGTGCTCGACCCACAACTGGGCGCATGCCTGGTTCGGCGTGTCGGCGACCACGCCTTGGCTGTAGAAGCCGCCGTAGACGCCATCGGACGGGAAGTTGATCTCGACCGTGAACCCGGCCTCCTCGATCTGTGCGACCAGACCCGGGAAGTTGTAGCTCCAGTCGAGCGCAATCGGCGTCTCACCAGTGATCACGGTGGCTTGCGTGACTTCGGTCGGGATCAGGTTGCCGGAGGCTTTCAGATCGGCGAAGAACTGGATGCCGGGCATGATGTCATCGGCGCTGCCGCCGTTGGCCAAGGAGGCGGCCATCACCGAAGCGAACGCCGAACCTGAGGTACGGGGATCGCCGTTGAGTGCGACCTGGCCCTTGTACTCGGGCTTCGTGAGGTCGGCCCAGGTCTTGGGTGCATTCGTAACGATCGTGGTGTTGGTGCCGATCGCCATGATGCCGTAGTAGGCAGCGACCCAGTTGCCGCCCGGATCCTTCAGGTTGGCGGGAATCTCGGAATCGCTCGTGGGGGTGTAGGTCTGCAAGAGACCTTCGTCGATCGCAACCTGTGCCTTGGCCGGACTGACGTCGACCACGTCGGGCATGTCGGGCTGGCCGGCCAGGTTGACGATCGCATCGAGTTCTTCCTGGGAAGAGCCGTTCGGGTTCTGGACCGGATAGTCGATGCCCGGATACTTCTCGCCGAACGAGGCGAGGATGCCCTTGTAGTTGGCCCACTCATCGGGCAAGGCGATCAGATTCACTTTGGCCCCGTTGGCGAGGCAATCCTGGTAGAGCGCATCGAGCGCGGCGTCGCCGCCTGCGTCGGTGGTATTGGTGTCGGCGGTGGTGTCGCTACCGGCGTCGGCGGTGGTGTCGCTACCAGCGTCGGCCGTGGTGTCGGTGCCGGCGCCGGCCGTGGTGTCGGCGGTGGTTCCAGCATCACTTCCGCAGGCTGCGAGCAGCATTGCTGCGACGACGATCGCAGCCACGAGCTTGTTGAACGGTCTCATTCGTAGCTCCTCAGATATCGGGCGCGTTGTCGCGTCGGGCCGGACTCTAGTACCGACTTTGTCAGCCGTGTTGGTGCTCCAGGGGCGAGACATATGACGCCGCCCGCTCGGCAACTTCGGGGAGGTGAGCGACAGCCCGAGAGGCTGCCGGGAAATGTGGGCTGCGACGAATCACGACGTTCGATCCGGGTACCTGGTCGCACCGGGCGAGCAGAGCGCCGCCCCCCGTGTCGAAGGAAACCCTGTGGCCTCAACGTCCTCCTCACCGAAGAAGAAGTCCAGTGCGAAGGCGAGCACGAGCAAGCGCAGTAAGTCCACCGCCTCGCCCGACCGGCCTTCGGTGAGTTTCGGCGACCTCGAAGCCGAGCGCGGCTCTGGCGGAGAGACCCACCAGCGCGCGTCGGACTCGGTGCCGACATTGACGACTGCTCAGGGCACGGCGATCGCCGACGACCAGAACACCTTGACGGTCGGCGAGCGCGGCCCCCAACTGCTCGAAGACTTCGTCATGCGGGAGAAGATCTTCCACTTCGATCACGAACGCATCCCCGAACGCGTCGTTCACGCCCGCGGCTACGGGGCGAAGGGATTCTTCGAAAACTATGAGTCGGCGTCCGATCTCACTCGAGCCGACCCGTTCCAGCGGGCGGGGGAGAAGACCGAGGTGTTCTGCCGGTTCTCGACGGTCGCTGGATCGGCCGGCAGCCCCGACCTCGCGCGTGACACGCGCGGTTTCGCAGTCAAGTTCTACACGAAGGTCGGCAACTGGGACCTCGTCGGCAACAACATCCCGGTCTTCTTCATCCAGGACGCCATCAAGTTCCCCGATCTGATCCACTCGGTGAAGCCCGAGCCCGATCGAGGGTTCCCCCAGGCCCAGTCTGCGCACGACAACTTCTGGGACTTCGTGTCGCTCGTGCCCGAGTCGACTCACCATCTCGTCTGGGTCATGTCGGATCGCGGCATTCCACGCTCCTTCCGGTTCATGGAGGGTTTCGGTGTCCACACCTTCCGCTTCGTCAACGATGCCGGCGTCTCCCGCTTCGTGAAGTTCCACTGGAAGCCCGTCGCCGGTTTGCAGTCGGTCGTGTGGAACGAGGCGGTCAAGATCAATGGTGCCGACCCAGATTTTCATCGGCGCGATCTGTGGAGTGCGATCAACCGAGGCGACTTCCCCCAGTGGGAGTTGGGGGTTCAGGTCTTCGATGACGAGTTCGCCGACGCCTTCCCGTTCGACATTCTCGACCCCACCAAGCTCATCCCGGAGGAGGACGTCCCGATCACCATGCTCGGCAAGATGACGCTGAACGAGAACGTCGACAACTTCTTCGCCGAAACCGAGCAGGTTGCCTTCTGCACGCAGAACATCGTGCCCGGGATCGACTTCACCAACGATCCGCTCCTCCAGGGACGCAATTTCTCCTACCTCGACACGCAGTTGAAGCGACTCGGCTCCCCGAACTTCACGCACATCCCCGTGAATGCGCCGCGCTGCCCGGTGGCGCATTTCCAGCAGGACGGCCACATGGCCATGACCAACCCCACTGGCCGAGCAAACTACGAACCGAACTCCTGGGGCGACGAGGGCGGACCCCGAGAGGATCCCACTCGCGGCTTTCGATCATTCGAGGCCGAGGAGCAGGGTGCGAAGCGACGGGTACGGCCGGAACTGTTCGCCGATCACTACAGCCAAGCGGGCCAGTTCTATCGATCCCAAACCGACGTCGAGCGGACCCACATAGCCGACGCCTTCGCATTCGAACTGTCCAAGGTCGACGTCCCTGCCATCCGTGAACGGATGGTGGCCGGGCTCCGCAATGTCGACGAGCAATTGGCCCAAGACGTCGCCGACGGCATCGGCCTCGACAAGCTCCCGCCGAAACTTGACCCCGCCCGAACCCCGATCACTGATCTCGCCGATTCTCCCGCGCTGAGCCTTTTCAAGAATGGGCCCGATGACTTCAGTGGCCGAACAGTCGGCGTTCTGGTCACCGACGGGGTGGACGCGACGGCCCTTCGATCGGTCCAGAAGGCAGCCAAGGCCGCGGGCTCCCTGGTCAAGCTGATCGCGCCGACCAGGATGGGGATCGCCGATAGCGACGGCGCCGAACTCGAGATCGCCGAGAAGGTCCACGGCGGCCCTTCCGTCTTGTTCGATGCGGTTGTGGTGCTGGCGTCGGCCGGCGGAGCACAGGAGCTGGCCGCTCTGGCGCCGGCGAAGGACTTCGTGACCGACGCCCACGCCCACGGAAAGTTCGTCGGCTACAACGAGCCAGCCCGTCAACTCTTCGAGGCCGCTGGGGTGTCGCCCGACGACGCTCCCGGCTACTCCCTGATCGATGGAAAGAAGGCCGCGGCAACGGCCTTCTTCGCCGACTGCAGCCAACTGCGCTGCTGGGACCGACAGGGAAAGGCGGACCACGGCAAATCCTAAGGCTGCTCGGCTACCGGTGTGGGCCCACTGTGAGTCAGTGGACCCTTTTTGCTACGTTTCGGCGATGAGTGCGGAACCAGCTGAAGGGACTTTCGGGGCATGACCATGCGGATCGGCGTGATGAGTCTCGGCGTCGCCGACCCTTTTCTCGACTACGCACGGGAGGCCGAGCGACTCGGTGTGCACTCGATCTGGACGGCAGAGGCCTGGGGTATCGACGCCTTCACTCCTCTGGCCGCCATGGCGGCGGTCACCGATCGGATCATGCTCGGTACGGGGATCGCTCAACTAGGGGCGAGGACGCCGGCCAACCTGGCCATGACCGCCATGGGCGTGCAGGCACTGTCGGACGGGCGGTTCCTGTTGGGCTTGGGAGCGAGCGGCCCGCAGGTGATCGAAGGTTGGCACGGTGTCGACTTCTCCAAGCCCGTGCAACGCACGCGCGAAACCATCGAGATCATTCGCATGATCCTGTCGGGCGAGCGTCTGGCCCACGATGGCACGGTCTACCAGTTGCCCCTGCCCAACAGTGCGGGAACCTCGATCCGTTCGGCTGCTCGCGTCGCCGACATCCCGATCTACATCGCCGCCCTCGGCCCGGCGAACCTGGCGCTCACTGGCGAGTTGGCCGACGGGTGGATCGGCAACTCGTTCTTCACCGACACTGCCAACGTCTTCTTCGATCAGATCGAAGCGGGCGCCACCAAGGCCGGTCGGTCGCTGAGCGACATCGACCTCACCGTCGCAGCCAGTGTCGAGTTCACCGACGACATCGAAGAGGCCGGTCTGCGTCACGCTCGCGGCTACGCCTTCACCTTCGGGGCCATGGGCTCGGGATCCAAGAACTTCTACAACGACGCCTTCGCCCGTCAGGGCTACGGCGACGTCGTCTCCGAGGTTCAGCGCTTGTGGCGTGAAGGCAATCGCGAGGCGGCCGCGGCCCGGGTGCCGGCAGAGATCGGCTTGGGCACCAACCTCATCGGCCCGCCCGAGGTGGTGCGGCAACGGCTTCGTGCGTATCGGGATTGCGGTGTCACCACGCTTCGAGTGCATCCGATCGGAGACTCCTTCGACGACCGCATCGACCGCCTCGGCCAGTTGATGGACCTGGTGGCCGAGGTCAACAACGAAGCTCGGCCACTCATGACCGACGGCACTCCGCCGAGGTGACGCCATGAAGGTCTCGATATCGCTCGGCAGCGCCTACTACAACGGCGACACCTGGGAAGACCTCGTCGAGTACGGACCGGCTCGGAGTGGACTCGGTCTGGTCTGCCCGGGGCGTTGGCCCTAGCCGGCCTTGACTCTTCCGACGTCATCGCCGCCTGTGATGAACGCGTGTGTACCCACGAGCCGATCCTCGAGTCGGTTGGGGACGGCATCGGCCCAGTGTTGTTTGTCGGGTCTTCGAATCCGAAGCGTTCGATCGGGTAAGAGTTCGATCGACCATTTGCCTTCGTGGACGGCGTGATGA
>JBBKXQ010000088.1:0-5727 GCA_037969565.1 Acidimicrobiales bacterium | reverse complement strand
GTCATGATCATCGTCGTCATCGTCTCCATCGCGGTCATCCCCTGGGGCGGGGTTCGGCAGGTGAACAAAAACGTCGTCGTCGATGGCGCAAGGCTGCCGGCGGCGCTCAGGTCGTCCCGCTCGAGTGCTCGCGTCGCCGCCGTCTGGAGCAGCGCCGCAGCCCGTGCCCCGATCGCATCGGTCTCGTCATCGAGGAGACCCAGCTCGGTCCGGCACTGGTGGGCCTGCTCGTAATGGAACGCGATCGTCGCCTCGTACTCGCCGACCAGTTCGGCCGCCGTGTGCTCGGTCCACTCACCGACGCGTACGTGGAGGTCCACCCGGGATCGCTTGAGGATGCGCCGGTATGCCGCGTCTCGGATCAGGACGTGGTGGAAGCGGAAGATCGGCTCGTCGCCCCAGTAGGAGCCCGTCGGCTCGATGACGTCACGCCGCCGGAGCCGTTCGATCGTTGCCTCGATCTCCGACGGATCCCCAGGTTCGATGATGGCACCTACCGCGCCGCGCGGGAATTCGGAACCGACGACCGATGCCAGCTCCACGAAGTGCCGGTCGGCCGGTGGCATACGTTCCACGCGAGCGGCGAGGAGGGACTGAATGGTGGGCGGCACCTCCACGGCCTCGGCGTCGACGGTCATCTGCCAGCCGTCCTCGGTGCGCACCACGACCCCGTCGTCGACCAGCATCCGCACGAGCTCCCGCACGAAGAGTGGATTGCCCGCAGTTGACTCGGGGAGGAGCGCCGTCAACTCTGCCGGCAGGGATTCGGCTCCGAGGAGCCGGGCTGCGAGTTCCTGTGTTGCACGGGCGTCGAGACCCTCCAGCGAGAGGACGACCGAGATTCGACGGCCGCGCTCTGTCAGCGAAGCGCGAAGTTCTCGGATCTCGGGACGTGCGAGTGCCACGATCAGGACTGGCGCGTCACTCACCCACTCGGCGAGATGCTCGAGCAGGTCCAAGAACAGGGGCTCGGCCCACTGGATGTCGTCCACCACCAGCAGCACCGGTCGGCTCGCCCCGAGGATCTCCAGCAGGCGACGAACGGCGAAGAACGCCTCCTCAGTCGACCGCGCCGACGTTGCCCCGACGAAGCTGCCGAGGAGGTCGATCAGCCGATCTCGGTCGACCTCTGAATCCCCGACGATCCTGCCGATCGCCGCAAGCGCGTCGGCCGGTCCCTGATCTGAGTCGACACCACATGTCACCCGCAGCAATTCGATGACGGGCGCGAACGTCGCCGAACCCGAACGCTCACACCTGAGGTCGACGTGTAGCGCCTCGCCGCAGGCCAGCGCCAGCTGTCCGGCGATCCGGGTCTTGCCGACCCCTGGGGCCCCGATCACCGTGGCAATCTGTGCCTGGCGTTCGGCCACGGCGCGGTCGTAGACGGCGCGGAGCTCCGCGAGTTCGACGTCGCGACTCACGAACGGCGCAGCTGCGTCGTCCTCGCGTGGTGTTTCCTCGATGACCTGAAACGTCTCGACCGGACCGGCTCTGCCCCTGACGCTGACCTCACCGAGCACCTCGTACTTCACCGTCGAGCGGGTGAGACGCCACGTGTCCACACCAACGAGGACTCGTCCCGGCGAGCAAGCGGCCTCCAGACGGGCAGCAGTGTTCAGTGCGTCGCCAACGATGTCGGCATCCTGCTCGTCGATGACCACCTCGCCGGTGTTGATGCCAACGCGTAGACCGACATCGAAACCGTAGCGGTCGTGTATGTGCCGACCGATGGGGTCGAACCCCGCCTGGAGCGCCAACCCGGTCGCAACGGCGCGGTCGGCGTCGTCCTCACCGACCTCGGGGATGCCGAACACGGCCATGACCCCGTCACCGATGAATTTGGTCACGACGCCGTCGTGAGCATCGACCGTGGCCTGGACCATCGAGTGGTAGCGACCGATCGCCTCTCGGGCTGCCTCTGCGTCGACCGCCTCACCGAATCCCGTCGAGCCCGCGAGGTCGCAGAACAGGACCGTGATCGTCTTGCGCACCGCAGCCGCCGCCTCGATGGGTGTGACCTTGCCCTCGGCGGACTGGTCTCGGAACGACGGCTTGTCCACCTCACCAGCAGCAGCCCCCGCTGCGGCGCCACATCGATCGCAGAACTTTGCCGATTCGGACATCGGTGCCGTACACATCGTGCACGATCGCGAGCACGGCGATCCACACTCGACGCAGAACCTCGCACCGTCTCGATTGGGCGTACCGCACGTGGCGCACTTCACATTTCCCCCCATTCGACACCAGTCTCCCTCAATGGCCCGAAGTTGACCATCGAATGCCTGCGATCTGCACGTGGTGGAGTCGTCGAAGCGTTTGGCGAACCCAGCCAGAACGGCGGGGACGTCGAGTTGACCGATGCGCGGCGACGCGTCGAAACCCGACCCGGTCACTTCATGGGATCATCCATGGTCGACAGGCAGTTCGGAACCCTCGAGCTTCCTTCGGCGACCGAACCACGGGTGGCGCTGATCGATGCGGCAGACACCATCGAGACCGTTGTGGATCGAGTGATCGAAGCTGTTGGGGTGTCGCTGCCGGAATCTGATCGACCGTGAATCGGGACGGGTCCTCGAGCCGCTCCTGGTCGACCGTGAATCGGGCGAACCACTGAACCAAATCAAGGTCCGGGCGGTCGGGCTCGGCCTCCGCCCCGACGCAGCCACCTGAACGTCCGCCAGTGCGAACCGCGCTGCCACCCAGCGAGAGCACGTAGAACCATGCCAGGACTGGCCGACGGACCCAATCGGCTCTCCTCAGCTGAGCTGCAGGCGAAAGGTCTCACTCGAGATTTCGGATCGCCGACTCGGGGGAGGTGATTCAGCGCATCGACTTGTGGGTCGAAAGTCTGCGTCGAGCAGCGTCATCGATCTTTGTAGAGGCCCAAATCGACTGCTGGGCTTCAGACTCCGGCCGGGCTCAGCAGGCGACGTTCATAGTCTTCGGCCAACCCCAGGAGTGCGCCTTTGCAGTCGCCCGTCGCGCTGGAACCGTGCATCACGGCCAGCATGTCTGGGTCGAGCTCTGCGAGTGAGCGGATCGTCGGCGCACTGGCTGGAGTGATGCAACTGGCACCGAAAACGTCCTCTGCCTCCGACGCGGCAGCGAGCACATCGTTCGAGGTGACCGCTGGTCCCTGACCGAGTTGGGCGAAGAGATCACCGCACAGAAGTGTTTTGGTCGTCTCCTCGAACAGCACTCGGGCTTCCCAGCCGTGGGGCACGTGGGGCGTATCGATGTGCCGCACCCGATGCCGGCCGAGTTCGAGGACCTGACCATTGGCAAGCGGCACAGGCGGGCGATCCGCAAGATCGTTGAGTGACACCATGCAGCCGAGGCCGCCGTGGGCTACCTCAACGAGGGGTGGGTCGGCTTTGCCGCCTCGATGAATGGGCGTGATACTTCGGGGTCGCTCAGCTCGAGGCAGACCGTGACGATCTCGACGCCGAGGGGTGCGAGTTCTTCGCTCAGTGCCTGCCAACCTGGCAGGTCGTAGCGGCAGCCTCAATAGGGAGCCCAGGCAACGACGACGACTTTCTTGCCTCGCAGAGACGAGAGATCGAACTCATTTCCATCGAGGTCGGGAAGGACCACCTTCGGGGCTTGGGCGGTGACGAGAGCTCGTCCACTGAGCGACTCGGGGCCGAAGGCCGAGAGACCGGAGGCGTCGTCACTGACGATGGCCATTCCAAGTCGGTCCGCAGCTTGAGTAGCCGAGTAGCCATCGGGAAGCGGAACACACACTTCGCCTTTGCAGGCACCCTCGAGTTTGATGTCCCAGCCCGTACCGGAGGTGAAATCCTCGGCCGAGATGTCGAGCGTGTCGGTGATCATGTACGGCAGAGTCACAGACCGCAGGCGGCGCGGCAAATGGGTCGGCACGCGGACACAGACGAACCTGCTCGAGGACGTGGCAGGGTGGGCCAATGAACGACCTTGTTCGAGACGCCTACGACGCCATGGCTGAGCGATACGCGGCCGTCGCTCTCGGTGACCTCGATCGCGACACGCCCGACCGTGCTTGGCTTGCAGAGTTTGCCCGACTGGCGGCTCTCGGTGAGGGAGTCGTCGCTGATTTTGGATGCGGACCTGGCTACGTCACCAAGTACTTGTCCGAACTCGGGTTGATGACTCTTGGCTTTGACATCTCGCCGGCGTTGATCGCCGAGGCTCAGCGTGCGTTCCCTGACCTGGATCTCCAGGTGGGTGATCTCACAGCACTGGACGTTGCCGACTCCTCACTCGCAGGCGTCGTTTCGCGATACTCGGTCATGCGCCGCCTGAGCAACTCTCCGAAACCTTCCATGAGTGGTTCCGTGTTCTCCAACCGGGAGCCCCGGCCCTCCTGTCGTTCTTCGCTGCGAACTCGGCCGAGGCACGGCTCACCTTTCGATCACAAGGTCGTAACCGCCTACGAACTGTGCCCGGCAACGATCGTCAGCGAACTGGGGAGTGCCGGCTTCGACAGCATCGAGGTCGGGACCCGCCGTCCGTTGGATGGCGAGCGCCCGCTCGATCACGGAACGATCCTGGCTCGCCGCGCAAGGCGCCGGATCGGGTGACACGGCGACCTTCCGTGGCCTGTGCCGCGGTCTATCGATCGAGGCCGAGAGCGCGGGTCCAGATGGTTGTGAGAACAGGAACAGACTCGTCGATGTCCAAGTTTTCCCCCAATACGAACGACACGTAGGCATAGTTGGCCAGCATGGCCGATGACGTCTTGCGTCTCGCATCGAGCTACGTCGGCTACGGCCCAGTGATGCGCCAAAGGCTGACCCGGGCATGGAGCAACCAACGAGTGGCTCAGTTGACAGCATTACGAGCTGACGCCGCCCAGGCTGCTGGGTCCGACCCCGGTGCCGCAGGGTCGGGGGCCAAGCTACGAACGGTTGCGGGCTTCAAGGAGTTGGCGGCGCTCGCGCTCGACCTCGCAGGTCCGAGTGGCTTGGTAGGCGACGGGGCATGGGTGACCTTGTTTCTGACGGCTCCATCCCTGTCAATACGCGGGGGTACCGATGAGATCCAGCGCAATATCCTCGGCGAGCGAGTGCTCGGCCTCCCGCGCGAGGTGCGAGTCGATGCTGGTTTGCCGTTCAACGCTCGGTCGCGTTATTAGTGTCACGGCGTCCCCCACGACGAGCAGCGTTCTCCGCTCGCAGATGGTCGCCGTCGCAGCAGTATCGACCTGCGCCACTCTGCCTATGTTCCTCGTGGGGGCGCTCGGGGTCCAACTACGTGCTGACCTCGGAATCGAATTGGCGCAGTTCGGACTTCTGAGTTCGGTCTACTACCCGTCAGGCGTCGTCTTCGCAGTTGTCGCTGGCTGGGCCGCAGAGATGCTGGGGGCTTTGCCCTCCTGGCTACTGGCCGTCCGGGCCTGTACACGACAGGTGCCATCGCCGCGTTCTGCTTCGGATGGGGTTGGCCAGCGGTATTCGTGTTGTCGGTGGTGAAGCTGAACCCATCAGCTCCTGGATTCGCCACTTCGATCACGCAGGCAGGTGCGGCCTGCGGCTCGGTGTTCGGACCCATGACGTTCGGCAAGATCGCTGAAACGATCGGCTTCAGCTATGCATGGTTAGCTGCTGGGTGCTCGATGGGTGCTGGAGCCATCGTGATCGGCTTGGTCAGCGCCAGGCTCCGGCAGAATCCAGTGGTCATGCCGAATAGCCGCAGGGTCACCAGCGCGTGAGGCCCGCCAGGCCGTCGGTCACCGTTTTCGCG
>JBBKXQ010000087.1:0-40692 GCA_037969565.1 Acidimicrobiales bacterium | reverse complement strand
CCGACGCAGTGGCCTCCCGCCGACGCCACCATCGTGGCCTACGACGTTTCCAAGTCGTTCTCCGGACTCGTCGCGGTGAGCAACGTCACCCTGGCCGTCCAACCCGGTGTCACCGCCCTTCTCGGCCCCAATGGCGCCGGCAAGTCGACCCTGCTGCGAATGCTCTCGGGCCAGGCCAAAACCACCACCGGTTCGATCTGGGTCGCCGGCGGCGATCCCCGCCGCGACGCCGACGCTCGGGGTCGAATCGGTCTCGTCCCCCAACAAGACGGGGTTTTCGAGCGAGAGAACTTGTTCGATGTGGTGCGACTCGGAGCAATTCTCAGCAACGTTCCGAATCCCGATCAAGCGGCCCGACAGGCCCTGGATCTCGTCGAACTCGACCCGAATCTCGACCGACCCGTCGGCGCCTTCTCGAAAGGAATGCGCCAGCGAGTGAAGATCGCCACGGCGTTGGTCCACAACCCTGACGTGCTCATGCTCGACGAACCGCTCAACGGGCTCGACCCCAAACAGCGGCGGCAGATGATCCGTCTCTTCCACGATCTCGGAGCAGGCGGAAAGACGGTGCTGGTGTCGAGCCACGTCCTCGAAGAAGTGGAACGCTTCGGATCGAGGGTCGTCGTGATGGCGAAGGGCCGACTGGCGGCGCAGGGCGACTACCACAGCATCCGAGCCCTGATGGACGACCAACCCCTTCGTTTGCGGGTCGTGTGCAGCAATCCCCGCCAGGTGGCCAGCGCCCTGGTTGCCAGCGGTGCGCTGGTCGGGTGCCGAGTCGAGTCCGAAGACCGACTCGAGGTCGTCACCGACGACATCCGGCGTTTTCGTCGTGAGGTCGCCAGCGTCTGTCAGACCCACTCGGTTCGACTGGAAGAAGTCACGCCGCTCGATGACGATCTCGAAAGTGTCTTCCGTTACCTGATCGGCACCGGACCATGATCGCACTCCTCGCTCTCTACCGGCTCCTCCTTCGTCAGCAGGTCACGATGGGGCGCCTGGCCCTCGTTGGAGGTTTCAGTGCGCTCAGCCTCGCCGTCGCCCTCGGCATCAATCGACAGGCGGGCGATGTGATCGACGCCACGGCGAACTTCATCGCCGTCTTCGGCCTGGGCCTGATGGTGCCGATCGTTTCGCTCGTCCTGTCCAGCTCGACGTTGGGCGAGCTCATCGACGACGAGACCATCGTCTACCTGTGGCATCGCCCTACGGCACGGTGGAAGTTGGCGATGGCTGCGTGGATGGCCTCTGCGTCGGTGGCCATCCCGCTCACGAGTCTCCCGCTGGCGGCCGCCGCCGCCATCGCCACGAGGGACGCGTCAACCACCTGGGCCGTGGCCCTCACCAGCGCCCTCGGCGCCCTGGCCTACGGCGGCCTCTTCGTCCTGCTCGGCCTCCTTCTTCGGCGGGCGCTCATCTGGGGCCTCGTCTATCTGTTCATCTGGGAGCTCTTCGTCGCCAACGTCGGTGGTGGATCGGCCCGCCTCTCGGTTCGCACGTATCCGCTGTCCGTCCTCTCACAACTCACCAACGTCGAGTTTCGCCTCGCCGAATACAGCACGGTCACGGGCATCGTCGTGTCGATCGCAGTCGCAGTCGTGGCGGTTGCGCTCACCGCCTGGCGCCTCGATCACATCGACGTGGCCTGAGCCCTCGAGCCATCGCGGCAACCGACCGTTCGAGGTTGTATGAGCCCCATACTGCGGCCGTGAAGCGGCCTTCGATGACCATGCGGTCAGAACACGATCGGGCCATCGGCCAATTGGCAATCCCTGCCCTCGGCACGCTCATCGCCGAGCCTCTCTACGTGCTGGCCGACACCGCGATCGTCGGACGAATCGGCACCAACGAGCTCGCTGGTCTCGCTCTGGCCAGCACCGTTCTGCTGAGCGCCCATTCCTTGATGATCTTCCTCGCCTACGGCACGACTGCGGCCGTCTCGAGGCTGATCGGCGCCGACCGAGTCGACGATGCAGCCGACCGTTCGGTGCAAGCGCTGTGGCTCGGGGTCCTCCTCGGTCTGGCGACGATCGCCGTCGTCTACCCACTCGGTCGACCTCTGCTCCAACTGTTGGGGGCTCAAGGCAAACCGTTGGAATCAGCCCTGCTCTACCTCAACGTGAGCCTTCCCGGGTTCCCGTTCCTATTGCTCATGATGGGAGCCGGTGGATCCTTCCACGGCCGCCAGAACACCCGTACGCCGCTGCTCCTGGCATTGGCTGGAGCCACGCTGAATCTCGTCCTCGAACTGGTTCTGGTCGTCGGCTACGGCTACGGAGTCGGAGCCTCGGCACTCTCCACGGTGATCGCCCAGCTGGTGGTCGGTTCGATTGCGGCCGGCCTGGTGCTGCGCTGGGCCCGCACGATCGGTGTCGGTCCCGCCGCCAACTGGCAGACGATGCGATCACTGCTGGCCACCGGCAAGGCCCTCGTTCTTCGCACCGTTGCGTTGCGTGGTTCATTCACGCTGTCAGCTGCCGTCGCAGCCCGAATGGGCGTGGCCGAGATCGCCGCCCACCAAGTTGCTCTTCAGGTGTGGGGAACGCTGGCGCTCGCTCTCGACGCCGTCGCCATCGCCGGTCAGGCGCTGACCGGTCGATTCCTGGGGGCGGGTCAAGCCGACCGGGCCCGAGCCGCGGCTCGGCGAATGATCGAGATCGACGTACTCGTGGGGATCGTCGCCGGTTTGATGATCCTCCTCACCCGTAACCAGGTGGCCGGCCTGTTCAGCACCGATCCGGAAGTCGTCTCACTCACCGGATTCGTTCTGCTCTTCGTTGCGTTCCAACAACCATTGAACGGGTTGGTCTTCGCCCTCGATGGGATCCTCATCGGTGCCGGAGACCTCGCCTACCTCGCACGTTCCATGGTGGTGGCCACCGGGGCATTCACGGCGATCGCGGTCGTGATCCTCATCGCGGGGCTCGGGATCGGGTGGCTCTGGTTCGCCCTCTTCGGGTTCATGGCCCTCCGAGCCTGGTATCTGGTCGCTCGGTTCCGAGACGATGCCTGGCTCATCACCGGCGCATAGCCACCGGTCAATCTCCACTGGCACAGGCATCTTCCGCCGCCGCAATCGGCTCGACCACCGTGGGATCGCCCCGGCGCACGATCCAGGCCGACAGCGCCAACTCATCGGTGGGGGCCGGCAACTCGTCGAGCAATCCACGCAGGATCCCGAACGAACCAGCGAGCGCTCCAGCGCTCGAGACCAAACCCTCGTCGAGTGCCCAGCGATGGGCCTCGACGACAGCCACGCTGATGTGACCATCCGCCGCCAACGCAACGATTGGATCCGTGACCGACGCGGCAAAGATCGCCCGACAGAGCCTCAGTACCGGTTCGGGCGGCCCGCAGCGACGGTCGTTCGCCCTGGCGTTGGCAACGGCGTCCAGCACCGAAACCGGGGCTCCAGCAGCTGAACGATCCCGCCCGCAGACCACACTTGATGACCCAACCTCATCCGACCCTGCATCGATTGATATTTGTTCGAGGGAGAGCGTACGTTGCGACCCCACTCCCGGCAGCGGCCGATCGGGTGGGCTGCAACCGCAAGCCAGACTCACCGTCGCCACCATCGCGGCCGCGAACAGTCCACAGGCCAGCCACCGTCGTCGGTGCGGCTCGAGTCGATCCATCGAAATTTCCTCCAGGAACATGACGCCGTCGAGCGTCGAGTCGAATGGAGGAAGAATCGAGATCTGAGAATCGCTGGAGATACGACCCTTGGCTGTCGCCCCCGGCAGGGCCGAGGGCGGTCAGGGAATCCAGAAGGTGACGACGATACCGACGATGGCCGGACCATCGGCTCCCGACTCGACGAACAGGGTCGTGGTCTGCCACTCCGATCCACCGTTGCCGGGATCAGCGATCTGCACCCACGACGTCCCGGCGAACCGGGTGGCGAGCTCGGCTTGATCGGCTCCATAGGGAGAGGTCGCAACCGGATCGACACCCACCGAGATCACCGATTCGTAGCTGAACTCGTTACCAACAGGATCGGGTGCCAGTGAGTCGACAAAGGATCTCAACGAGGCGGTTTCCACCTTCTTGCTGAATCGCTCCTCGGGAATCAGCCAGTCTCGATCCTGATCCCAAGCCTCGGTGCTGTTGAGCCCGGATGCCGACAACACTTTCAGCCCTCTGGTCCAACCCACGTGGATCGGTCGGGTACTCCAGGGGAGCTGGTCGAAGGCAACGCCGCCGGCCTTTGTCGCCCCGATGAAGTCGTTGGCGATCTCTCGGAGACTGGCCTCGCCAACTGGATCGCCCGACGTCAGGTAGGCGCTGTTCACCCACCCAGCCTTCCGATCCAGCGACTGCGTATCGGCCGCCGGCAGCCAAATGTTCCACCAAGCCTGACCATCGACCATCGACACCACACCTCGACGCCGAACGTCGGACAATCCCGATGGCAGGACGAGGAGTTCTTGTCCCTCGCTGGTTCCGGGCATGTCCCGGACGACCAACCCACCATCGGGGTCATCAAGAGGAATACCGGAAACGGTGTGCGTGTCGGTCGGGAGCGGAGCGTCGATCTTCACTGCCACCGCGCTGAACGCTTCGATTCCCATGTCCGAGCCGCCGGTGGAGATGGCAACGACCCAGGCGTTCTCTCGTCCGGCAGCCGATAGCCGTTGCTCATAGGGGGCGAGCTTTCCAAAGTTTCCGGCCATGGCCGGTGCCACGTCGAGCAGAACCCCATCGTCGGCCGAATAGAGACGGATCCCGACCGTCGCTTCGAACCCGGTGCCCTCGCCGCTGACCACGACCGATGACTTCTTGATCGATTGCTGGACGCTCGGGCTGTCGATCGTCACCTCCGGCGATGTCGCTCGAACGACGACAAATCCGTCCTCACCGTTGTTCAGTGTGGTCGACGCGATCTTCAATGCGGTAACAGCCCGTTCCGAGCCATCCTCACTCGTGGCGAACACCTGCACGAGGTCTCCGTCGGGCACGAGGCGGGCCCGGTCACTCGGCAGGTGCAGAAGCTCGAGGAAGTCGAGCGCGGCCGCCTGCCAACTGGCTCTGGGTGGCCCGAAAACTCCGGCCGGAGCCGGTTGCACACCAATCAGCCTCGCCGGATCGACGTCGTAGACCTGCGTGACCGCAGGATCGTCGGGCACGATCTCGGCCGCCATCTCCGATTGGGCGTCGCTCGAGCCGGCCGGTTCCTTCGACGACGAAGCCGTGGTGGTAATCCCGCTGTCGGCGGTGACCTGCTCGGAATCAGTCTGACGTTGCAGGGCAAACGCAGCCGCTCCGACGAGCAGTGCCAAGGAAGCGGCGACCGCGAGGATGCGGGGTCCAGAACTCCCCCACCCCGTTCGGCTGTTCCTGTTTCGACCGCCTCTGTTTCGGCCGTTCCGGTTGCCAACCTGGGTGGGGTCGATCGGGTGGGTCTCCGCCGCTACCCGCCGTTTCAGATCGAGGTAGGCATTCTCGGATGGCTCGAACATCTCTGCCCGTGCAGCAAGTACTTCACGCAGTTCGTCTTCGAGCGTCATGTGCGCTCCTTCGGCTCTTCGTCAGCGAGAATGACGGCCAGCTTGGCCAATCCCCGATGAGCATGTGACTTCACCGATCCGCGAGCGATGCCCAGCGTGTCGGCGATCTCGGCCTCCGAGAGGTCGAGGTAATACCGGAGGACGAGCACGTGTGCCTGTTTCTCCGGCAAGGTCCTGAGCGCAGTGATCACCCGATCGTGTTCCGTCGAAGCAATCCCTGCGAATTCCGCCGCCGCCACCAGGCCCGGACGTTCCGGGGTGTGATCTCGGCGCACGCGCCGTTTGCGAAGCGTCGACCTCGCCCCGTTGAGCACCATCGACCGGAGGTACTGGGCCTCTCGACCGGCTTCGATGTCGTAGTCACCCCCAACCAATTTCACGAAGGCGTCCTGCACCACCTCCTCGGCGGTCTCGACATCGTCGACGTTGAACGACGCGAGTTTCACGAGCTTGCGGTAGTGGGCTTCATAGAGTTGGGGCAGCTGGGATTGCAGATCACGGGTAGCCGAACCCGGCTCCCTTTCCGTGCCGTCGTTTGCTCTCCAAGCCAGAAGGCGAGCGGCGCGACGCGAGGAACGGGCCACGAACCGACGCCCTGCCTCGTTGTCGATCTGCTCGTGTTCCAAAGCCAACACCCTCATGGAGAGAAAGACGCTTCTGTCGCCTCATTGGTTTACCAGTACTCAGAACTTCGACAAGTTGAAGGGTCTGCGTTCGGTGAGCATGAGCCGGTCGAACGACGTGACCCCCACATCGTCTCCGCTGATCAATCCTGCTTGCTTCAATTCCAAGACTCGTGTGTCGCCGAGCACGACACAGCCCAGCTGACTCGGGGTCAGCACCAGAGCCGGTTGGTCATCGGATCTGACCACCGTGGCGACACCGCCCGAAACACTCAGATTCCACGGCCCCCGCTGGTCGGCGAACAGTGGATCGTCGACCTCGATCGTGATCGACCCGTCGCTGAGATAGGCACGGGATTCGAGAAGCCGAACCACATCGACCGGCCGGAGCCAGAGCAGGTCGTGCTGGTCGACCGTTCGAAGCTGTCGAGGATCCGCCAGGTGATGACGAATGGACGGGTCGACGGGAGCCTGCGTCCAACGCACCGTGCGGGTCAGTGGAATCCGACAGGCGAACTGGAACAAGCGAAGCTCGGCCGTGAGATCGCCGGCGACGAGCTCGTTCACCAACACGATGTTGTCGGCGACCCAATCGGGTCTCGCCTTCACCTTGTAGAGCATGTAGCCATCGGGCTCGTTCGCGGCGTTGCGATGAATCACTCCGAGCTGCTCACCGCCGCCGAGCCACTCATTGGTCTTGCCAACGATCACCTCCCACCATTCCGATGAACGACTGGCCGTACCGGCCACCACCTTCGCCGTGCGGGCATAGACGTCGCCCAGCAGCCCTGCCGCCGACCCCACGTCAGTGATGAGTTCGAGCGTGCCATCGTCGACGGGGCCCGCGACGAACGCCCCTCGGGCAGAGTCGATCTCGTAGGAGGCCATCGTGGTGGCGATGCCATACCCGAACTTGTCGTACAGGCCGCTCTCCGATGCCAGCAGCGTCGACGCAGCCAAACCTCGTTCCTTGGTTCGACGCAGATGCTCTTCCATCATGACGCGAAGCCCGCCCCGGCCGGTCTTGGTCGGGTCGATTCCCACGCCGCGGAGCGCCGACGCCGAGATCGCGCCGCCCCCTGGCATCGAGACCTCGAACTCGGATGCTTCACAGCCGCCGAGAATCTCGTTCCCGTCGACCACACCGATCCGAAAATCGAGCGGCTTGAGCGCCAGGTCGAGACGAATCTCCTCATTGGTCTTCGTGGCCACGATCTCACCGAACGCGGCGCCGATCACCGACCGGAATGGGGCCCAGGCTTCGAACGATTCAGGAGTGGTGATCCGCAACGACATCACCAGAGTCTCTCAGCCATTCGGGTGACGTGCGGTCCCGTTTCGATTGTGGGGAAACTCGAGGCTGGACCCGGGTTGGTTCAAGCGACGCGATTGATCACCGACGACACAACACCCAACGCTCCGAGCGAGATCGCCGCCCATGCAGTCGACCGCCAGAGCGACGAACACATGAGGCAGCTGAGCGAACGCAGCGCCAACCAGCCGAGAACGGCGCCGACCAGGGACAGCACCCCGCCGCCGTAGAGAAACGCCAGAACCAAGCCGACGACCGCCATCGCCTTGGCCGGGCCCGGGCCAACCAGAAAACGAGGACCTGTCTCCGGATTCGACGAGGCTGTCGTTGCCGGTTCCATCAAGCGTTGCGGCGCGTCTGCAGGATCTGATTCACGATCTTGCCGTCAGCCTTGCCCTGCGTCTGCTTCATCACCTGGCCGGTGAAGAAACCCTGCATTTTCGCTCGGGCCTTGTCGTCACCGTTCACGAACCGGTCCCACTCCGAGGGGCTGTCGGCGATGATCCCGTCGATCAGCGTCTCGAGTTCCGTTGTGTCCATGGCCTCGAAACCCAGATCGGCGGCGATCACCAGCGGAGCGCGGCCCGATTCCAACATCTCGGCGAGCACCGTCTTGGCCTGGGTGGCGGTGAGATCCCCACCGGTCTCCATCTTGACCAGCTCGGCGAAGTTCGCAGCATCGAGTTCGTGTGCGCCTTCGACGGCAAGATTGTTGGCGATGTGGGTGAGCGAACGAACGGGATCGGCGCCGAGCGAAATGGCCGTCAAAGCCAACCCGTCGAGATCACGATCAACAGCGATCGCCGCCGTTTCTGCGGAACCCCCCGCATCGATGAGTGCAGCCCGGCGCTCCCGAGGCAGCGCAGGCAACGACGCCCGGATCTCCTCGATCCACTCCGGCGACGGGTCGACCGGAACGAGGTCGGGATCGGCGAAATAGCGATAATCCTCGGCCTGTTCCTTGGATCGGCCGGGTCGGGTTCGTCCCCCCTCTTCGTCCCAGTGTCGGGTTTCCTGGCGAGGCCGTTCACCCGATTCGTACAGGTTCACGTGGCGCTGGGCCTCGTAGAGGATTGCCCGGCCGAGTGACCGGAGCGAGTTCACGTTCTTCACTTCGCAACGGGTGCGGAGTTCAGTCGAACCCGACGGTCGAACCGAGATGTTCGCATCGACCCTCAACGATCCCTCTTCGAACTTCCCGTCGCTCACACCAGTGGCGATCAGAATCGCCTGGAGCTCAGCGACATACGCCTTTGCTTCCTCCGGACCGCGGATGTCGGGATGGGAAACGATCTCGAGCAGGGGTACGCCGGCCCGGTTGTAATCAACCAGGCTGTAACCGGCATCGTGGATTCGACCGGAGTCGCCGACGTGTGTGCTCTTCCCCGTGTCTTCTTCCATGTGCGCCCGCTCGACCCGCACGCGGTGTCCGCTCGGCAGTTCGAGCCAGCCGTTGATGTTCAGCGGTCGGTCGTACTGGGAGATCTGATAGTCCTTCGGCATGTCCGGGTAGAAGTAGTTCTTCCTGGCGAAGATGCACCGTTGGACGGTGCAATTCAGCGCCAGCCCGAGCCGAATCGAGAGCTCGACGGCCTTCCCGTTCACCACGGGGAGCGTGCCCGGCAACCCGAGACACACAGGGTGCACATTGGTGTTGGGCGCCGACCCGAACTGGTTCACTGCCGGGCTGAACATCTTGGTTTCGGTGGCGAGTTCGGCGTGGACCTCCAGGCCGATCACCATTTCCCATGCATCGCTCAGCGAGGTCGACTCGCGCTGCACGTCGCTGTCGTTGACCCATTCGTCGAGCATCGTGCTGGACACGGGCTGGTCACTCATGCTGCGCTCCCTTCGGTGATCGAACGATTGCTGTGAGCGACGGACTCGAGAACGGCCGCAACCTGAATGAGACGGCGCTCTTCGAGCATGGGGGCCAGCACTTGAACGCCGACGGGCAGACGGGCCCGACCGATCCCGAACGGCACCGAGATCGCGGGGTGCCCGGCGAGGTTCGACGGGATGGTTGCCACGTCGTTGAGATACATGGTGAGCGGGTCTTCCTTTGCCCCGAACGGGAACGCCACACAAGGCGACGTGGGCGAGAGGAGCACATCGAAATTCTGGTAAGCCCGCTCGAAGTCGTCGATGATGAGCGTCCGCACCCGTTGCGCCTTGCCGTAGAACGCGTCGTAGTAGCCCGCGCTGAGGGCGTAGGTGCCCAGCATGATCCGGCGCTTGACCTCGGCTCCGAAGCCCGCCGTGCGTGACGCCACCATCATCCCCGCGGTGTTGGCTGCGCCGTCAACACGAAGTCCGTAGCGAACGCCATCGTAACGGGCGAGGTTGGACGACGCTTCGGCCGGTGCGATCAAGTAGTAGGCAGAAAGGCCATAGATGGTGGACGGTACGGAGACGTCTTCGACGATCGCCCCTGCGGCGGCCAATGCTTCGGCCGCAGCACGAGTCTGACGAAGCACTTCGGGCTCGAAGCCATCGGCCAGGTCGCCCGACTCCATCAACTCGGTGATCACACCGACCCGGAGTCCGCTCACACCGTCGCCGAGATGAGGAGAAACCGGAGCGAGTGGTTCGGGGATCGACGTGGAATCGCGCGGATCGTGACCGGAAATCGCGTCGTAGAGGGCGGCGGCATCAGCGACGGTTCTGGTGAATGGGCCGATCTGATCCAGGGAACTGGCGAATGCGATCAATCCGTAGCGGCTGACCGTTCCATAACTGGGCTTCATGCCCACTACTCCGCAGAGAGCCGCCGGTTGGCGGATCGATCCTCCCGTATCGGACCCGATCGCCAGGGGTGCGAATCCCGCCGCCACGGCGGCGGCGGAACCTCCCGACGAGCCGCCCGGGACGAGCGACAGATCATGCGGATTCCGGGTGGGGCCGAACGCCGAGTTCTCGGTCGAGGAACCCATGGCGAACTCGTCGAGGTTCGTCTTGCCGATCATGACCGTTCCGGCTGCTGCCAACTTCTCGATCACCGTGGCGTCGTAGGGCGGCTTCCAACCCTCGAGCATCTTCGACGAGCACGTGGTGGGGATACCCCGAGTGCAGGTGTTGTCTTTGATGGCGATGGGGACGCCGGCGAGCGGACCAACGTCTTCGCCGGCGGCAATCCGCCGGTCGATCTCGCCGGCTGCGGCACGAGCCTCATCGGCCAGCACGGTGTTGAAAGCGTGGATCTCGTCCTCACTCCCGGCGATCGCCTCGAGGTAATCCTCGAGAACCTCACTGGCCAGGCGCTCCCCCGAACGAACCGACGCCGCCAGCGAAAGCGCAGTATCCGACGAATCTCTGCTGCCTGAATCTCTGCTGCCTGAATCGGTCATCACATCTCCTCCCCGAGGGCCGGAGGAACCCTGAACTGGTTCGTCTCGACCGAAGGAGCCGCGGCCAATGCCTCATCCCTCATCGATTCGGCGGCAGTATCGACCACATCGCGTCGGAAGACGTTGACCAGCGGGTACGGGTGGTGGGTCGGCATGACGTCTCCGACGTCGAGAGCCTCCACGTCTTTGGCGTGTTCCAACACTGCAGCCAGTTGGCCGGTGAAGGTTTCGAGCTCTTCGTCGGTGAGTTCGAGCATGGCGAGGCTTGCGACCTTCGCCACATCGGCGCGGGAGAGTGGTTCTGACACGGAGCCAAGCTATCTGGCCGAGCCAAACCGCCATTACGTTGAGCAACATGAACTCCGTTGCCGATCTGATCGCCAAGTTCGACGTCAGCGACCCGGCCTTCATCGCCGACCCCTACGTCGTGCTCGGCGCCCTCCGCGAAGCCACGCCGGTGTTCTGGAACGAACACACGGGTCAATGGATGCTCACCCGATTCGACGACGTCGCAACCACACTCCGAGACCGCCGACTCGGGCGCAGTTACACCCACCTCTACAGCCACTCGGAGCTGGGACGACCCGAACCTGATGGCCGGTGGGCCGCGTTCCAGCGCCATGAGGAATGGTCGCTTCTCAGCCTCGAACCCCCCGACCACACTCGGCTCCGGCGTTTGGTCTCGAAGGTATTCACCCCTCGAGCCGTCGCCGCCCTGGTGCCGAGTCTCGAGCGCTTCTCGGCATCATTGCTCGACACTTGTGAAGCCAAGCAACAGTTCGATCTGCTGGCTGATTACGCCCAGCCCTATTCCGTCGCCGTGATCTGCTCGATGCTCGGCGTGCCGATCGAAGACACACAACTCCTTCTCGATTGGTCCCACGCCATCGTCAAGATGTACGAACTCGAAGCCGACGAGGCCACCCAGTCGGCCGCAAACACCGCGGCCGCCGAATACATCGAATACACCCGCGGCCTCATCGCCGCCAAGCGTCGGAACCCCGACGATCTGCTCGTGAGCAAACTCGTCCAAGTCGAAGACGAAGGCGACACGCTCACCGAAGACGAGATCGTCTCCACCACGATGGTGCTGTTGGAGGCCGGCCACGAAGCCACGGTGAACACGCTCGGCAATGGCGGTCGGGCCCTGCTGAAGCACCCGGAGCAGTGGCAGCGATTGGTCAGCGGAGAGGTCGAGCCCCAGGTCGCCGTCGAGGAAATGCTCCGTTGGGATTCGCCGCTCCAGATGTTCGAGCGCTGGGTTCTCGAACCGGGCGTCACCATCGCGGGCCAGGCCATGAAGGTGGGCGACGAGGTGGCCATGCTCTTCGGGTCGGCTCAACGCGACCCTCGCCGCTTCGACGATCCAGACCAGTTCGATGTTGGCCGGGGCGAGACATCACACGTCGGGTTCGGTGGCGGAATCCACTTCTGCGTCGGGGCCCCACTGGCCCGGGCCGAACTCACCGTGTCGGTCCGAGGCTTGGTCCAACGATTCCCCGGGCTCCGGCTCACGGCCGAGCCCGACTACCACCCCACCTTCGTGATTCGCGGCCTCGAACGGCTTGACGTCACGAGCGATTGATCGTCGCTTCACTCGCCGAAGCCCATCGTCGACTCCACCGGCGCTCCACATTACTGTCCGGCAAATGCCCCACGCCGAAACCCCGCCCCCCTGTGTCGACCTCGCAACCGTGCGAGTCGGCTTTGTCGGACTCGGCAACGTCGGAGGGAAACTGGCTGGATCGCTGCTGCGCAACGGCGTCAACCTGATGGTTCGTGATCTCGACACTGCACTGGTCGACGAGCTCGTGGGGCGAGGCGCGACGGCCGCCGACAGCCCCCGTTCGATGGCCGAGCAATGCGACGTGATCATCACCTGCCTTCCGTCACCGATCGCGTGTGCATCGGTGATCGAGGCCGATGACGGCCTCCTGGCTGGTCTGCGGCCCGGAACGGTTTGGCTGGAGATGTCGACCACCGACTCTGCCGAGATCACGAGACTCGCAGCGCTCGTTGCTGCGGCAGGGGGAACGGCCGTCGACTGTCCGGTCTCCGGAGGTTGCCACCGGGCGGCATCGGGCAACATCTCGATCTTTGCCGGCACCGACCGCGCCACCTTCGAGCACGTGCTGCCGCTGCTCACACTGTTGGGGCGCCGGGTCCTCCACACGGGTGACCTGGGCACCGCCTCGATCCTGAAAGTGGCAACCAACTATCTGGCAACGGCCAATCTGATCGCCGTCACCGAGGCGCTCACCACGATGGCCGCGGCCGGGCTCGACCTGAGCACGACCTTCGAGGCGTTTCGGATCTCGAGCGGCAACTCATTCGTGCACGAAACCGAGAGCCAGATGATTCTCAACGGCTCTCGCGACATCAGCTTCACCATGGACCTGGTCCTCAAGGACATCGGCCTGTTCCAAGAGATCGCCGACAATGTCGGCGTGCCGCTGGAGATGAATCCGCTGATGATCGACATCTTCCGCGATGCGGCGGAGCGATACGGCGAGCGGGAATGGTCTGACAATGTGATCCGCAGATTGGAGGACGCGACCGGGCTGTCGGTCACTTCGCCCGGGTTCCCGAGCGAACTGATCGACGACGAACCCGAAGCGGTTGGAGCGGAAGTGATCGTGCGCCGCTTCTCCGAATCCGCCATCGATCTCTAGGCAGACACTCCCAAACACGCACCACGGGCCGCCTCGCCGTGCCAAGATCGGGCCGGAGGATTTTGCGTGCGGCACCGATCAAGACGTCTGCGACCACTGGGTTCACTGAGCCATGCAGCTCGGGTGGTCATCGCCGTTTGCCTGACGGCCACGGTCCTGTTGCTCACACCTCCGGGCACGGCGGCTGCTCAGGAGCCCGACGCGTTCGACACCACCTTTCGCCCGATCGTCGAGGAGGAACTGGTCGAAATCGAGACGGTATTCGCCGTGAGTCGGCAGGCCGCAATCGTCACCTACATCCCGGCCGAGGCCGTCGACATCCGAAGCGACGTGCCCATCGTCGTGGAAGCGCTCGACGACGGGTTCTATCTGGCGATCTCGCTCGACGTCCGTCGGGTCAGCCAGGCCGTGCTCACCTACGACTTACCGAGCGGAGAGGCCCGATCCGACGGCGACACCCGAGTGAACGCATCGTTGCTCAGCTTCTTCGTCTGGGTCGATCCCTTTTTCGCCACCGGTTCGGTGCGGGTGGTGATCCCGGCCGGGTTCGACGCGTTGATCGATCCCACCCTGATGCAGCCGACCGACGGTGAGAACGGCGAAGTCATCTGGGTGGCCGATCCTGTCAGCGATCCCGACACGTTCTTCTTCCGCGTGGTGGCTCGGAGCGAGAGCGGTCTGCTCGAAACGAGTGTGCAGGTCGAGGGCCAGACGGTCACCATTTCGGCGTGGGCCGATGACCCCGAGTGGTCGGCCTTCACCAGCGACATCGTCACCAGAGGCGTCCCCCTGCTCACCGATCTGATCGGCCAACCGTGGCCGGAAGACGATCTCGTTGTTCTGGAGAGTGCCGTCCCGTCTTCGGAGGGTTACGCCGGGTGGTACGACCTGCGTGAGTCGTTGATCGAGGTCGGCGACGTGCTCGACCAGGAAACAATGCTCCACGAGTTGAGCCATGCCTGGTTCAACTCCCGATTGTTCGGTGAGCGTTGGATGGTGGAGGGATTCGCCGAAGAGTTCAGCAGTCGGGCCTCCTCGGCCATGGGTGGAAGCCCGTCACCACCTTCGGAACCTTCGACCGAGGTAGCGCTCGACGGGCTCGCGTCGTGGCGCTCCAGACTTTTCTTCGAAGACACCTGGGACATCGAGTACTACGGCTACGACACTTCGTACTACGTCATGCGAATGTTGAGCGATGAGATCGGCGTCGAGGGCCTGGCCGACGCAATCAGCGGCATGGTCGAAGGCCGGCTGGTCTACTCGCGGCCCGACGAGCCCGCCGTGTTCCCGACGAACGACTGGCGACGCTTCCTCGACATGCTGGAACGAGACGGGAACTCTGTCGAAGCGGCAGCGCTGTTCGAGGCGTACGTGATCCCGGCCGACCAGCGTTCGCTGCTCCAGCTTCGCGAGGAGTCCATCGCGGCCTACGACCAATTCGTGGAGGAAACCGGAGAACTCGGTGTCCCTCGCGGCATTCGCGATGCGATGTCTCGCTGGAAGTTCACCCTCGCCCAGGGCCAGATCGACGACGCCCGGGAAGTCGTCGCCGAACTCGATCTTCTGCACGGTCGTGCCGCGGCCGCCGACCTGACGGCCCCGCCCTATCTCGCTGATCTCTACGCCTCCTCGAATGGATCCTTCTCCACCGCCAGAGCAGCCATCGAGGATGCCCACCGGGCCCTCGACGCCATCGAACTCCGCGGCCCATCGGCTCCGGGCCACGAGAACGACCGAGCCAATTTCGAACGGGGACGGCTCGAACAAATCGACTTCAGCGTCGTCGTCGACTCATCGGCGCTCAACCAGAGCGAAACTCCTGGTCGTAGCTACATCCCCTATTTCGCCGCCATCGGCGTGCTGCTCGTGCTCGTGGCTGCCCTCTCGGTCGTCGCGGCCCGGTCGACCCACGAAGAGGTTCGCTGAGAATCATCCCGACCATGGGACCTTTCCCGATGGACGAGGCTCCCCCGGGCGGGCATACCGCTCCGCTCCCGATGGAACCGCGATCTGGCCCATCCGTTGATTGACCTCCGCACCGCCAGCGAATCAGGTCGACCGATCGGCCGCGACCGGGCCGACCTCACCAGAGACAGAACCCTTCAGCCGTAGGGATCGAACGAGCGTTGCTCTTGCCACCAGCTTTCGGGAGCGGCGTTCCAATTGGGGTCGGGATGGATGCAGTCGACGGGGCAGGCGGGTAGGCATTTGTCGCAACCAGAACAGAGTTCGGGGATGATCACCACGTCGATGTCGTGATTGAAAATGGCGCCCAGTGGCTTCGGACACGCCCGCAGACAGGCATCACAATTGATGCACTCGTCCATGTCGATCATCATCGGAGCGTTCTTCCACACAGGATTGCGTTCGTGTGTTTCGATGCGCAGCTGTCGACCGGACTGGCGAGCAGTGCCAGGCATTGGTCCCCCTGTGGTCATCCCAACACGTTAGTCGTGAGCTACCTTCACCAACGAGTTCGATCCGACCTGGAGCCAGCGTGACCACCACCCACCTTTTTCTTTCCGACGGCTGGATTGCGGCAGCGCAGGCGCTCAGAAATGAGTTCTCGGCCGAGTTGCCGGCACCGGCGCTCTCGGTCTTGATGAATGTCGTCGTCACCGACATTCCCCACCGCGAAGGCAGTCTCGACGGCCACATCGACAGTTCGAGTGGTCGACTCCTCATCGAGGAGGGGCATCTCGAGAATCCCGACCTGACCTTGACCGTCGACTACGACACGGCGAAAGCGGCGTTCATCACTCGCGACCAGCAAGCATTGATGCAGGCCTTCTTCGGCGGCAAGATCATCGTCGACGGCGACGCCTCGAAGCTGCTTGCGCTGCAGGCCCAGGCGCCCGACGACACCGCGGTCGAGGTCTATCGTCGCCTGGCCGCCCTCACCCGACCCGACTGAGCTCCAACTCGGATTGCGTCGTGGCACGCCGGGGCAGAGCCAGTGCCGAAACCACACCGAACAAGGCAAGCACGGCGGCGCCGACGAAGGCGAAGCGGTAACTGTTCACGGCCGTACCGAGCGCCTCGGCGGAAACAGCCGAACTCCCGGCATTGTCGACGCCATCGAGGGCGTCACCCTGCGTTGCGCCCTGAATCGCCAGCAACGCCTGCACGCCCAGAACGAGCCCGACCTGTTGCAGCATCTGTTGGGCGGCACCGGCCACGCCGAGGTCCTCGTCGGCCACGGAGTTCGCAACCGAGGCGGTGAGTACCGGCGCCGCCGCGCCCATACCGACGCCGGCGAGCCCGAGGGCGGCCGCCGTGAACCACAGAGAGAGTTCGGGCGCGGATCGACTGAGCATGAGCATCGACACAACAATGGCCAGCCCACCGAAGATGGCCAGGAATCGCTCACCAAGCCGTTGGGCGAGTCGACCGGTGATCGGACCGGTGAGGGAGAAGAGCAGGGGCCGGGCAATGATCACCCGGCTGGTCGCCGCCGCCGTGAACCCGAAGGCCACACTCTGCAGCATCAGGGGAGCCAGGACGAACGATCCCATGTAGGCCGCAAACATCAGGGCCAGAGTGACCGTTGGGATGATGAATCCCGGGAGGCGCCAATAGTGCGGCGGTATGAGTGGGTTCAGCGATGTTCGCTCGATCCGAGCGAACAGGAACAACGAGCCCACCGCGAGGGCAAAGGTGCCGAACACGATGATCGAGAGGGGATCCGAAGCCGCGAGCGTGACGGCCAGTAGCAGCGATCCGATTCCGAGACCCAGGGAGACGGCTCCGGGAAGATCGAATGTGGCATCGGGTTGTTTCGATGTTTGAGGAAGAACCAGGGCCGCGACCATCGCCGCCAGGAAAACCAATGGAGCCTGGGTGACGAAGACCCATCGCCAACCGACCTCATCGATGATGTAGCCGCCGACGACCACGCCGATGACGGGCGACCCGGCACCGACGAAACTCCACCATCCGAGTGCCGTGGCTCGTTCCCGGGGAACGAACAAGCGGTTGATGAAGGCCAGCGCTGATGGCCCGATAGCGGCTCCACCAACGGCCGCCAGAAGACGAAACGCCAGGAAGGCAACATCAGATTGGGCAGCCGCGATCAGCACGGTGAAGATGGCGTTGACCACGAGTCCAGCCAGGAAGACCGTGCGGTGACCCCATTGATCGCCGAGCTTGCCGAAGGTCGGTGCCAACACGGCCGTCACCAGGATCGGGCCGGTGACAGCCCAGACGATCGTGGACTCGCTGGCTCCGAAGTCCGCAGCGATCCGGGGAACGGCAACCGTGATGGCCGTGACGCTGAGGTTCACCATGAACATCGCGCCCAAAACGATCGCCAACGCCAAGTTGGCGAACCCGTCGCGAGCCTGGGCCGACGCCGCCACTCGTCGCCGGGCGACGATCACACCCCAGGGAACAAAGGAAATGGGTAAGGAACCAGGACCGGATTCGCTGAGCAACGACAACTTCGATTTGGTGTCACCGTCGTCGGATGGTGGGGGAAGGATCCGACGAGGCACCGTGAAACGATAGGCCGACCCACGACGGGCCACGAATCAGCGTTTGGTGAAAATGATCACTCCCGTGCCCAGCCTGACCGAGTCGCCAGCTTGAGGATCAGTGGCCAAGACCTTCTTGTTCGGTGGTCCATTGGTGTCGGTGACCACCAACCCGGCATCGGCAAGTGCGTCAGCAGCGTCGGCCGCCGACATGTCGATGACGTTGGGAACGGTCACGAAGGGTACGCCACGAGAAATCACGATCCCGACCTCGCCTCCTCGTTCCACGGTTGCGTCGGGTCCGGGGGCCGTGCTGATCACCAGCCCCTCGGCGACGTCTCGGGAGAAGTCCTCGGTGACAACGGCAACCAGGCCGAGACCGGCCAGTGTGGTTTCGGCGTCGGCACGGGGTTGACCGACCAGATTCGGGATGGTCCGAGGTTCGGGCCCGGCGCTGACCAGAACGTCGACGGCAGCACCGGTTTCGACCTCGACCCCGGGTTCGACAGCCGCCGAGAGCACGACGCCTTCAGGAACGTCTTCACTGAAATCGCGGCCGACCTCGCCGAGTACGAGATTCTCGCTCGCCAGGGCAAGCTCGGCGTCGGCCACGGTGAGTCCGACCAATGTCGGCGTGGGATGTAGCAGCACCCCTTCGGACACCACGAGGATGACCACCCCGCCCTCGGGTAGTTGAACGCCCGGAGCCGGCGATTGGGTGAGGATCTCGCCCGACACAGACCCATCGCTGCGGGTGAAGGAGATCTCGCTCGTCCACTGGTTGACGGCGATCTCGGGCCCGACCTCTGCCACGTCTCGTCCGACGAACGTTCCGACGGGATAGGTGATGATCTCGGGTTCCCGGTCGGGCAGTATCTGATCAACGGCCCCGGTGCTGTAGATGATTGCGGCTGCCGCCCCGAGTGCGACCAGAATGGCCACGATCCACGGCCAACGACGGCGCCGCTCGTACGAATCCAGGAACGACATCGTTGGTTCTGATGGCGCATTGGGTTCTGATGGCGCGTTCGAAGCTGATGGCGCAGTGGAGTCTGATGGCGCAGTGGAGTCCGGTGGTGAGGACGGTGGGATCGCCGAATCACTGCTCCAGGCAGAATCGCTGCCCTGTTGTGTGTCCGAGGCAACATCAAAAGGTGCCAACTCGGCATCGAAGTCGGTGACGGGACGAGGCATCGGCGTGGTGGGGTCGATCGGTGTGGCCACGACCGTTGCTCTCAACGCTGGCCCAACGACTGCGGGGCCAGCGACTGGCTTGTCCCCTTCCACGACCGGAAGGCTGCCGAAATCGGCATCGAACGGGACCGGTTCGGTTCTGAGTCCGGCCAGCGGAAGCGCGGCCGGCCTCGGCAGCTGTCCGGCGGCAACCTCGAGCTGAGCGATGAACTCCTTCGATGTCGGGCGGCGCTCAGGATCTGCCGCACCGGCCCTCGCAAGGATCGCAGCCAAGGGACCGAGTTCGGCCGGCACCTCGATGTCGTGATCCTGGCGAAGCACCATGGTTGCCAGCGGGTTGGCGCCGACGAGCGGCACCTCGCCAGTGACGGATTCAATAAGGGTGAGCGCGAGGGCATAAACATCGGCCCGACCGTCGACGCCACGTCCGAGCGCTTGTTCGGGGGCGGCATACCGGGCCGTGCCGATCAACGAGCCATCGGGTTCGGTCCAGGATGCTTCGGCGACCGCACGGGCGATGCCGAAGTCGGCAACACTCAACCGACCGGCACGATCGAACAGCAGGTTGGCCGGCTTGATGTCGCGGTGGACGAATCCTTGCTCGTGAGCATGGGCCAACCCTTGAGCGGCCTCGAGGCCGACCAGTAGCGCCTGCGATGCCGAAAACCGATGCCCCTCGTCGAGGAGGTCCCTCAGGGAGCCGCCGGCCAAGAGCTCGGTGACGATGTGGACCTGGTCGGAGTCGGCCCAGTCGTAGATCGCCAACAAGTTGGGATGATTCAGAGCCGCCGCATGTCGGGCCTCCGTTTCAAAGCGTCGCCGGAACTGAGCATCGGCCGCAAGCGCGGGATGAAGAATCTTCACGGCCACTTCCCGACCAAGCGTGACGTCCTCGGCTCGGAACACCTGCGCCGAGGCGCCAGATCCGATGAGGGACAACAAGCGATAGCGATGGGCCAGAAGGCGGGGCGCAGTTTTGACGTGGGAGGCCGCAGCCTCGTCGGTCAGTGAGGGCTCATCAAGCACCCGGGAATGCTACCGACCCCACGGCCTCGGCCGAAGTACCCCATTCATGCCGGTGTGTTTGTGCTGCCAGACGACGATCACATCGTGACCGGCGAGGCTGCTATTGACCGTCGCCCATGTCGATCGTGACCAGACCCTGACGGATACCGGTGACCAGCGCTTCGAGCTGCGACCGAGCCTCGAGTTTCGTGAGCACGGCTCGGATGTGGTTGCGAACCGTGTGCACCGAAAGGAAGAGATCAGTTGCAATTTCTTCGGCGTTTCGGGCCCGGGCCAGCAACTGCAGAATTTCGAGTTCCCGCTTGGTGAGGTCGGAACTCCGAGGTTCGGAACCTGGTTGGGTGACGGCGGCCAACAGATTCGCGGGGAACACGGCGGCCCCTCCGGCGACCGAGCGAACCGCGCCGAGCAGGTCTTGCGCACTGCGACCCTTGCTCACGAAACCGGCACAACCCGACGCAACCGCAGCCTCGACCGCCCTCCGATCGTCGGCTCCCGTGACGATCAACACCTTCGTGTGCTCGCTCGAGACCGACTCGGCGATCTCGGCCCCCGACCCGTCGGGGAGCATGAAATCGCACACAACGACGTCCGGTTGGAGATCGGCGATCAACTTCCGTCCGGCTTCCAAGGAATCGGCGGTTCCGACCACCTCGATGTCGTCTGCTGCGGCCATGACCATCTCGAACCCGTCGCGAACCATTTCGTGATCCTCGACAATGACTACCCGTACCGGTACTGGCATCTGGTCAGGCTACGGCAAAATTTGATCGGACGATTGCCGATCAGGTTGTGCCACTCGCATGACCATCCATCCCAGGCGTTGACCGGGCACACTTCCAGTCGTGGGAACGACACTTCGTCAACGACTGATCATCGGGGCTGCACTCCTCGTCGCCTTTGCATCGCTAGGGGTGGCCATTGCCTACTCGGGTGAGAACGAACCGGCCGGTCCGGCCTTCAGCGGAAGTGCGGCCGACGGTGGCGGAGTCCGGCCCGATGATGCCAACTCGCCGACCTCGACGCTCATCGTGAATCCGGTCGAGCGGTGGTTCCCTCAAGCGGGCGAAGGTTCGGGTTGCAGCGAAGTCGTCGGTGTCGATCTCACTGCCGGTTACACCGCCCTGCTCACGATCAACGGTGTGCCGATTCCGGCCGAAGAAACCAACGTCTACAGCGACTTCGAGAAGAAGGTGCTGAGCTCCGGCGGCTCGCAGGGCCAGGTCACCTGGGGACCCGAACCCGACTGTCCGTTCGGCACGATCCTTCGACCAACAGCGAACGAAATCATCGCCTGCATCTACCGACTGGGCGAGAGTGCCGACACGTGCAGGCCGATCAAACGCCCCGATCTCTTCGATTTCTGACGGCGCTGGTCGCTGACCACTGGTCGCTGGTCAGGCTGACTGCTCGCTCAACTCACCCGACTCGAGGAGGGCGACGAAGGCGGCTTCATCGATCATGGGTATCCCCAGTTCCTCGGCCTTGGCCACCTTGGACGAGCCCGGATCGGATCCGACGACCACGGCCAGTGTCTTCTTCGACACCGAGCCGGGGTTCTTTCCGCCACGACTCTTGATTGCCTCGGCCGCGCTGTCCCGGCTGAATCCGGCGAGTGAGCCGGTGACGACGATGGCTTTGCCCTCCAGCACCTGCGGTACGTCGGACTTCTTCGGCCCCTCCAGATTCACTCCACCCACCCGGAACTTCTCCACCAGGGCCAGCGCCTTCTCCGACTGGAAGTAGTCGGCGACGCTTCGGGCGATGACAGGACCCACCCCGCCGATCGCCGCAATCTCGTCGGCCGTTGCGGCGGCAATGGCATCGAGATGACCGAAGTGGGCGGCGAGGATTGCGGCCCCCGAGGGACCGAAATGGCGGATACCGAGACCGACGAGCAAGTTGGCCAAGGGCCGCGATTTCGAGGCCTCGACCGCCGTCCTCAGGTTGTCGGTTGCGATTTCACCGAAACGATCGAGGGCCCGAACTCGCTCCCAATCGATTGCGTAGATGTCGCCTACGTCGGCGATCAGACCTTCGTCGAGAAATCGAGAGACGACCTTCTCCCCCATGCCTTCGATATCCATCGCGGAGCGGCTGGCGAAATATTCGATCTGGGTTTGTCTGCGAGCCGGACACAGAGGATTCACACAGAACGTGTGGGCTTCGTCGTCGGGACGAACCAAGGGCTCCGAACAGGTTGGGCAGTGGGTGGGGAAATGCCATTCGGGGAGATCAGCAGGGCGTTCGGCCAACACCGGACCGAGCACCTCGGGAATGACATCGCCGGCTTTGCGGACAATCACCGTGTCGCCGGGCCGGACGTTCTTCAGCTTCACCTGATCGGAATTGTGCAGGGTGGCCATCTGCACCGTGGAACCACCAACGAAGACGGGTTCGAGAACGGCGAACGGTGTGGCCTTGCCGGTTCGACCTATCGAGACCTGGATGTCGAGCAGCCGAGTGGTGCGTTCTTCGGGTGGGAGCTTGAATGCCATGGCCCAGCGCGGCGCTCTTGCCGTGGAACCGAGTCGGCGCTGTTGATCCAGCGAGTCGATCTTGATCACCGCACCGTCGATCTCGTAGTCGAGGTCGTGCCGGTGCTCGTGCCAATGATCGGTGAATGCGATCACCTCGGCAATCGTGGCAACCTTCCTCCGCTCCGGGTTGACCGGAAATCCCAAGGAGCCCAGCCAGTCCATCGCTGCGCTGTGCGTGGAGAATTCCGGACCGCCCTCCACCTGGCCGAGTTGATAGGACCAAAAAGCCAAACTGCGGCTGGCGGTGACGGCCGGATCCTTCTGCCTGAGGCTGCCGGCCGCAGTGTTGCGGGGATTCGCATAACGAGGAAGACCGGCCGCCTCCTGTGAGTCGTTGAGGGCGTCGAATGCGGCCACGGGGAGATAGACCTCGCCTCGCACTTCCAGAACCGGAGGGGCGTCGGAGCCCAGCGTTTGCGGGATCACCCCGATGGTTCGGATGTTGGCCGTGATGTCCTCGCCGACCCGTCCATTGCCCCGGGTGGCACCCTGAACGAGTTTGCCGTTCTCATACCGCATCGACAGCGCAATGCCGTCGATCTTCAGTTCGCACATGAACCCGATCGGGGCACCGGGGCCAATCTCGAGCCCCCGTGCCATCCGTTCGGCCCAGGCGGTGAGCTCGTCGTGACTGAAAGCGTTGTCGAGGCTCATCATTGGCACGGTGTGTTCAACCGGGGCGAAGGTTGCCGACGGTGCACTTCCGATGAGTTGGGTGGGTGAGTCCTCGACGACGAGATCGGGGTAGGCCGCTTCGAGGGCTTGGAGTTCGCGTACGAGCTGGTCGTACTCGACATCGGGGATCTCGGGGTCGTCGAGCTCGTGGTAGCGCCGATTGTGAACGGCGAGTTGCGCCCTGAGTTCGTCGATTCGCGCCGCGGGATCTGTACCGGAAGTCACGTGTCGGATCGTAGAGGTCTCGGCTCACCGAGTGGTTGCCCAGTCAGGCACACTGTCGGGCAATGTCGACAAGGATTCCTCTCGAGCGCGCCGGTTTGTGGCCATTGCGAGCACTCTGGTTGCTCTTGCCGCTCCTCGCCGGATTCGGGTTCGCCGATGCCCTTGCGGCCCAGGTCGGGCCAGTGAGGAACACGGCCGAGGTGGGGCTCTGGGCCGGATGGTTCGTTGGTTTCGTCGCTCTTCTCGCTCCATCGACGGTGAGTCTGACCATTCACCGGTTGATCGCTCCCTCCGGCGCGGCTGCTGCGCTCTGGGCCACGGTCTCGAGTGGTCTGTGGACCGGCAGCACGATTGGTGCCATCGGCGCCACGGCCCTGGCCCTCGGCCTGTCGCTCCTCCCGCTCACAGGGGATTCAATGGTCAATGGCTCGGCCTACGGACCCGAGCGAAGACTGGCCCTCCGCCCTCCAGCGGCGCTGCTCCTCGGACCAATCCAGCTGACGTGGCTGGTCATCTTCGTCGGGATCGCCGGTGGGTCCATGAGCGTGGCGTCCGGCCGGTATCTCCTCGGCCTACCACTGGTCGTGGCCGGATCGGCTGCGGTGTGGTTCGGTGGTCGGTCCCTCCACCAACTGTCGCGGCGTTGGATCGTCTTCGTCCCTGCCGGAATGGTGATCCACGACTACTGGTCGCTGGCCGAGTCGGTGCTCATCCGGCGGACGGCCATTGCGAGTCTGGGCCCGGTGCCGCTCGACAAGGGGGAGCTGCTCGACCTGAGTGGCGGGGCGCGCGGCCTGGCAATCCTCGTCGAGCTGAACGAGAAGGAACCTCTGGCCCTTCGGGCGAAGAAGACGGTCACCACGTTTTCCGCCTACCGGATCGTCTTCACCCCGTCGCTCCCCGGACAGCTGCTCCACGAGGCACGCGTTCGTGGTGTCAGGATCGGCTGACTCGACTCCGGCTCGGCCCCTCCTCGACTGGTGGTGAGGAATCAGGCCAAGACAACCGACGGGTCGGGAACGTGGGCCCGGGCCAGCCAATGGAAGACCCGCCACCCGACATCAGCCGTGGCCATCGTGGCGGCCGCCACCTTCGCTCCCTCGTCGGAAATCGGCTTTCCGTTCGGAGCCTTCACGTGCACCTCGGCCACCCGTTCGGCCATGACGAACCAGCCGACGGCCTCCTCGACGGTGCCACCAACCGTGAGCATCCCGTGGTTGCGGAGGATGCAGAGTTTGTTCGCTCCGATGGTCTGTGCAATTCGGGTGCCACCGGCGATGGTGAGCACCTCGACCTCTTCGTCGTCGAACAGCGACTGGTCGAAGACGAAGGCCGTGGATTCTTGGCTGATCGCACGGAAGGGTTCGACGTTGGCCGACCAAGGGGTGCCGAATCCGGTGTGGGTGTGGGCGGCCGCCACTGCGTCGGGCCGAGCCTCGTGCACCGGCCAATGAATGTTGTAGCCGGCGGTGTTGACCGCTCCGGCCGGCGATCCCGCCTTGCCAACGGCAACCGTGCCGTCAGGACCGACCAGCACGAGATTGCCCACCGTGGCTGCATCGAATGAGACCCCGTAGTCGAGAAGCCAGAAGTGATCGGGAAACTCGGGATCGCGAGCGCTGATGTGACCATCACCGTGCTGGCCCCAACGCATCGAGGCAAAGATGCGGTAACCGATGGCCGCCGCCCGCTTCCGATGAGCTCGTTCATCTTCGACAGAACGAACGGCATCCATCGGCTCGATGTCGCCGAGAGCGGGGTAGTGGCTGTCCATGCCGCGAGGTTAGTCACACCCCGCTTCCAACTCGACTCGGGCAACGATTCGAAGGGACCAGCCCGGTCAGCGTTGGGCGGAGGCTTTCGCCAATCGATCCAGAACCGCATCGAGGAGCTCGCCCCGCGATGGTCTGACGATGAGCACCCGGGCCATTCCCGCCTGGTCAGCCGCTCTGAGCGCGGCATAGAGGCCCCGGGCGTACGCCTCGGCGTCATCGGCCAGGAACCACACATTCGGGTGTTCCACTTCCACCGGGCCGATGACGCCGACACCGGCCTTCAACTCGCTGCGATCGACAGACTCGACGAGCTGGACAATGGCCCGAGGGGCGTAGTGGGATTCGAGCATTCCGGCCGCCCGCGAGTCGGTCCTCCGAGCATCGACAACGGCCTCACCGAGCACCGCTTCGATCTGAGCAACCGAGATGCCACCCGGACGAAGGAGGGCGACATCGGTGCCGATGATCTCGAGGATCGTGGATTCCACCCCGACCCGAGCCGAACCGCCGTCGATCACGGCATCGATTCGGCCGTCCAGATCGGCAAGAACGTGGGCGGCCGTGGTCGGGCTGACGTGTCCGAAACGATTCGCCGACGGGGCGGCCACCCCACCGCTTCCGATCTCCGCGAACGCCGCGAGCAACGCCAGCGCCACTGGATGTGCTGGTACTCGGATTCCCACATTCTCCCTGCCCCCGACGACCAGGTCGGATACACGATCGGTGCGAGGGAGGATGAGCGTGAGCGGGCCGGGCCAGAACGTTTCGGCCAGGAGGCCGGCTCGAGGATCGGAGAGTTCGGCCCAGTCTTCGACCGCGACCGTTGATGACACATGAACGATGAGCGGGTGACCTGGGGGTCGACCCTTGGCCGAGAAGATCTTGGCGACCGCTTCGTCGGATGCCGCATCGGCGCCGAGCCCGTAGACGGTTTCGGTCGGTAGGGCAACCGTGCCACCGGACCGCAGGAGTTCGGCGGCTCGCTCCACGTCGGCCGGTGTCAGACGCTCGGTCGTGAGCGGTTCCAACGTCAGGCCGCCGTGCCCCCGGCGACCACTTCATCGCCGACATAAACGACGACCGATTGGCCCCGGGCGATCCGCCGGTGAGGTGTGTTCCAGCGAACGGAGGTTCCCTCGATCGTCGCCGATTCACGATGACCATGAGCGGAGGTCTGAACGGTGACGCCCGACGTGATCACCGTGGTGGTCCACTCGAGCTCGGAGAGTTCAAGGAAGTCGGTGAGCGTGTCTTCGAGGCTTCCAACCGTGACCACGGCGTTCGGTCGATCGATGTCGACGACAAATCGCCGATCAGGACTACCACCGAGGTCGAGGCCCTTCCGCTGGCCGATGGTGACGAGCTGCACGGCCTCGGTTCGGCCCACTTCCCGGCCCTCCCGATCGATGATCTTGGCCGGTGACAGCGGAATGCGATCACCGAGGAACTTCTTTCGCCCGCCCTCGGAGTGGATGAAGCAGACGTCTTGGCTGTCGGGTTTGGTGGCGGTGCGGAGACCGAGTTCGGTTGCCAGCTCGCGCACTCGTTCCTTCGTGATGTCGCCAACGGGAAGCATGAGTCGACGGAGCTGTTCCTGGGTGAGCATGTGGAGGACGTAGCTCTGATCCTTGGCCTCATCGGCGCCCCGGGCGATTCGACGGGTGCCGTCGGGGAGCTCGGAAATCCGGGCGTGATGGCCGGTGGCGATCAGGTCGAAACCGAGGACATCGGCCCGCTGGAGGAGTTTGTCGAACTTGATGTGCCGGTTGCATTCGACGCACGGGTTCGGGGTTTCACCCCGGTCGTAGGCCGCCACGTACGGCTCGACCACGTGCCGGTCGAAGTCTTCGCCGAAATTGAACACGTGGTGGTCGATCTCGAGTTGTTGGGCAACCCGGCGGGCGTCGTCGACGTCGGACACCGAGCAGCACCCCGAATCCGACTCACCACCCCACAGCTTGAGCGTGACGCCAACCACGTGGTGGCCTTCGTTCTTCAACAGCGCGGCGCAGACGGAGGAGTCGACACCGCCGGACATCGCCACCAACACTTCAGCCATCAGCTCACTCCTGCACTCGGGAAACGGGCCGAATGCGACCGCAACCGTTCGACGGCTGCCGGCACAGCGGCCAGGGCCGCCTCGATGTCGGCATCGGTCGACGCGTGCCCGAGCGACAAGCGAAGGGAGCCGGCGGCGAGGTCGCGGCTCATGCCCATGGCCGCGAGCACATGGCTCGGATCCTGGGCTCCGCTGGAGCACGACGATGCGGCCGAGGCCAGGATGTCGTCCTTCTCGAGCAGGAACAGCATCGCTTCGCTCTCGATGCCTTCGAAGGCGAGGTGACAGATGTTCGGCAGTTTTCCCGACCGGTCGGCGGCCGAGACATCCCCGGGCACGGCGCTCTCGTGAACTCCGGGCAACGCTCGACGAATGCCATCGGACAACCGATCCCGCATCGCCCCGACACGGGCAACTTCCCTTGAACGCTCGGACACTGCTTCGGCTGCCGCAACGGCCATCGCGGCGATACTCGGCACGTTCTGGGTGCCGTTGCGTCGACCTTTTTCTTGGCCCCCGCCTCGGGCGAGCGGCGCGAGCTTGATGCCGTCACGCACGACCAAGGCGCCGACACCCTTCGGTCCACCGAACTTGTGGGCGCTCACCGAGATGAGATCGACGCAAGCGGCGCGAGCCGCAACATCGAGCCAACAAAACGCTTGGACGGCGTCGGTGTGAATCACCGCGTTCGGAGCGAGCGACCGGACCAGTTCGGAAAGCGCCTCGAGGGGCTGGACAACGCCGGTTTCGTTGTTGGCCAGCATCACCGAAACGATGCTGACCGGCTGGGTGGCTTCGGAGAGAAGGCCAGCGAGAGCAGCGAGATCGATGAGGCCGGACGAATCGACAGGCGCCACGAGCCCGCCGAAGAACTCAACCGGATCCAAGATTGCGTGATGCTCGACGGCGGAACAGACGCCGATTCCGCCGGCATTGTTCAGGGTTCCCTGAACGGCCAGATTGTCGGCCTCGGTACCGCCGCTGGTGAAAACGATTTCGCCCGGCTGTGCACCCAGCGCCTCGGCCATGATCTCCCGGGCATCATCGAGCACCCGGTTGGCTTCCCGAGCAAGACGGTGCGCCCCCGACGGATTGCCATAACCCGAGGTGAGCAGGGGCAGCATGGCTTCGACCGCGGTGGCACGAGCAGGAGTGCTCGCGGCGTGGTCGAGGTAGTGGGCCATGACGAAAAAGGCTATCTGGGAGCCGGCCGGCGCGTTGGCCTGTGCTACCACGTGTCGATGCAGGGATTTGGTCCGTCGACCTACGGCGACGGTTTTGCCGACGTCTACGACGACTGGTACGGCAACATCACCGACGCAGCGGCAACGGCTCGCTTCGTCGCCGAACGCTGCGCCACCGGCCCCGTGCTCGAACTCGGCGTCGGAAGTGGCCGGCTCGTTCCCGACCTCGTGGCTGCCGGATGTCGAGTGATCGGCATCGACGGAAGCCGATCGATGCTCGAGATCTGCGCCCGGAAGCTCCGGGCCGAACGCATCGGACCCGCCGATGTCTCGCTCGTCGTGGCCGATCTCGCCTCCCTTCCGGTCCTACCGTCCGGGAAGGTCGGTGCTGCGCTTTGTGCCTTCAACACGTTGTTCAACCTGCCGACGGAGGCGGCACAAGCCGACCTGCTCCACCGCCTCGCCTCGGCCCTTGCCCCGAACGGGTCGGTCATCATCGAGGCCATCACGGGATACGCGCTCGACGCCGGACCGGCCTCCTCAGTGGGCGTGTCGCGCATGACCGCTGACCAACTCGTGTTGTCCGCCACCCTCATGGACATCCAGCAGCAGACGATCCAGGGTCAGCACGTCGAGGTGACCGAAGCGGGCATCAAGCTTCGCCCGTGGATGCTCCGCTGGACAACACCGTCGCAGCTCGACGCCCTGGCCGCCGACGCCGGCCTCGAACTCGTCGAGCGCTACGTCAATTGGACCGGCGAGGCCTATCGGGAAGAAGCCGACACTCATGTGTCGGTGTTTCGCCGAATCCCCGATTCGGGGATCCGAGCATCGAACGACTAGAGAATCGGGCTGAGGGCCAAGCTGCCCCCAACGAGGGCAAGGGCGGCAAATCCCGCAACGGCTACGGCGCCGACGACCAGACCCTGCCGTTCGGTCGTGCCGAAACGGGCCGGAAGAAACGTGACGATCCAGCCAACGATGAACCCACCGAGGATCCCGCCGAAGTGGCCCCAGAAGGAGATCGGAAAGATCAAGGGGAGCGCGAGGTTGATGATGAAGATCGACATCAGGTTGGTTTGGCGGATGTCGATGCCCCGAGCCCACAGGATCGCCGCCAATCCTCCGGCGAGGCCAAGCACCGCCCCCGAGGCGCCAAGGGTGGGCGTGCCCCAGTTGAAGAACAACACGGCCGCCGAGCCGGCGAACATGGCCCCGAAGTAGATCAGACCAGCCTTCAGCGGGCCCACGGCCCGAACGACGGCGGGTCCGAAGATGTAGAGGGCGTACATGTTGAGGAGGAGGTGGAACGTGCCGGCGTGCAGGAATCCCGAGGTGAGGATTCGCCAGAACTCGCCGTCCTGGACGAACGGGCCGAACAACACCCCTTTTTCATAAACCGAACCGGCGCTCCAATTGCCGTTGCCCGTGGAGATCTCGCCGAAATAGGCGAGAACGCAGAGCCCGATGATGGCGTAGACCAGTGTGGGTTTGGATCCCAGATCACCCGGCCGGTACACCTTCTGGGCCCCCGCCTTGGCGCAATCCGGGCAGTGATATCCAACCGACGCCGACTTCATGCATGACGAGCAGATCGGCCGGTCGCAGCGCTGGCAACCCACGGCGGCCCGGCTGTCGGGATGGCGGAAGCACGTGGATTCGTCGGTGATCACGAGCAAATCGTAGTCAATCCGCGACCAAAGCCTCACCGGGCTCGTCGTACCTCAGCGCCGCGCTGCGCTGAACACTACTTTTGTTCGACACGAGATTGCCCGAGGTGATGTCGACGCATGGCGCGGCTCCTCAACCAAAAACAGGGGAAACAAACATGATTCAAGAATTCAAAGATTTCATCAACAAGGGTGGCGTCTTCGAAGTCGCCGTCGGTCTGATCCTCGCTCTCGCCTTTGCGCCGATCGTCAATTCCATGGTCAACGACATGATCATGCCGATCGTCGGCCGCATTTTCGGTTCGCCCGACTTCAGTGCGTTGAGCATCGGCCTCGGCAACTCCGAAGAGGTGACCCTTGCAGACGGCTCCGTCGTGATGCAGGAAGCCGCGATCCGCTACGGGGCGTTCATCAACACGATCATTGCGTTCATCTTGATCGCCCTCGTGCTGTTCGCACTCGTCAAGGTCTACAACAAGTCGAAGGAAGAGGCGATCGAAGAAGCCGAAGGCCCCAACGACATCGAACTCCTCATCCAGATCCGCGATCTCCTCGCCACCCGCTGAGGCGCTCGCCCTCCCAAGTAACACCCACCGCCAACCCGTATTCAGCAGCCGGTCAACAACCAACGAGTCGACAAACGACGGGTCAACCCGCCGACTCATCCAGGAGTTGATCGGCTGCTCTCCACGGATCGAGTTCTCGGTCGAGTACTTGCTGCTCGGCCAACAGGAACGAATCCGAGTGGCGCAGCGCCTTGACTCGCTCGTTCAACCGTTCCCGCACGATTCGCTCCAACTCATCCTTGGACCGGGCATCGCGCCGTCGAGCGAGTTCTCCGTTCGCTTCGATGAACGCGCGATGTTCCTGGATCGCGGCCCAGAGCACGTCGACTCCGACCCCGTCGGGAGCGACGGTTGCGATGATCGGTGGTCGCCATCGACCGTCATGGCCCAGCCCCGAGAGATCGAGCATCAGCTCGAGGTCTCGGCGAGTGTCGTCGGCGCCGACTCGATCGGATTTGTTGATGACGAAGATGTCGGCGATCTCCATGAGCCCGGCCTTGTTGGCCTGCACCGAATCTCCCCAACCTGGATTGACGACCACGATCGTGGTGTCGGCCGAGCCAACGATTTCGACTTCGACTTGTCCGACCCCGACCGTTTCCAGCAGCACCCAGGATCGGCCTGCCGCCTCCAACACCCGCACGGCGGCAGGAGCGGCCAAGGCGAGACCACCGAGATGTCCTCGCGTGGCCATGGAGCGGATGAACACCTCGTCGTCGAGGGCGTGATCCTGCATCCGAACCCGATCGCCGAGGATGGCGCCACCGGTGAAGGGCGACGATGGATCGATGGCCAGAACTCCGATCCGCAGAGCATCGGCTCGGAGCTGGGTGACGAGCGCTGACGTGAGCGTCGATTTGCCGGCCCCCGGGGCGCCCGTGATACCCACGGTGTAGCCCGAACCCGCTTTGGGAAACGCCAGTTGCCCGAGCATCCGAGCGCCCTCCCCGCCACGTTCGACCACGGAGAGGAGTCGGGCCAGCGAGCGTCGATCCCCAGAGCAGGCGGCTTCGAACAGATTCGAGATCGACGTCTGTGGTTCAGTTGGCATCGTGTTCGGTGGCGATCAGGAAGCGAGAGGCGAGACTTTGGCGCCGCCGATGATCACGGCCGTTCCGTCTTCGGCGTCGCCTGCCAACTCTGCTCCAACGTGTTCCACACCGGTGACACCCTCGACCCTGGACTTGAGAATTCGCTCGATTCCGTCTTTCAGGGTGGCGGTGGACACGGGGCAGGTGACACAGGCCCCCGTGAGTTCGACCGAAACGATGCCTGTCTCCTCGTTGAAGCCGCGAAAGAAGATGTCGCCCGCATCGGCTTGGATGGCCGGACGGATGACCTCGATGACCTTGGCGACTTTGCGCTCGAGGAGCGTGGATTCGGACATGAAACTCTTCTCTTGGAACATCAAGACTTGGATCGACAACCGGGACGGACCATCGAGGCTACCGCCCTAGCCTGCTGGGGATGAATCCGTCTGGAGTTGGGAAAGCGTCGAACAGGGCGATTTTGTTCCCGATCTTCGCTCATCAGGGAGGATGGGACGAAATATTCCTGGTTGCGGCACCGCTCGTCGTGCTTGCCCTGCTGCTCGTTCTCGCCAACCGACGGGTGAACCGGAAACTGCGGGAACAGGCAGCACAAGACGAGTCGTGAGCGCCTGTGAGGCCGCCATCGGCTGCTACCCCAACGACTGTCCCAACGAGTGTCCCGACCAGATGCTCCGCCACTGCCCTCGAGTCGATTCGTGAAGATCATCGACGTCGACACCACCGTCGACACGGCAATCGCCGAGGAATTCCGAGTGGTTCGACGCGATCTCCTCGAAGAACACTCGAATGCGGACGGAACCGTCTTCGAGCAGGAGACCGGTCCGTTTTCGCACTACCGCCGCAGCCTCACAATCGAACGAATCGACGACGAACGGTCTCGCGTCGTCGAACGAACCGAATTCACGCTCGGTGTCCCGATCTGGAGCTGGCTCTTCAATCCGCTCATGAAGCGAGCCCTGGCCGAACCTGATCGTTCGCCCCGACGGCGTTGGTGGTGGCCACGCCAGGTCCTTCCCCTGCCCAGTGCGAGGCTGCTCGCCTCCCTCAGTATTCTCAGCATTCTCGCCGGCTATCTCGGCGTGCTCATCGGTCAGACGATCACCTTCGCAGCCGAAGAATTCGGTGCCAATGACGCGGCGCAGGGGCGGACGTTGGCGGCCGTGCGTATCGGGGTGATCGCATCCGTCATCGTGATTCGGCGGGCCGACCGCATCGGCAGACGACCGCTACTCATCGGGTTCACGCTCACCGCCATCGTGTTCACCGTGCTCGGCGCAGCCGCTCAGTCTCTGGTCCAGCTCGCCGTTTTGCAGGGCATCAGTCGAGGATTCACCACGGGCTTGTTCACGCTCCTCACGCTGGCCGTGACCGAGGAGGTCCCGGCCGAGGTGCGGGCCGTCGGCATCAGTCTGATGGCGATGTGCAGTGGTCTCGGAGCCGGCATGGTCTTGTGGGTCCTGCCGTTGGCGGATACCGGACCAGGAGGGTGGCGCTGGGCCTACGTCGCCCCAGCCATTTTTCTCCTTCCGCTTTTTTGGGTCTTCCGGACGCTGCCCGAAACCAGACGATTCACCCGAGCCGATGAGACGCACTCACCGGCGCCGGTGGATCGGCGGCGATTCACCCTCATCGCCTTCTCGGCCTTCGCCTCCGCACTCTTCCTCTCCCCTGCGTCGCAGTTGTTCAACGAATACCTGCGAGACGAACGAATGTGGTCAGCCAGCGACATCAGCATCTACCGACTCCTCACCGGAACGCCGACGGGCCTGGTCATACTCGGCGCCGGGGTCCTTGCTGACCGAGTCGGGCGAAAACCGATCGGCGGAATCGGCTTGTTTCTGGGCGCAATCGGTGGGGCCTCCGTCTACTTCCTCGACGGCGCTGCGCTGTGGATTGCCGGCACCGCAGGAGCCTGGCTTCTCGCCTCGGCCTTTCCTGCTCTTCGCGGCTACCAGACCGAACTGTTCCCAACCCGATCCCGAGCCCGTGTCGGCGGCTGGATCGATCTGATCACCGTCACCGGCAGCGCAATCGGATTGCTCACGGCGGGCGAACTCTCGTTGCGTTGGGGATCCCTGGGTCCAGCGATTTCTGTCCTGCTGGTCGGACCGTTGATCGTCGCCGTCCTGATCTTCACCATCTATCCCGAAACCGCAGCTCAGGAACTCGAGACGTTCAATCCCGACGATCCCCGACTCGTGTGAAGCCGCCAACCGACGATGATGGCGAGACGTTCAGGTCGTCAGTGATGCGAGCCAGGCACGGACAGCGTCGACCACTGCATCGTCGTGCCTCGCCACCGGATCATGGCCCGTCTTGTCGAGCCACACCTGATCGACCTTGCTCGGTATTGCCGACAAGTGTTCGGAGAACTCCGCTTCTTTCCCGAACGGATCGCTCGCCCCTTGGACCAACAGCACGGGCACATCGATGTTCGGAAAATGCTCGGTGCGGAGCTTCTCCGGTTTGCCTGGCGGATGCAGCGGATAGCTGAGCAGCAGAAGCCCGGCAACGGCCAGCCCTTCGGCCACCGCCATCGAGCACACGCGACCGCCCATCGAGCGTCCACCGATCACGATCCGACTCGACGGAATCCCCCACTCGTCGGCAGCTTCAGCGACGTGGGAACGAACCGACTCGAGCAGAACCGGCATCCGATCCGGGGGACGACGACCCGGTCCCTTCTCTCGGAACGGGAAATTGCAGCGAGCAACCGGGATGTCGAGCTCGTCGGCCAGTTGCAGGAACAGCCGATGGTCACGGTTGCCGCCGGCGCCGTGGAAGAGCACGAGTCCATCCGGCGCAGGCATCAAACGGCCAGCAGAATTCGTCGCGCTTCGGTGAGCTCGGCGATCCGGCCGGCGGCCGCATCGGTGACACCTCCGTGATCGGGGTGAGCATCTCGTAGGAGCGTCCGAAACCGCTTCTGGATTGCTCGTTTGCTCGGAGCATCTTCAGCCGAACCCTCGAGGTCGAAGATCTCGAGGGCCCAGGCCAGCGGGTCGTTCCAGCTCCGAAGGTCATCGATCGAAGCCATGCCTCCACCCATGACTGCCGCGATGAAGACCGAGTCGACGGGTCGACCCCAAACCAGCGCGGAGCGGATCGAATCGAAAACGACCGAGCGGGCATCGACCGGCAGGGAACCGGCGGCGTAGATGGCACCGAGGGCTTGTTGAACGGGCCGACCATATTCGTCGGAGAATTCGAACTCGAGTTGGTCACCGTCGGCGACGAGCCGATGGGCGCTCTTGAACAACCCGACCCGGTCGACCTGGAACCGGTGGCGCACCCTCGGTTGTGGAATACGCGACCCGCGATCGAGATCGTCGATCAAGGTCACCAGCGCTTCACGCAGCTCGGCTTCGACATTCGGAGCGGTGCGGGCCACGATCGCCGCCAGCAGGAGTCCACCAGCACCGGGTGCCGGGTCGGTGGGAAGGTTCCGCATGCCCAACGAGATCCGCCTCGTCGGGGCGATGGGGCGAGAATGGTAGATCTCCAGCTCGGCCAATATCACCGATGCAATTTAGCGGACGGCAACGGTGGCCCGGCAATTCGGGCCGCGAGGACTTCGCCGACTTCGGCACGTGCCAAGATCGGTGCCATGGCCTTTGACATCGACGACCTCCGCGTGAAACCCGACAAGAAACTCGACCTCTCCGAGATCGATCCCCGGGGGACTCCGGAATACGACGGCGACAAGGAATCCAGCGTCGAAAGGATCGCCCATCTGAACCGTCGACTCGAGGAGTTACAGGAGCTTCTCTACGCCCAGGGCAAACACCGAGTGCTCGTCGTGCTCCAAGCCATGGATGCGGGGGGCAAGGACGGAACCATCCGCGCCGTTTTCGACGGCGTGAATCCGTCGGGCGTCCGAGCTCCGTCCTTCAAGAAACCGTCGACCAGCGAACTGGCCCACGACTATCTGTGGCGGATCCACGAGCACGTACCGGGCAACGGCGAGATCGTGATCTTCAATCGGTCTCACTACGAGGATGTGCTGGTCGTCAGAGTTCTCGAACTCGTCCCCGAGGCCGTATGGAAGAAGCGGTACGAGCACATCGTCGACTTCGAGCAGATGTTGGTCGACGAAGGAACGACCATCGTGAAGCTCTACCTCCACATCTCTCGGGACGAGCAGAAGGAGCGCCTCCAAGCTCGACTCGACGAGCCTCACAAGAATTGGAAATTCGAGCCGGGTGACTTGCTGATGCGGGAGAAATGGGACGATTTCATGGACGCCTTCACCGACGCGATTTCGAAGACCAGCACCGAGGCTGCGCCCTGGTTCATCATCCCCGCGAATCGCAAGTGGTATCGAAACATTGCCGTTCTCGAGATCATGGTGCAGACCCTGGAGGGTTTGAAGATGACCTATCCCGAAGCGGCGGAAGGCCTCGATTCCATCGTCATTCCCGATTGATGATGGCACTGGGCGAATCGCCCCGAGCACGAAGTCGACCATGACAATTCAGGCCCCACCCTCTAGTGTCCCTGGCTCGAGACTTCATGTCTTGGTTTGCGCTGCGGGGCGCAACGAATGCGTGCGAAAATGGCGGGAGCAATAGTGGGTCGAGTTCGAGTACTTCGTCATTCCTTGCGACGAGGCCGCGTGGTCCTGGCTCTGCCCCTCGTGCTCATGGCCGCCACAGCGGCCATCGTGCCGACCGCAACTCCCGCCGGGGCCGGACCAGGCGACCCCGGCACGTTCGAGGCCCGGATCCTGGCTTCGAGCGACGACGCCGAGGAGCGGGCATCAGGGTCGATGCTCATCGGGTCCAGTGACCTCGAGCTGACCTTCGACAGAACAACACAGACGGTGGGGTTGAGATTCGGCACCGTCGGAGTGCCGAACGGCGCCACGATCACGGCGGCCTGGCTGCAATTCACCGTCGACGAAGGGGCGTCTGACGCTACCGACCTCATGATTCGGGCCGAAGCCGCCGACAGCTCGCAAGCGTTCGGGTCCAGTGCGTTCGACATCAGCTCCCGCCCCGTCACCACTGCCGCCGTCGCCTGGGCACCGCAACCCTGGCCCACGATCGGCGACTCGGGGCCGGACCAGCGAAGCCCCGATTTGTCGGCCGTCGTTCAGGAGGTCATCGATCGTCCGGGCTGGAGCCAGAACAGCCCGGTCAGTTTCGTGATCACCGGCACCGGCGAACGAGTGGCCGAGTCCTATGACGGTCGGGCCGACTCCGCCCCGCTGCTCCACGTGGAATACACCGAATCACTGAACGCGGTGCCCGTGGTGACCGTCACCGCCCCCGTCGACGGTGCCGAGTTCTCCGACGAAGACACCGTGACCCTCGAGGCGAACGCGTCGGATGCCGAAGACGGCGATCTGTCGGGGGCCATCGTGTGGTCCTCCGATATCGACGGGGTCATCGGCGCCGGCCCCCTGGTGGTCAGCACCGATCTGGGCCTCGGGACGCACGTCTTGAGTTCGCTTGTCAGCGACAGCGCGGGCCAAAGCGCGGCCGCCACGGTGTCGATCACGATCAGTCAGGCCAATCCTCCATCGGTCTTCCAAACACGGGTATCACAAGCGAGCGACGACGCGGAGGAACGATCGACCGGCTCGATGCTGATCGGTTCCAGCGACCTCGAGCTGACGTTCGACCAATCACAGCAGACCGTGGGAATGCGATTCAGCACCGTCGACGTTCCCAAGGGAGCCACGATCACCGCAGCCTGGCTGCAATTCACGGTCGACGAGCGCAGCTCCGATCCGACCGACCTGCTCATCCGGGCCGAAGCAGCCGACAGCTCCCCAACCTTCGCCACCAACAGATTCAACATCACCTCACGGCCGGTCACCGCGGCGGCCGTACCGTGGGTGCCACCACCGTGGCCCACGATCGGCGACTCCGGCCCCGACCAGCACAGCCCCGACCTTTCCGCCGTCGTCCAAGAGGTCATCGATCGTCCCGGCTGGTCCCAGAACGACCCGCTCAGTTTCATGATCACCGGCACCGGCCAACGGGTGGCAAAGTCCTTCGATGGTCGAGCCGACGCCGCACCGCTCCTCCACATCGAATACGCCGGGTCGCTGAACAGCGTCCCCTCAGTCACGATCAGCGGCCCCAGCGACGGCGCCCAATACACCGACGAAGACGCCGTGACCCTCGAGGCGAACGCTTCCGACGCCGAAGACGGCGACCTGTCGGCAGCCATCGTCTGGTCATCGGACATCGACGGACCCATCGGCACCGGCACACCAGTCATCGTCACCGATCTCCGTCTCGGAACCCACGTACTGACTGCTCTGGTAAGCGACAGTGCAAACCAAGCAGCAGCCGCATCCGTCACCGTCACCATCAGCCAGGCCAATCCTCCATTGGTCTTCCAAACACGGGTATCACAAGCGAGCGACGACGCCGAAGAGCGGGCCAGCGGCACGGTCTCGACTGCGTCCAGCGACCTCGAGCTCACCTACGACGCCGGTGGTCATCAAATCGTCGGTACCCGATTTGCGTCCGTTGGGATACCTGCCGGGGCCACGGTGACGAAGGCCTGGATCCAATTCGTGGTCGACGAGGTGAGCACTGACCCAACCGCCCTGATCATTCGTGCAGAGGCCGCCGACGAGGCCGAGACCTACACCGGTCTCAACGGCAGCATTCGTTCGCGCCCGACCACCACTTCCTCGGTCTCCTGGACACCAGCCCCGTGGACCACGGTTGGTCTCGCCGACCTGGATCAACGTACGCCCGATATCGCAGCCATCGTCCAGGAAGTCACCGACCGGCCGGGGTGGGCCAGCGACGGCCCGGTCAACATCATCTTCGAGGGAATCGGAAAACGAGTTGCCGAAGCATTCGACGGTGGCGCGTCGAAGGCCGCGCTCCTCCACGTGGAGTACTCGGCCCCGTCGAACGTCCGACCGACCCTGACCATCGCAACGCCGAGCGACAACGCCGCCTTTGCCTTCGGGTCGGTGGTCTCGTTCAGTGCCTCGTCCTCGGATGCAGAAGACGGTGACCTCTCGTCGGCCATCGTGTGGTCGTCGAGCCGAGACGGGCAGATCGGAACCGGCCCGTCATTCGCAACCAGCAATCTCAGCATCGGTGTCCATGTGATCGACGCCGTCGTCAGCGACAGCGGGGGCCAATCAGCCATCGATACTCGGCTCATCTCCGTCGAGCCGACCGACCCGTTCATCATCGGAGCCGGTGACATCGCGTTGTGCAACTCCGATCGCGACGAGGCCACGGCCGACATCATCAAGTCCTTTCCGAACGCCACGGTGTTCACGCTCGGCGACAACGCCTACAGCTCAGGATCGGCTGCCAACTTCAACAACTGTTACAACCCCTCTTGGGGCCAGTTCAAGGACCGCACGTTCCCCTCGGCGGGCAACCACGAGTACAACTCCACCGCGGCGACCCCCTACTTCGACTACTTCGGTGCTGCGGCCGGTACGCCCGGCCAGGGTTGGTACAGCTACGACGTCGGAACCTGGCACATCGTGGTGCTCAACAGCAACTGCGCCGCTGTTGGCGGATGCGGCCCCGGCTCCGCACAAGCGAACTGGTTGGCCGCTGACCTCGCCGCCAACCCGGCGCAGTGCACTGCGGCCTATTGGCACCACCCTCGGTTCAGCTCATGGGCCGGCAACAACTCCGACACCGGCACCTTCTGGGAGCTGCTCTACGAGGCGGGAGCCGACGTTGTGCTCACGGGGCACTCGCATCATTACGAACGGTTCGCCCGCCAGGATCCATCCGGTCAACTCGATTCGATGCACGGCATTCGCCAGTTCGTCGTCGGCACCGGCGGCGCAGGAGTTTTCCCGGCCGACACCATCATCGCCAACAGCGAGGTGCAGTTCGACGCCTACGGGGTGATCGGGCTCACGCTCTCGGCTGGGTCGTACACCTGGGAATTCATGCCAGTGGCCGGAGAGTCCGCCGTCGACTCGGGCCAGGAGTCTTGCATCGATCCCAGCCCCGCTCGTGTCACCGAGACACCAGTCGTGGCTGCCACCGACGATGCCGAGGAGCGGGGATCGGGAGAGATGTCGACCTCGTCATCCGACCTCGAACTCACCTATGACGCTCGCAGCAACCAGTTGGTGGGCACCCGCTTCGCATCGCTGGACGTGCCGGCCGGCGCCACCATCACCAAGGCCTGGATCCAGTTCCGGGTCGATGAATCGACCTCGGAACCGACGGCGTTGACGATACGCGGCGAGCCCTCGGTGGCCGCCCCCGGCTATTCATCCCAGCCCCATAACATCAGCAGTCGCAGTTCGACGCTGGCCTCAGTGGTTTGGAACCCGCCGCCCTGGCTCTCTGTCCGGGAACAAGGCGTCGATCAGCGCACCCCGAATCTCGCGTCGGTGGTGCAGGAAATCATCGATCTGCCCGGCTGGTCGAGGGGCAATCCGATCAACTTCGTCATCAGCGGGACTGGTAAGCGGGTAGCCGACTCCTACGACGGTGGAGCAACAAACGCTCCGATTCTCCACGTCGAATATCTTTGAACCAACTCCTACACCAACTCCTCACCACCGTCGCCCGCGAACCATCAGCGGCCGGACGCCAGCGACCTCCTCGTTCGGCGAGCGGCGTTGGCGAATCGAACGCGGGCAAGAACAGGCCCGAGATCGCGTCGGGAGAAGATGCTGTGGGCCGTCCCCCGTCGGGGCCGGAGCCAATGCAAACCAGCGAGAAAACCGACGTCTCCCGACCTGACCTGCGCCATGACGTTCCGCACGTCGCCTTCGATCCAGCGATACATCACACCAACCTCCGCGGCCAGCGGCCGAGCGCCATTCGGGCC
>JBBKXQ010000086.1:0-23651 GCA_037969565.1 Acidimicrobiales bacterium | reverse complement strand
AGCGGTGTATTGCGCCGGCAAAACCGTCGAGCAATGCGTCGACATCGTCGGCAGTTTTCTGCAGCGGGGTTCTGATGCCGTGGTCGCAACCCGCGCCACATCGGACCAAGCCGAGGCGCTCCGCCAGCTGAACCCCGCGGCCCAATCCCACGGCACCCTCACGTGGCGCCACCGCACCTCGACCGGCCGTTGTGTGGTGATCGCCAGCGCCGGCACCTCCGACCTGCCGATGGCCGACGAAGCCCGGCTCACACTGGAAGCCCTGGGCCATTGCGCCGTCGCCGTCACCGACATCGGCGTGGCCGGGCTGCACCGCCTCGTCACGGCCATGCCCGAAATCTCGCAAGGTGAAGTGATCGTTGCCTTCGCCGGAATGGAAGGCGCCCTTCCCACCGTGTTGGCCGGCCTCGTCGCCCAGCCGATCATCGCCGTGCCAACCTCCGTCGGTTACGGCACGTCGTTCGAGGGGATCACCGCCCTCCTGTCGATGATGTCGTCGTGCGCTCCCGGAGTCAGCGTGGTGGGCATCGACAACGGTTATGGCGCCGCCTGCGCCGCCCATCGCGTGCTGCGAGCGATGGCATGACCCACCTCTGGATCGATCCCACCTTCGGTGCATCGGGCGACATGCTGTTGGGTGCTCTTGCCGGTTTACACGGAACCTCCGACCCCCTGCTCGGCCTGCAACAGCTGGGAATCGGTGGCTACGAGCTTGCCCAGTCGAACGAACTTCGCGCCGGGCTCACTTGCACACGGGTGGAGGTCAACGCCGAGTCCGGCCCGGCCCGGAGCTGGTCCAGCATCGACGAACTCCTGGCCCGGACCGACCTCCCGAAGAGGGCCATCGAGGGTGCCCGGCGCACCTTCCGGCTCCTGGGTGAGGTGGAAGCGGCCCAACACGGCGTGTCCATCGACGAAGTCCACTTCCACGAAGTTGGTGCCGTCGATGCCCTGGTCGACATCGTCGGAAGCTGGTTGCTGCTGGCCGCGATCGACCCTCGATCGGTGACCGTCGGTCCCGTTGGACTCGGCCACGGCACGGTGCAGGCAGCCCACGGCACACTCCCCCTCCCGGCGCCGGCCACCGTGGCCCTTCTCCGCGGCTGTCCGGTTCGGGGCCTCGACGTCGAAGCCGAGACGTGCACACCGACCGGCGCCGCGCTGATGGTGACAATGGCCGATGGATGGGGCTCTCTGCCCACTGGATCGATCGCCGCCACCAGCCGAGGGGCAGGCAAGTGGAATCCGACCTCCCACCCCAACGCACTCACCATCATCGCCCTCGACCCGACCGACAGCCCGATCGATGACGCGATCGAACGAAGTGAGACGGCGCTGATCATCGAGGCGAACGTCGACGACATCAGCCCGGAACTGCTGGCCCGAACCGTGGCCAAGCTCCTGTCCTCCGGGGCCGACGATGCATGGATCGTTCCCATCGTGATGAAGAAGGGTCGTCCCGCCCACGAGGTCCGCCTCCTGTGCCGCCCCGACCGCGCCGACGAACTCCGGGCCGTTCTGCTGGCCGAAACCGGTTCGCTCGGCTGCCGCACACTTGCCGTCACCAAACACGTCAGCGAACGCTCGTTCATGTCGATCGAACTGCATGGCCAGACCATCCAAATCAAGATCGGCCCCCATGGCTCGAAGCCCGAATTCGATGACCTCGTTGCCCTTTCCGATCAAACCGGCATCCCGGTTCGCGTTCTCGCCAACGAAGTCATGACCCACGTTTCCCGAGGTCTAACGTGACATCGCACATCGCGACAGGCAACAATCGTCGACAATGAGTACGCATACAGCAGTGTCAGCCGAGCAGCGACGACGAGTCGGGCGAGCCTGGCGGGAGATCCGACGTGGCGCCTCGGCCGGCCGCATCAAAGACCTCTTCTACGGCATGGGCGAGGAGGGCCTCGACATGGCGATCGCCGATGCACTCAGCGTGCTGGCCCAAAAAGACGAACCGATTCGTATGGGCGAGTTGGCCGAAGCCCTGCACATCACACCCGCCTCCACCACGCGGGCCGTCGGCTGTCTGGTCGACAAGGGCCTCGCGGCCCGGATCAAAGCGGAGGACGATCAGCGTTCGATCCTGGTGTCGATCACACCTACCGGCCAAGCCCGCCACGCCGTGATCGCCGAGCGGGTGCAGGTCGGCCTCACCCAGATCCTCAGCGAATTCAGCCACGACGACCAGATTCTCCTGGCCGACCTCCTCGAACGTTTCGCCCGCTCGATCGAGAGCTACGTCGAAAGCCAAGACATCGACACCAACGGCTCGAGTAGCTGACGTCAGCGATCACCTCGGTCGTACTGGTACGCGATCGGTGATGGGCAGTAAGTTCAGCCGTCTATGAAGGCAGCCGTTCTCAACTCGATCCCTGGCCAACTCGACATCGAAGACGTGGAGCTCGGTACGCCGGGCCCTCGTGAGGTGCTCGTCCGAACCGTGGCCGCCGGTGTGTGCCACAGCGACCTCCATTTCATGGAGGGCCTCTACCCCCATCCGTGTCCGGCCGTGCTCGGCCACGAATCGGCCGGCATCGTGGAAGAAGTGGGCTCTGCCGTCAGCTACGTCAAGCCCGGCGACCACGTGATCACCTGCCTGTCGGCGTTCTGCGGCCACTGCGAGCAGTGTCTGTCGGGCCACATGAGCACGTGCGAATTGAAGAACGAGGAACTCGTCCGCCAGAAGGGAGAGCCACCCCGCATCACCCGCAACGGCGAACCGGTCCAGCAGTTCCTGCATCTGTCGTCGTTCGCCGAGAAGATGCTGATCCATGAACACGCGCTGGTGAAGATCGACGAGGAGATGCCACTCGACAAGGCATCGCTGATCGGTTGTGGTGTCACCACCGGGCTCGGTGCGGTCTTCCGCACCGCTCGGGTGGAACCCGGCTCCACGGTGGCCGTCATCGGCTGTGGCGGCATCGGCCTCTCGGCCATCCAAGGGGCCCGCATCACCGGCGCCAACAAGGTGATCGCCATCGACACCAACGGCAAGAAGCTCGAGTTGGCCCAAACACTTGGCGCCACCCACGTGATCAATGCCTCCGAGGTCGATCCCGTCGAGGCCGTGAAAGATCTCACCGGCGGCGGGGTGCACTACAGCTTCGAAGCCGTGGGCATGAAGCCAACCGCCGAACAGGCCTTCAAGATGCTGCGCCGCCGGGGCCAGGCCACGATCATCGGCTTGATTCCCGTGGGTACCTCCATCGAGATCCACGGAGTGGAGCTACTCGACGAAAAGGTCCTCACCGGTTCCAACATGGGCTCGAATCAATTCCGCACCGACATGCCGCGTTTCGTCGAGATGTACCTCGACGGTCGCCTCAAGCTCGACGAAATGGTGTCCAAGACGATCACCCTCGAGCAGGTCAACGAAGGATTTGCCGACATGAAAGCGGGCAACGTTGCCCGGTCGGTCATTCTGTTCGACTGAAGGCCGTTCTTCGGTGTCCGAGCGCCATCACGCCAGTGAGCCGTACACACGCACGTAATCCACGTACATGTTGAGGGGGAATTCGACATCGAGGCCGATCGGTCCGGGAAGCTGCCCACCGATCGCAAGATTGAGGATCAAGAAGAACTCGTTGTCGAAGACCCACTCTCGATCGCCGACCAGTTCGGGTGTCACGTCGTAATACTGCTCTCCGTCGTAGAACCATCGGATACCGGCGGTATCCCATTCGACGGCGTAGACGTGGAAGTCGTCGCTGATGTCGTACTCCTGCCGGTTCCACCTGGTGAGCCCGAGTGCGCCCGAGTATCCCGGCCCATGAACGGTGCCCATGATCAGGTCGGGCTGTCGACCGAGGTGTTCCATGATGTCGATCTCGCCGACCGCCGGCCAGTTGCTCTCGATCGGAGCATCCTCGTCGCGACTGAAGTTCGAACCCAGCATCCAGAAGGCGGGCCAGGTTCCTGCTCCTCGAGGAACCTTGATCCGCGCCTCGAATCGGCCGTACTGGAACGACTGCAGATCTTGGGTCTTCAGCCTCGCCGAGGTGTAATACGAGTCTTCGTACTTCTCCTGACGGGCCTCGATCACGAGCAGACCGTTCTCGACGCGGGCGTTCTCGACCCGGGAGGTGTAGTACTGCGCCTCCCCGTTGCCCCATCCCCAACCGCCGATGTCGAAATCCCAATTGGCAGGATCGATGCCCTGACCGTCGAACTCATCGTTCCAGACCAGTCCCCAGCCATCGGCCGGAGCAATCGGAATCGGCGCCGGCGGCTCGATGGGTGGCGAGGTCGGAGCCGTGGTCGATGGCGGAGCGGTGGTCGAGGTGACCGTCGATGGCGGAGCCGTGGTCGCAGCCGGAACGGCCGAAGCCTCGTCGCCGTTCGAGCTGCAACCACCGAACACGATCACCATCCCAGCCAAGGCCAGCGCACTTCGGCGGTTCCGGTGATCAGGCCGTCGTCGACTCAAGAGCGCTATCCCTTCACTGAACCTGCGGTCAGGCCGGAGATGATGTAACGCTGCAGGAACATGAAGAGGATCAGCATGGGCGTCATCAGCATCAGCACTGCGGCGGCGAGTGCCGGCCAATTGCTGCCGTACAGACCCTCGAAGACGATCAAACCGCGGGTGACGGGGTAGAGATCGTCGTTCGGGAGGTAGATGGTCGGCAGGATCAACTCGTTCCAGATGCCGATGGCGTGCAGGACCGTGACGGTGGCGACGGCCGGCTTGATGAGCGGCAGCACGATGCTCAACACGAAACGGAAGTAACCGCACCCGTCGACAGCGGCTGCCTCGTCGAGTTCACGGGGAATCGACTTCATGTAGTTCGCAAGAATGATGATCCCGATCGGGTTCACGAGGAAGAGCAGGATGTAACCGGCCCGGGTGTTGAACAACCCGAGGTTCAGGATCAGTTGGAACTGGGGGATCAGCGCCGGGGGCAGGAAGAGGGCCAGCACGTAGGCCGACAGGATCGTCTTGCTGCCCTTGAGATAGCCGCGGGCGATCGGGAAGGCCACGAAAATCGATGTCAGGACGAAGATGGCCGTGGCGACGGCCGTGTAGACGACACTGTTGATGAGATAGCGGGGGAAATTGGCCAGACTCCAAGCGTCGGTGAAGTTCTGGAATCCGAAGCTCTCGGGCAGGCCGGTGGGATCCTTGAAGAATTCGGGGAGCGACTTGAAGGCCGTGCTGAACAGCATCAGCATTGGTCCGATGTAGAGGACTGCGAAGACGCCGAGGATGGCGTAGGAGACAAGGTCGGCACGGCTGCGGGGGCGACGTGAGGGCCGAGCGAGCTTGATCTCGGTGTCGGGAGTTTCGATCACGACATGTACTTCCTCTCTCTGCGGGCCACGATCGAATTGGCGATCAAGGCGATGATCAACACGATGAAGAACAACGCGATCGAGGCGGCAGCCGCATAGCCCTGACGGAAGGCCGTCGTCACCGAGCCCGAGGTCTGTCCGAAGCCCTCGGCGAAGACCAGGTATCCCAAGACCTGGGTGCCGTTGCGGTAGCCGATGAGCACGAGGAACAACTGCCAGGCCTGAAGGGACCCGACGATGTTCAACAGGAAGTTGGTGTTGATCGCCGGAGTCAGGAGTGGCCAGGTGACGTTGCGGAACAACTGCCAGCGACCGGCACCGTCGATTTGCGCCGCTTCGTAGTAGTCGCTGGGAATCGTCTGGAGCCCGGCGAGAAAGATGACCATGGTGATCCCGACGTTCGCCCAGATCTGGACCACGATGACCCACATGAAGGCCTGACTGCCACCGAGGAATTCGGACTGGTACCCGATGAGTTCACCGGCTCGGGCAACGGGGCCGCCGTTGGGGAGGAGGAAGAGCTTCCAGATCAATCCTTGAATTGCGACACCGAGGATGACCGGCATGAAGAACAGCGTGCGGAAGATCACGCTCCCCTTGAGCCGTTGGTTCACGAGGAGCGCCAACAGCAAACCGAGCGAGAACTGCAACGTCGTGACGAGGAAGGAGAAGGTCAGCGTGCGTTTGAGCGCATCGATGTTGTCGCGCGACGCCTCGCCCTTGAGGAGGAATTCGTCGAAATTGTCGAAGCCGACCCAGTGGATCGGGATCCCGCGGATTCCGGTGGCGTCGGTGAAGGAGTAGATCGCGGTGGCCAAGGACGGACCGACGGCGATCAGCAGATACAGGAAGAAGCCTGGTAACAACAGCAGCCCAGGGGTCCAGCTGCGCCAGCCCTTGCGGGCAAACAGGTAGTCCGGCTTCGTAATCGACATGCGCTCCGACCCTTTCATGAACGGATGAACGGGGATCCTCTCGTCGCCTTGACGACGGGAGGATCCCCGGACACCTGTTTGGGGAGACTGGAATCAGCCGGCGTCGAGCCCGGCCTGCAAATCGGCCTGGGCCTGGACGGCCAGTGCCGCCGCGTCGGACCACTCGTTGAATGGCTCCAACCACGAGGCACCGAGCGATCCGTTGGACCACTGGCCGGCGCCCGCCGGCTCGACCCAGAACTGCTCGAAGCCCACTCGATAGTTGGACAACAGATCGGCAACTTCGGTGCCGAGCTTGGTGTCCAGCGTTGCCGAGGGCTGCGTCGGAAGGAAGCCGACCGCATTCACGAAGCTCTGGTAGTTGTCCGGCTCGGAGAAGGCCGCCAGGTACGCGAGCGCAGCATCGGTGTTGGGTGAGTCGGCAGCGATCGCCCAGCCCTGATCGTACTTGCCGAACAGATACTGATTGTCGGCTGGATCGTCACTCCCGGGGAAGGGAATGTAGGTCCAGTCGAAGCCGGGCTCGGCATCCTCGAGGGCCGGGGCCTGCCACACACCAGTGGGCATGAAAGCGACGTCACCAGCGGCGTAGCGAGCCGGATCGGCGTCGTGCGACAGGCCGGTGACACCGGGCTCGAGCATCGACACGTACTCCGCATACCGCTCCCACAGGGGAGCCATCTCGGGATCGTCCCACTTGATCGAGCCGGTCCACAGACCCTCGACGAGCGCTTCCTGGTCGGGGAACAACGAACCGAGCAAGCCATAGCTGCCGACGAAGACGGGCCAGCCGTCGGCCCCGCCGACGGTCATGCACTCGTTACCGGCAGCCTTCACTGCCTCACACGCCGTGACGAGTTCGCCCCAGGTCTGGGGCACGTCGACACCGACCGAGGCGAGCAGATCCTTGTTCACGAACATGCCGCTGTAGGACACCCGGCCGAGGTTGATCGAGTAGACCTTGCCGTCGACCGAGCCGCCATCGGTGATCGAGGCCTCGTCGTAGTTGTCGACGAAGGGCTGGCCGGTCAGATCCATGAGCAGACCGCCCTCGACGAGCGTCTGCCAGTTCGGAGGCGTGGCTCCGGACATGTACGGCTGGACCGCATTCGAGAACCCGAAGATGTCGATCACATCGACGTCCTTGGCGGTGAGGCGGGTTTGGGTTGCGATACTCAGATCGCCGGCCTCGACGACCGACAGGTCGACCGTGACGTTCGGGTTGGCCGCTTCGAACTCGGCGTTGAACGCTTCGATGAACTCGACCATGGGCGGGTTTTGGTGGACCAGCACCCGGAGCGTGGTTTCGGCCAACTCGTCGCCCGAGTCGGTGTCGGCACCGGTGGCCTGGACGGCCGTGGTGTCAGCGGAGGCGTCTGGTTCGGCATCGCTGCCGCAGGCTGCGGCCACGAGGCCAAAGGCCAAGAGCAACGGTAGAACTTTCCATTTCCTCATCATTCGATGTTCTCCCCATGTGGTGGCCATCGGACCATGCTCGCCAGTCGCCTGGGAGCGCTCCCAGTTTTAGGAGCGCTCCCAACGTACGGGTCGATTGCCCGCCTGTCAAGCGAATCCTCGGCCCCGCCGCGGTCGAGTTCGTGGAGAGGATCAGCTCTCGATGGTCGTACAACGACCTAGTGTTGCATGGACTCATTGCTCGAAGGCATGGCTGAAAATCCGGGGATTCGATGGACAACTCACGACGCAACCTGACGCTGGAGGAAATCGGCCGCATCGCCGGCGTCTCCCGATCGACTGTGTCGAGAGTGGTCAACGACCTCCCCAATGTGCGCCCCGAGATCCGTACGTTGGTCCAGTCCACGATCGAGAAAACGGGCTATCTGCCGAACCAAGCGGCGCGTGCGCTCGCGTCGAGGAGAACCGGACTCATCGGCCTCGTCATGCCGACCGGGGTCGATGAACTGTTCGGCGACCCCTACTACTCGGCGCTCGTGCACGGAATCCAAGAGGGCTGCTCCGAGGTCGGTTCGGTGTTCTCGATCTTCCCGGTTTATGAGAAGCAGGGCCAGACGACCGTCTTGTCGACCTTGGTTGCCCAAGGCTTCGTCGACGGGGTCATCGCCACTGCTGGGCAACGAAGCGACGATCTGATCTCGGCACTGCGAGATCGGGGAACGAACGTGGTCGTGGTCGGACACCCTGCCGACAGTCGCAACATCCGGCGAGTCGACGTGGAGAATCGCATCGGAAGTGCAATGGCGATCGAGCACCTCATCGGCGCAGGGCGCGAACGGATCGCTTTCCTGGGCCCCACCGCCGCCCACATCTACGGCACGGAACGGCTCGACGGCTACCGGCAAGCGCTGGATTCGGCCGGCCGCACGATCGAGGCTGGCCTCATCGAACTCCAGGAACCGACTGTGGAGGGGGGCTACCGAGGGTTGGTCGCGCTGTTGCGCCATCGGCCGGATGCCGTCCACGTCGCCACCGACACGATGGCCCTCGGGGCATTGCAGGCGCTGCGCGACCAAGGCCGTACCGTTCCCGACGATGTAGCTGTTGTCGGATTCGACGGCCTTCCCGCTGCGCTCGAAACCAGCCCGTCGCTCACCACCATCGTCCAGCCCGTCTCCGACGTCGGCCGAACCGCAGTCCACCTGCTGCTCGACGACGAACGAGCGAGCGACGTCGTGATCCTCCCCACCCGGCTCCGCCTCGGAGCATCCTGCGGCGTCTCGAACCCGGTCTGATGTCCTCGAGGGCATTCGCAACCCCTCAGTGAGGTCGTGGCACCACGATCAACCTTGACCTCGCGCCATTCCGCCCGTATCGTTCGCTCGGACTCATGCTGGGAGCGCTCCCAGACTGTCCGGGGACGAGCAATGCGAAACCAAACAACGACCGAACGCGACCTGATCGCCGAGCGAATCCGGGCAATGTCGCTCGCCGAGAAGGCGGGGCAGATGACGCTCGTCGAGTTCGGCAGCATCACTCCCGACGAAGTGGCGGATGCGTCGATCGGATCGGTTCTGAGCGGTGGCGGCGGCAATCCCGGCGATGGATCGGCACGAGCATGGCGAGCCAACGTCGAGGCCTACGTCGCCGGTTCGCTCCGCAGTCGTCTGGGAATCCCGATTCTGTATGGGACCGACGCCGTCCATGGCCACAGCAACGTCAAGGGTTCAACGATCTTCCCTCACAACATCGGCCTCGGCGCGACGGGCGACGTCGAACTCGTCGGAGCCGTGGCCCGAGCGGCTGCGCTCGAAACGGTGGCAACCGGTGCCCGCTGGTCCTTTGCGCCCTGCCTCGCCGTGCCCCAAGATGTCCGTTGGGGTCGAACCTACGAAGGGTTCTCCCAGGATCACGACCTGGTTGCTGCGCTCGGGGCCGCCGCCGTCCGCGGTTGGCACGGTGACGACCTGGCCGGTTCGGGAGTCCTTGCGTGCGCAAAGCACTTCGTGGGCGAAGGAGCAATGGCGTGGGGTTCCGCGGGGGCCCAGCGGCACCCGTGGACCGACTGGTGGGATGGGTGGGGACCAGGCTGGCAGATCGACCAGGGCGACGCTGACATCGACGAGTCCGAACTGCGTCGAGTACACCTCGCCCCCTTCCGAGCCGCGCTCGATGCCGGTGCACTCAGCGTCATGGCCGGGTACGGATCATGGCGGGGTCGGCGCCTCCACGCTCACCAATACCTCCTGACCGACGTACTCAAGACCGAACTCGGTTTCGGCGGCTTCGTGGTCTCGGACTGGATGGCGATCGATCAGCTCGACGAGGACTACGCCGCCGCCGTCGCACTGGCCATCAATGCCGGCGTCGACATGGTCATGGTTCCCTTCGATCACCGACGATTCATCGATTCGGTGGTCACATCGGTCGATTCGGGCGTGATCACTCCGACACGCATCGACGACGCCGTCGCCCGCATCCTCGGGGTCAAGGCGGCACTGGGCCTGTTCGACGACGCGTCCACAGCGGTCTCGGTCGATGTGGTCGGGTGCAGCGAGCATCGAGAACTGGCTCGAGCCGCCGTCGCGGCCTCGCTGGTGGTTCTCACCAACCGAGACGTTCTCCCCGTCGGCGCTGGTTCGGTCCTCGCAGCCGGACAAGCACTCGACGACATCGGCATCGCCTGCGGGGGTTGGACCATCTCCTGGGAAGGGGCAGCCGGCAACACCACCGCAGGTTCGACCATCCTCGATGGCCTCAAAAGGGTGATTCCGCCGCCTCGACTGCGCTACGAGTCGGACGGCGGCTGCCCGACGCAGCGCGCCGATGTGGGCATCGTGAGCATTCATGAACTCCCCTACGTCGAAGGCGGAGGAGACCGGGCCGATCTCTCGGTCGATGCCGAGCAACTCGAACTGGTCCGCCGGATACGCGATCAGGTCGACGACCTGATCGTGGTGATCGTCTCCGGCCGGCCACTACTCATCGAGCCCATCGTCGAGATCGCCGATGCCGTTGTCGCCTGCTGGCTCCCCGGCTCCGAAGCCGACGCCGTTGCCGATGTACTGACCGGGGCCACTCCGGCCACCGGCCGCCTTCCGATCAGATGGCCGCGGAACGGGGGGTGCTCGGTCGATCAGCGTCGAACGAACAAAAACGATTCCTGGCCGATCGGTCACGCCGTGGTACTCGCCGACGCCGAACACAAGAGCGAGGACACATGAATTCTCACGACAACGGAGCAGTTGGCCGACTGTGGCGGGCCGACGGGCGGGACCACTACCGCATCGACGATGTCGGCGAGATGGATCCATTCCTCATGACCGTGGTGTCGTCATCGGATCTGTGGATGTTCGTGTCGAGCACCGGATCGCTCACCGCAGGTCGGATCGATGCCGATCGGGCGCTGTTCCCCTACCAGACCGATGATCGCCTCCACGCCGCGACCGGTATCGCCGGGCCGATCACGATGATCGTCCGGTCGGGCCCGAGTCGGGAGTTGTGGCGGCCGTTCGGCCGAGAGCAGACCCCTGACTGCACCCGCTCTCTGGCCAAGAGCGTGATCGGCGACCGAATCCTCTTCGAGGAACACCACCACCTCTGGGGTCTCCGGTTCCGGGCGACGTGGGCGCCGTCGGACGCCCACGGCTGGGTTCGCACCGTCGAACTCATCGACGAGAGCGGTCACGAAGCCAGCTATGACGTGCTCGATGGGTTCGTCGACGTCATGCCGGCCGGCGTGGATGTACACACCGAGATGACGCGGTCGAACCTGGCCGACGCCTACAAGCGCTCCGAGATCGGTCCATGGGGACGCGTTGCGCTCTTCACCCTCGAGTCGCTCATCAGCGACAGAGCCGAGCCGGCCGAGGCGCTGACGGCCACGGCTGTGTGGTCGACGGGATTCGATCAGGCCGAAGTTCATCTCGACCCGCGTGCCGTCGACGACATGCTCCGGGGTCGCTTCCGGCCGACCGCTCCCCTGCTCACCGGGCGCCCCGGTGCCTATCTACTCCGGGGAACGATCGAACTCCCAGCCGGTCATCGCTCCTCGTGGACGCTCGTTGCCGACACCGACCTCGACCATGCCCGCGTCGTCGATGTCGTTCGTTTCGCCGAAACGCCAGACGCCATGGAGCAAGTCGGAACCGACATCGAGCTCGGATCGGTTCATCTTGCTTCACTCCTCGACGGAGCCGACGCAGTCCAGGAGACCGGTGATGCGCTGGCCGATGCCCACCACCTGTCCAATGTGCTCTTCAACTCGATGCGTGGTGGCGTGTTTCCGTTCGGCCACGAGGTTCCGGTCGCAGACTTTGCCGCCTTTCTTCGTAGCCGCAACCGCCCAGTGGCCGACCGTCACCGGTCGTGGGTGAGCGAGCTCGGTTCCGAGATCGACGTGCACGACCTTCGGAACGCCGCCGCTGCCACAGGAGATCGGCAACTCGTTCGTCTGGTGCTCGAGTATCTGCCGCTCACGTTCTCGCGCCGACACGGCGATCCCAGCCGTCCGTGGAACCGTTTCTCGATCAACCTCCGTACCGAGGTGGGCGAACCCGTGTTGTCCTACGAGGGGAACTGGCGAGACATCTTTCAGAACTGGGAGGCCCTCCTCCATTCCTTTCCCGCCTATCTCCCACACGTCGTCGCAAAGTTCGTGAATGCCTCGACGCTCGACGGGTTCAACCCCTACCGGATCTCGCGGCACGGGATCGATTGGGAGGTTCCCGACCCGAACGATCCCTGGAGCCACATCGGCTACTGGGGAGATCACCAGATCGTGTATCTGACCCGACTGCTCGAGGCCTGGGAGCGACACGAGCCAGCCGGCCTCGCTGGGTGGCTCGATCAACCGCTGTTCAGTTATGCAGACGTGCCTTACGTTCTCACCGACCACCAGTCGATGATCGACGATCCCCGGCACACCATCGAATTCGACACGATCAAGGCCGATGCCATCGCCGACCGGGAAGCGAACATCGGAAGCGACGGTCGGCTCCTCACCGATGACGAGACCGTTCTGCAAGTCGGACTCGCCGAGAAGTTGATCGTTCCCGCGTTGGCCAAGCTCTCCAGTTTCGTTCCCGGCGGTGGCATCTGGTTGAACACGCAGCGTCCCGAATGGAACGACGCCAACAACGCGCTCGCCGGACCAGGTCTGTCGATGGTCACGCTCTTCCATCTCCAGAGGTATCTCGCCTTGGTGGCCGAACTGATGGCTCGGTCCGAGGTCGACTCCGTTCCGGTCACGTCATCGGTTGCAGCATGGATGCGAGAAATCACCGCCGTCCTCGATGCGCACCCGCCTCGCCCGGTCGACGACCGTGAACGACGAGTGATCCTCGATGCCTTGGGCCACAGCGGTGAGGCGCATCGACGCCGGACGGGGCAAGACACCGACCTCCACGCGATCGACGTAGCGATCGCCGATGTTCGTCATTTCATCCAGGTGGCCGAGCAACACCTCGACCAGACCAGCCAATCGGCTCGACGCCCCGATGGGCTCTACCACTCCTACAACCGAATCTCCTTCCCCGACGCAGCGAGCGCTCGGGTCGACCATTTGGGACCGATGCTCGAGGGGCAGGTAGCAGCACTCTCCTCCCGCGATCTCGACACCGCCGCGTCACTCGAGTTGATCGATGTCCTCTTCGCCTCGGAGATGTATCGACCGGACCAAGAGACGTTCATGCTCTATCCGGCCACCGACCTCCCGTCGTTCCTCGAACGAAACCGTCTTTCCGAGGAGGCCGTTGCCCGGATCCGTTCCCTGGCGATGTCTGAGTCGGTAGCGGAACAGGTGTTCGCGACCGACGGTGACGGACATCTTCACTTCCGCTCAGCCATCGTCAACACCGGAGCGCTTGCCGACCTCCTCGACCAGGGAAACATCGAGCCGCTCGCGAGGCAGGAGTTGCTCGACATTCACGAGGAGGTGTTCGACCACGGTTCGTTCACCGGCCGCTCAGGTCGCATGTACGGGTACGAGGGCCTCGGTTCGGTCTACTGGCACATGGTGGCCAAGCTCTTGCTCGCCATTCAGGAGGTGTACTCCGACGCGAGCGATCGTGACGTCGATCCCGAGCTGCGAGCAGCCACCGCTCGGGCCTACCGTCGAGTACGCGCCGGCCTCGGCTTCGTCAAGGACCCCGTGTCCTACGGGGCCATTCCCACCGACTGCTATTCCCACACCCCGGCACACGGTGGAGCGCAACAGCCCGGGATGACCGGCCAGGTGAAGGAGGAGATCCTCACTCGCTTCGGCGAACTCGGGCTACGGGTCATCGGCGGTCGAGTCGTCCTGGCTCCTGGTCTGCTCGGCCCCGAGGACGTCTTCCCCGGCCCTGCCGGCCGCCCGGCACGCCTCCAACTGTGCGGCGTTCCCATGACCATCACCGAGGGTGAAGAGGATCGAGTCACAGTCCTGCGAACCGACGGCACCACCATCGCGACGTCCGGTCTCGTGGTGTCGGCCGATGCATCCGCCGACGTGTTCGCCCGCAGGGGCGCGGTCGCGGCCGTCGAATGGGTGGTCGGCCCGTCGACGATGGATCATTGGCTCCGTGACGCCAGGTCCTCGACATCCATCAGGGCCTGACCAACAGCCTCTCGTCGACGCACAGGGTCGGTCCCGGCCCGAAGCCGGGACCGACCATGGTGTTTCGACCTCAGCCTTGTTCGACGGCTCCGACGTCGCAGCCGGCACCCAGCGGCCTGACCACACCACGCTGGTCGGTTGCCGGACAGGCGCCCGCATCAGCGCCATCGATGGCCGGACTTCCGGCCGACAGTGCATGAGTGAGAGTAGGCCCACCGTTGTCGGCGAGCACGTCGAGCAGCGCATCGGTGTTCGACTGGTCAACGGGCCCGGTCGGGTTGCACGAGCCGTCGCCGATCACGTTGAATCCACCGGACGTGATGGTGGCCGCCGCCCCGCCCTCGATGGCACAGGCGAACGCTCCGCCGAAACCCTCGAGAACGTTGTTCGTCAATGTGGCGTTGGCCGGCGCACCGAAGGTCGCCACGAGGATTCCCGATGCCGTCCCGGCCGGCGCGATGTTGCCGGTGAAGGTGGAATTGGTGACCGTCAGCTGTCCATCGGTGTGGAAAATGCCGCCGCCGTGCCACGCGGTCGACGTGTTCCCGCTGAACGTGGAATTCACCACGTTGGCATCGCCGAGGGATCGCAAGCCACCAGCGACGTCACCGGAAATGTTCCCCGAGACCGTGCTTCTCGTGATGTTGATCGTCGAATTGAAGAATCCGTAGATCCCACCACCGGGCTGTTTCAGCGTCGCGTTGTCACTGACCGTGCTGTCGGTCAGGTTCAACGTTGACCCGTCGCCGTTGTAGATGCCGCCGCCCCCGAGATCGAATGCGGTACCTGTACTGATCTCGGTGTTGTCGGTGACGGTCACCCGGTCGAGGCTCAGGTTGCCGAAGTTGAGCACTCCGCCGCCCTGAGGGGCCCCGACACCATCGCGGAGGACGAGATCGTTCATGGCAACCACGGCGTTCGCGGCGACTTGCACCACTCGGGACGTAGCGCCGGCGCTGATCGTGATCGGCGCCGCGGCCGAGGCATCGACCGTCACGGAACTGTCGATGCTGAGCTGGCCCGACGTCAGCGTCAGCGTGCCACCGGCGAGGCCGGAATCGAACGTGATCGTTCCGTCTTCGGCAATGAGCGCCAATGCCTCGCGCAGGGAACCCGGCCCGCTGTCGTTGAGCGTCGTGACCACCAACTCTGCGGGGGGCGGGAACGGAGTGCGCTCGACGAGGTCGATCTGGAGCTGACCGCTCGCATTGCCCTCGGGGAAGGCGAAGCCGTAACCCCAGACCTCATCGAGACCCAGGCCGTCGTTCGGCGCACCGGCCGGCTGGTCATCGCTGCGGACGAACTCGGTGATCGGGATCGACACTCGTTGCCAACCCGCCGATCCGTCGGTGAACGACGCATCGAACCGCTCGGCGGTATCAGGGCCCTGGTACACCCGGACGTAGTCGATGGCGTATTCCTGCGGATAGGTGTTGTTCGGATCGACTGCGCCGCCGAAGTTGCCACCGATGGCGAAGTTGAGCAGCAGGAAGAAGGGCTTGTCGAACACCCATGGTCCCGGCAGATCGGCCGGCGTGACCTGGTGGTACTGGATGCCATCGACGTACCACGTGATCAGATTCGGCTCCCACTCCACGGCGTAGGTGTGGTACGCATCGGCGACGGGTTCCCCGAAGTCGTAAATGTCACCGATGCTTCCGCCACCGTTGTAACCGGGGCCGTGCACGGTGCCGAAGATCTCGCTGGGGAGACGGCTGACGTACTCCATGACGTCGATCTCACCGGCGCCGGGCCACGGGTTGTAGGTGATGTCGGTGCCGAGGCTCCAGAACGCCGGCCACAGGCCATCACCACCGTCGGGAACCATCAGCCTCGACTCGATTCGCCCGTAGGCGAATTCCGCTTTGTTCTGGGTGATGAGTCGCGCCGACTCGTACTCGCACGGACCGTAATAACACTCGAGCGATTCATCGGCCTCGTCGAGGGTGATCACCAGGTTGCCGTTGCCATCGGTCGCGGCGTTGGCCGGATCGTCGGTGTAGTACTGCAACTCTTCGTTGCCCCACCCGTTCTTTCCGTCGGGTGTGGTGTCGCCGAGTTCGTAGGCCCAGTTGTCCTGGTTCGGGAGCGTGCCCGCCGCTTCGTTGAATTCGTCGCTCCACGCGAGGTTCCAGCCCGATGGGCCGGGATCCGGGGCCCGGTTGTCCTTCAGCGTGACCTCGACCTCCTCGCCACCGCCGGCGCCGTTGTACCAGAAGTCGAGCGTCTCGGTGTCGGACCAGTCCTGGTCGATGGCGAAGTCGTGGACAAACGCAGCTTCCGAGCCGCCGGCGGTCACCGCCGTGCCGTCGGAGGTCGACCCGTTGAATTCGGATTCGCCGCAGTCGAGTCCGGTTTCGTTCGACCGGAAATGGAACACGAGGTCGTCGAGACCATCGCGGTTCACGTCCTCCACATGGCGACGAGCTGCGCCACTGCGTTTGTCGACATGGGTTTCGGCGGCGTCGCCATAGGTGACCGTGGTCTGGTCGACCGTCGTGGCGTCGAAGTCGGAGGTGCTGAGCAGATGCACGGTGACCACCCCGTTGCCGCTCGTGCAACCCCGCCCCTGAACAGCGATGTCGACGGACCGGGGCACCGAGGCCACGAGTACGTTCTCGACCGCGTCTTGAGCGGGACGGGCGCCGGGATCACCCGAGCCGAGTCGGAGGACGTCGATGCCGGCCGGACCGATCGTGTCCCACAAGAAAGCCCCTTGCTCGAAGTCGTCGAGCAGGTCGGGATCGAACGGATCGTTGTCGCGGATCAGAACCGATCCCTGGAACAGGGAGCCTCGCTCGACATCCACGGGGTTCGTCAGCCGAATGACGACCTGCTCGTCGCCTTCGAACTTGGTGTCGTCGAACGTCTCCACGGGGAAGGACAGCTCCGTGGGACCGCCGTTGGTGAAGGTGATCGTGCCGCTCGTTGCCGTGTACTCCTCGCCGGCGATCGCGTTCGAGCGCTCGGTGGCGTAGTCGATCGAGACCTGGGCCGGATCGTCTGGACCCATGGGCCGATTGAGCTTCACGCCTACGTCACCCGTGGCGCCCTCGTCGATGAACGTGTTGTTCTGGGCGAACTGCACGGCGAGGGCGGGCGGGGCCGCCTCGCCGTAGAGGCTCACCTGATCGACGTAGAAGGTGCGCGGCCCGCTGGTGCCCAGCGTGCCGAGCGCCCAGCCGTGCATCTCGAACAAACCGAGACCGTCGTTGGGAGCACCGTTGCCGATCTCCTTGCGGGTGAAGCCGGCGAAGGGAAACTCGAGCAACTGCCAGCCGGTGAAATCGTCGGTGAACGCCACCGTCCAGCGCTCGGCATCATCAGTGGTGGAGCCGGCATTGCGGTTGTCGAGGATGTCGATGAACATCGCTGTGCCCGAACCCGTGCCGTGAAGCCAGAACGAGATGCCCTCACTGGTCGACCAGTCCTGCGGGACCCAATCGGTGCCATTGGTGAAGCCGTGGATGAACCCGGCGAACGAGGTGACGTCGACGTCCATCTGCAACACGTTGTTGGGCGTGCCGACCGCGTCGAGCACGGGTGCCGGCGGGGTGGCGGGGTTCGACAGCGCAACCGAGCTGCCGGCGCCGTTGAAAGTGCAGAAGCCGAGCGGCGGGACCGACGGAGCACACGGGGCGGCGGGGGCCACACCGTTCTCGAAGCCGTCGATCACGACGCCACCACCGGGGCCGCCCGACACATCGAGCGGCTCATTGGTGAAGGCCCAGTAGTCGGTGCGGAAGTTCACGTCGCTGCCGGTGCCGATCACGGCGAACACGACGTTGATGAGCTCGCCATTACCGCCGCGGTTCGCCGCAGTGGGATCGAGCACACCGTTGCCACCGGTGAAGAACGAGTTGTCGTCGAAGAAATCGTCGAGCGGGACGGACACGAGCTGCCAACCGCCACCGGCAACCGCACATGGGCCGGTGTCACCGATGGTGCAGTTGTACTGGAACTCGTCATCGTCGGCCGGAGTGGCATTGCCATCACCGTTGTCGTCGTCCTGGAGATTGATTTCGAGCGTGTATTCCTGGCCGCCGTTGGGATTGATCCAGAAGTTGAAGTACTGGGTTCCCGAGAGATCCGACGGTGATGTGCGGCCGAAGCCGCCAAAGAAGCCGGCCGCGCCGCCGGAGCCCCAGCCGGTCTCGAGGGAGAATGCTCCGCCCAGGGCGGGCGGGAGATCGACGCTGTTGGGGCCGATGCCGCCGCCGCCGACGTTGCCGCCGAAGGAGAACCAGCCGTTGCCGGACGGGTTGCCGTGTTCCATGTCGTCGAACACCACCGACGAGAAGGCGAGCGGCCCGCCCGAGCTGAACGCGAACTGGTCGAAGTCCACCTCGACAACCGACGGATTGGCGCCGGTGACGCTTGCGATCACGATCACGACCTCGTCGAGGGCGCCGTCGAACGTGCCATCGCCGCCGGTACCGAGGTTGGTGAGGCTGCTGAGGGGGACGCTGACAAGGCTCCACTGATCGTCGAAGTCAGCGGCCACGAAGGAGGTGTCGAGGCGGAACGAGTCTTCGGACCCATCGGTCCAGCCGTTGCCGTCGAGATCTTCACGAAGGGTGAGCTCGAGGGTGTAGCCGTCGGCGGTGGCGTTGCTCTGGTTGAGCACCCACACGTTGAACCACGGGTCGGCCGGAGGCACCGGCTGAGCACCGTTGTCGAAGTTGCGGAAGGCGCCGCCGTAGAACCCCGATGCCGTGCCCTCGCCGCCCCACCCGGTGCTGAGGTAGCCGGTGCCCTCGTAGGGGCGATCAGCCAACGCGCCCAGACCGCCACCTGCGTTGTTGCCGCCGAAGGTCCCCCAGCCGTTTGCATCACCGTCGTTGAAGTCATCGATGATCGTGCCGGTTGCATTCGGCACCGCCGTTGCCGGGCTCACGGACAACAACGTTGCTCCGATCACTGCCAGCACGACCGCGATTCTCGACATCGTTCGCATGATCCCCACCTGTTTCTCCTCGCCGTTCTGAGAGCGCTCCCAGTCCGAGTGACTTTAGGCACATACCGTGCCGTCGTCAAACGAAACGGTCAGCGGTCGACCGAGGACTCGCCACCATGGGCCAATCGCTCGACCTCGGCCAGCGTGGCCGATGACGTATCGCCTGCCGTCGTCATCACGAGTGCACCGTGAGCAATGCCGAGATCGAGAGCCTCAGCCACCGGTCGGCCGTCGAGCAGGCCGAAGATCACGCCGGCGGCGAAACCGTCGCCGCTCCCGACGCGATCGAGTACCTGCAGACCCATGTGGCCCCGGCCTCGGTGCGTACCTTCCTCTGACGACCAGACCGTGGCTCCCCAGTCGTTGACGGACGCCGAATGTACGACGCGGTGTGTGGCGGCGACGACCACCAGATTCGGATGGTCACTGCTCAGCTGGGCACATCGCTCTTCGAAGCTCGCGTCAGCCACTCCGAAGAGCACGTCGACGTGATCGAGCAGCTTTCCGGTGGCGAGGTCGGCGGCCTCGCTTCCCCCTCGCTGAGCCCACAGGCTTGGTCGATAGTTGACGTCGTAGGAGACGATCGTGCCGTGGCGGCGAGCCGAAGCCATGGCCGTGAGGGCGACGTCGCCGGTCGATCCCGACAGTCCGGCGAAGATGCCGCCCGTGTGGAGCCATCGCACGCCGAGGGCCCCGAAGAGATGGTCCCAGTCGACATCATCGGGACGCAGGGCAGAAGTGGCTGAGTGGGCGCGATCGTAAACACCGTTGGCACTGCGGACGCCAAATCCTCTTGCGGTGAAGTTGAGCGGATTCCGATGCTGGCGACCGACGTCGTCGGCCGGTTTCCAGACGACGTGATCGAGGTTTGCCCCACCCTGGAGCAGGAGGTCTTCCAGGAGACGGCCCACCTCGTTGTCACCGATGGCGGTGACCAGAGCAACCCGTTGACCGAAACATCTTCGTAGCGCCCGGCCGACGTTGTATTCCCCTCCCCCTTCGGAGACTCCGAACTCGCGGGCCGTACGGACTCGACCTTCACCGGGATCGAACCGGAGCATGACCTCGCCCAACGTCAAGACGTCGAATCGACACTTCTCGGGCAGCCGGAGGTTCAGCGGCGGAGTCACGACACACCCGCGGCCAGCACACGGGCTTCGGCCGCCGTCGCGGTGATTCCGGCCCAGTCCCGCGTCCGAAGCAACGACGAGGGAACCATCCAAGAACCGCCCACGGCCACGACCTGTGGGTGAGCGAGATAGCTGCCGGCATTGACTGCGGAGATTCCCCCGGTCGGCAGGAACCGCACGGTCGGCCACACCGCCGACAGCGCCCGAATGAGGTCGACCCCTCCCACGACTTCTGCCGGGAACAGCTTCACCAACTCGAGCCCGAGGTTGCTGGCTCGCATCAGCTCGGTTGCGGTGGCCACGCCGGGAATGGCGATCACTCCGCGTTCTCGAGCCGTGACGATCACTTCCTCGTCGAGTCCGGGAGAGACGATGAATCGAGCCCCCGCTTCGATCGCATCGCGGGCCTCTCGGGCCGAGCACACCGAACCCGCACCGATCAGAGCCGAGGGCACCTCCTCACCTGCCCGAGCGATCGCCCGGATGCCGGCGGCGGTGCGGAGCGTGATCTCGACGACGGTCAGCCCACCACGGACCAATGCCGCGACAACGCTCGACCCGTCTGACTCGTCGTCGATGGTGACGACCGGCACGACACCAACCGAAGCGAGCGACGAGACGACCTCGGCTGGATCGAGCGAGTGCTTGGCCTCGGCGGTCATGGTCGAGCCGGGGAACCATCGGGCAAGCGCGCTTGTGTCCACCATTCCACTTCATCTCGCACGGGGTACTCGGCGGCCAGGGACTCGTCGATGTCGATCCCGAGGCCCGGACGACCATTGCCGTAGAGATACCCGTCGGACACCGTCGGGAGACCGGGGAACATGGCGTAGTCGAGGTCCGAGGGTCGGTACCACTCCTGCACACCGAAGGCCGGCGACCACAGGTCGAGGTGGAGATTGGCGGCGTGACCGACCGGCGACGTGTCGGGTGGGCCGTGCCAGGCGGTGCGGATGCCGTGGCTGTGGGCCATGTCGGCGGCTTTTCGGGCGGGCGTGATGCCGCCCATCTGGCTGACGTGCATCCGGATGAAGTCGACCAGGCGACCCTCCATGACCGCCCGCCACTCCATCGGGTGATTGAACAACTCGCCCATGGCGAGCGGTGTGGCGCACTGGGCGCGGACCCGTTCGAACCATGGAAGATCCTCCGGGGCCAGAAGATCTTCGAGGAAGAACAGCCGGCAGGGTTCGAGGTCCTTTGCGAACGTCACGGCGTCGGATGGCGCCAGCCGCTCATGGACGTCGTGGAGCAACTCGATGGCGGGCCCGACGGTGGCGCGAACGTGTTCGATCATGGTGAGCGAATCCCTCTGGTATGCCCGGGGATCGAAGTAGGCGCCGTCCGGAGCCCCCGCTGGTCGCGGGGTGTCGATGTTCTTGCCGCCGTACAGGCCCTGCTGGACGCGCACGTAGCGATAGCCGTCGTCGACGAACTCCTGCACTCGCTGAGCAACGTCGTCCGGGGTCGGGCCGTCGGCGTGGACGTAGACGTTGGCACCCTCACGGCACTTGCCACCGAGCAGGTCGTGGACCGGCATACCCGCCTGCTTTCCCTTGATGTCCCAGAGTGCCTGATCGACGCCAGAGATCGCGTTGTTCAAAACGGGACCGTTGCGCCAGTACCCGTGCACCATCGACATCTGCCAGATCTCTTCGATGCGAGCTACGTCGCGCCCGATCAGAAAGGGCTTCAGATGGTGCTCGATGGCTGCAGCAACGGCATGTATTCGTTGGGTGAAGGTGGCACAGCCGACACCGTGGAGGCCGGACTCCGACGTGAGGACCTTGACCACAGCGAGCCGCGCACTCCCGGGTTGGGTGAGGATCACCTGAACATCTTCGATGGTTGTCGGCTTGGTCATGAGTGCTGCTCCTTCGGTGCGGTGGCGTCCGGTGTCGTTCGGGGCGGCCAGTAGTCCTGGCTCGGTGTCCATCCGGAGTCGGCAATGACGGCGGACATGTCGACGAGATCGGCGATTCCAGCGGGCAGGTCGGGATAGTGCTTCGTGAGCAGTTCCGGAAGCGAGAGATCCCGATGACGGTGGCTGGTGCCGGCCATGTAGACCCGGTAGCCGCGTAGATCGGCGTCGAGGACGCTGAGGAACAGCCGAGCCGCGTCAGCGTGGGTCAGCCCGGAGAAGCCTTCGAGAATTTGGCTGGACGTCTCCTCGCCCCTCGAGATGCCGACCCACTCCTCGTGATTGTGAAGCAAGGGCAAGCGGAGTGCGACGACATCCATTCCACAGCGTTCCGCGTAGTACTCGAGCATGACTTCACTCACGGTCTTGCTCAGGGCGTAGAGGTTCGAGGGAGCAGGGCGGGTTCCGCCGTGCAACGGGTAGGAGGGCGGCGTGGGCTCGTCGACCACGGTTCGGCTGTCGACGTGCGACCCGATCAACTGCAGGGTGCTTGCGAAGACGAGCCGACTGACACCCTGCTCAGCGGCGCCCTGGAAGACATTGGCGTTCATGGAGACATTCTCGTTGAACACGACCTGGGGTGGCCTCGAGCCGATTCCGGGATGGTTGGCGATGTGGAGAACGACGTCGCGGCCGTCGAGCAGAGCACCGACTGCTTCGTGATCGAGCAGGTCGACCTGCTCGAATCGGTAGGGCACCTCACCGGGTGACGCGATGTCGGTGGCGAGCACGTGGTGACCGTTCTCGTGCAGCAGGGCGCTGACCGCGCTTCCGAGCCGCCCGGCAGCTCCGGTGACCAAGACGTTCAGGGGAAGAGGTTCGAGATCAGTCATCACGGTGCCTCGCAGAAGGCCAGACTTGCCGGCTGGGAAATGCCACTGATCGTGTGGCTGTGCTCGAGGGTGCCGGTTTCGGGATCGATCGAGAACGAAGCGACGCAGTTGCTGAGTTGGTTGGCGACCAGCAGTGATCGCCCTGATGGGTGAAGGGCCAGCGCTCGGGGGCCCCTCCCGCCGCTGGGCACATGAGCGAGCAGCTCGAGCAGCTGACGCTCAGCTGACAACTCGAACACCGCGATGCTGTCGTCGCCTCGATTCGACGCATACACGAAGCGGCCATTGGGATGCACCCGCACGTCGGCTCCGAGCGAGGCGGAGTCCGCGCCGTTCGGGAGGGTCGATTGGGTGGAGAGAAGCGTCAGGTCCCCGGTCCGAGGCTCCACGCCGAGCGTCGAGATGGTCGAGCCGAGCTCACCGATGAGGAACGCAAGAGGTTCGGTCGGGTGAAATGTGAGGTGCCGTGGCCCCGAGCCCGGGCGAAGCTCGAGTTCATGCGCCGGAGCGAGACCCCAGACCGAGCCCGCCGGTCGGTGGACGTACCGGACGATCCGATC
>JBBKXQ010000085.1:0-13538 GCA_037969565.1 Acidimicrobiales bacterium | reverse complement strand
GCTGGAGCGTTCTTGGCTGTGTCCATCACCGACGTGTGATCGTCGGCACTGAGCGCGAGGTCGGGCTCGGGCAGATTCGCCGGAGCCCGTCGGGCCGAATCGGAACGGATCAGCGCAGGCGCGGGTACGGGCGCAGATGCCGGTTCCGGCGCAGGAGAAGGAGCCGGAGTGGGAGCCGCAGCCATCGCTGGTGCCGCAACACGGGGGGCAGCCGGAGCCGGCGATCCCCCGCCACGCATGGCGGGAGGCCAACGGCCGGCATCGAGATCCTCGGGTGTCATGAGCACGTCGCGCGCCTTGGAACCGTGTGACGGTCCGACCACGCCCCGCTCTTCCAGGATGTCCATGAGGCGACCGGCACGAGCGAATCCGACTCGCAGCTTCCGCTGCAACATCGAGGTGGACCCGAGCTGCGATCGCACGATCAGCTCCATGGCCTGGAGTACGAGTTCGTCGTCGTCTTCGTCGCCGGTGGTGCCACCGGGGATCATGGACGCCGATTCACTGACCTCTTCGCCCAACACCCGGCTGTCGAACACGACCTCGGGCGCCTGCTTGCGCCAGTGTTCGACGATCGTTTCGACTTCTTCTTCGGTGACCCATGCCCCCTGGAATCGGGTGGGCGTGCTGGTGCTGCCGTCGAGAAGCAAACCGTCGCCCCGGCCGACCAGACGTTCGGCGCCCTGCTGATCGAGCACCACCCGGGAGTCGGTGAGGCTGGAAACGGCGAAGGCCAGACGGGCCGGAACGTTGGCCTTGATCAGACCGGTGATGACGTTGGTGCTCGGGCGCTGGGTGGCGATCACGAGGTGAATGCCAACCGCACGAGCCTTCTGGGCAATGCGGCAGATCGACTCTTCGACATCGCGGGCCGCAACCATCATCAGGTCGGCGAGCTCGTCGAGAATGATGACGATGTAGCAGAGCTTCTCTCGCTCCTTGGGTCCGTCGGCGGTGGGCACGGCGGGGAACCGGTTGCTCTCGACACCGGCGTTGTAACCGTCGAGATCGCGCACGCCCACGTCGCTGAGAAGGTCGTAGCGTCGCTCCATCTCGCGCACACCCCAGGCCAGTGCGTTCGCCGCCTTCTTGGGATCGGTGACAACTTCGGTGAGCAGGTGGGGAAGCCGCTCGTATTGGGTGAGCTCGACCCGCTTCGGGTCGACCAGGATGAGGCGAACCTCATCGGGAGTGGACCGCATGAGAATCGACGTGAGCATCGAGTTGATACAGCTCGACTTACCCGAGCCGGTCTGACCGGCCACCAAAAGGTGGGGCATCTTGGCGAGGTTGGCCATGACCGTTCGGCCGGTGATGTCTCGACCCAGCGTCACCTCGAGTGGATGTGTGGCGTTCGCCGCTTCTTCGGAGTAGAGCAGGTCGCCGACCGTGATCATCTGACGAGAAACGTTCGGCACCTCGACCCCGATGGCCTGCTTGCCCGGGATCGGAGCCAGGATCCGCACGTCGGGAGTTGCCATCGCATAGGCGATGTCCTTGTGCAGGCTCGTGACCCGATTGACCTTCACGCCGGGACCGAGCTCGAGCTCGAAGCGGCTGACGGTGGGCCCGACGACCACACCAACGAGGCGAGTCTCCACGCCGTGCTCGGCGAGTGCATGCTCGAGCCTGCGCCCCGTGCGTTCGACCGACGCTCGGTCGACGTCCTGCCCCTCGCTCTGCGAGAGAATGCTCATGTCGGGCAGAACCCAATCGCCCTGCTTGGGGGTTGGTCGTAGCGATGTGAGGTCGGAGACGGTGACGATCGCCGGAACCTCGATGACCGGCTCGGAGCGTTCGGCCCACGACGGTGCGGCAGGCATGGCCGGCGGATCGATCGCCTCGTCGACTTCGGGTTCGACCGAAGGCTGTCGCAGGTCGATGTACTTCTCCTGGTCGAACAATTCGGCGTTGGGGTCGGGCAACTCGTCGAAGGGGGCAGCCGGGAACTCGAGATCGAGCAAGGAGTCGGCGGCCGCGGCCGCCTTCTTCTTCGAGGTCGACTTGGCTTCGGGCTTGGCTTTCGCCTCTTTGCCCTCACCCGAGCGACGGAGCTGGAATCCGGATTCGGCCAGGCGCAGGCGCAACCCGTGACCGCGTTCGGCCAACACGTCGACAACGGATCCGGCGGATGCACTCGTGAACAAGACCAACGTGATGAGCACCATCGCGATGGTGAGAATGATTTCGCCCCAATAGCCGAAATAGCGCTCGAGACTGCCGCCGATGGCCACGCCGGCCCAACCGCCGGCCCGTGACAGCGCCGACGTGGGCGAGCCCCAGCCCGGACGTCCGCCGATGAGGTCGAGCGTTGCGAACAACGCAACACCTGCCATCACAGCGGCCGCAAGCTCCAGCCGAGGCCGATACGCAGTCTTCTTCACTGCCTTGGTGCGCAATAAGCGCCAGCCGCCGATGGCCAGGCCTATGGGCGCGAAGTAACGCGCCTTGCCGATGAGCGCCCCGAGCACCGTGGCCAGCAAATTGCCGACGATGCCGGTTGCGCCGGTGTAGAGAGCGAGGCCGAGGAGGAGGGCTGCGGTGATGAGGGCGATGCCCTGCACTTCCCGCTGATTCTGGGCGCGTTTCTTTGCCGCACTCTGTTTGGTCGTGCGGGCATCAGATCGTCCACCCGTTGCTGCCCCTCGACCGGTCCGTGAGGTCCGATTGGTTGTAGCCACAGTGTCGCCCACCGTAGCGCTCCCCTTCCGCTGAGTGGTGACACTTGGCCATCATCTCCGCCGAATCATCACCAACCGCCGTCTCTCGCCCGCCACTCGCCCGCCACTCGCCCCGATTCTGGAGGCGAATACCGTCGATTTCGACGGTAGAGGACTCCAGAACGGGCAATTGCTGCATGTGGGGCGCCGGGTCAGGCGGCGAGAGCGGCTCGTCGGGCTTCGAGAAAGCGGCCGAGCTCGGCCAGCACCGCCTCGGGTCTCTCAGTGATTTCCTGCCAACCAAATCGCAACACGAACCATCCATGAGCATTTGCCTTGCGATCGCGGGCCCGGTCGTTGCTCTGAGCTTTGCTCATCGCATGCCAGCGCCGCCCGTCGAGTTCGACGATCACTCGGAGTTCGGGCCACGCAATGTCAACGATGCCGGTGACCCCATCGCTCCACGGCGGCTCGAAGTGCAACACGAAGGCACCAAGCCTTCCTCGACGGAATAGTCGAACACCCAACTGTTCCAGCTTCGAGGCCGGAAATGGTTCGTCGTCGAGAAGGGCGATGTTGAGATGGCGAATGAGGCCGCTGCCCTGCCGTCCTCGCCGACAATAGGCCCTCGCACAGGCCTGAAAGGAGCTTCGGGTCATTCGGCGATTCGTGATCGACCACTCGATGAGGCCCTGGATCTCGCTCGGCATCAGGTCGGTGCCGAGGTCGCAGATCGTTCGCTCCACCGACGTGCAGCGGAACCCGCGAGCAACGATGAAGTCGGCATCGGGCATGAGCTTCGACTGCCTCACATCGAAGGGCCCCTCGAAGACTCGCTTCAGACCGTGAGGAATCACGATCTGGATCTGGTCGACCTTGTCGATCGGAAGGTCGAGCAGGCCGGCGGCGGTGCTTCGGGACGCGGCACCCGTCGGTATCGACTCGAGGGCGGCGAACAACAACGTGCGGCGCGATGGTTCACCGACGATGTAGACGCCAGGAGTGAACGGCGTGAGGACGTTGCCGATCCGGCGTCGAATCGCCGCTTCCTGGACGCCGCCGTCGATGAGGCGCTTCCATGTGACGACGTTGAACGTGTGGGAAGCGAGGTCGGTGACGACCTTGTCGATGGAAAGGGCCACGACGACTCCATTTTTGGAGGGACGATGGCACCTGAACGTGCGAGTTCTGCCCCTTCTGGAGGCGAATACCGTCGATTTCGACGGTAGAGGACTCCAGAACGACAGGACGTGGGGGGACGTGAGGGGAAGGGGGAAGCGGGGGAAGAACCCGGGACGGTTACTTCTTCTTTTTCTTGCCGTTGCCCTCGTCGGCACCCTCATGGGCGCCCAGAACAACCGGCACGATCATCGGCCGTAACCGGGTGCGGTTGCTGACGAATCGGCCGAGTGTGCGACGCACGACCCGCTCGATGTCCTGCCGCGTGCGCTTGCCGTCCTTGATCGAACTCTCGACCGCCTCACGCACGGCGTGCATCGCATCCTTGCGGAGTTGGTCGCCTTCGTCGCCGTCGACCCAACCACGACTCACGATCTCCGGCTCTCGGAGGAGCATGGCATTCGGACCCTCGATGGCCAGCGCGATGACGGCCGACACGAAACCATCGGTTCCGAGCGTCCGCCGTTCGACCAGCACACTCTCGTCGAGGTCGCCGACGGTGCCATCGACGTAGATGAATTCGGCCGGCACGTTGTCGCCGCGGTGCAGACCGTTGTCGTCGAGGATGACCGACTCGCCGTCTTGGCAGATAAGGATGCGGTCGGCCTTGGTGCCCATCCGGGTGGCCAAGCGGGCATGTTCGGTCATGTGGCTGTATTCGCCGTGCACCGGAATGAACCATTCCGGTTGCACGATCGAGTGCATCACCCGGAGTTCTTCCGCCTTGGCGTGGCCGGTGGCGTGCACGTTGTGGGTACCCGAGTGCACGACCTCGGCCCCTCGCCGAAGCAAGCCGTCGATCACCCGGGAAACACTCGACTCGTTACCGGGAATCGGGTGGGACGAAAGGATCACGCAATCGTTCTCACGAATGGACAGGAATCGGTTTTCTCCTGCCGCCATCCGGGCGAGGGCCGCCATGGGCTCACCTTGGGACCCGGTGGAGATGATGCAGAGTTCCTCGTCGGGGATGTTGTCGATCTCTTCGATCTTCACCAGGTGGGCGTCGGGGATGTGCAGCAGACCCATTTGACGGGCCAAGCCCACGTTGTTGTTCATCGACCGACCGAGCGTGGCGATCGTGCGCCCGTTGGCAATGGCCGCGTTGGCCACTTGCTGCACCCGGTGGATGTGGCTGGCGAAGGACGCAACGATGATCCTCTGACCGGCCCGCTGCATGAAGAGATCGTGGATCGACTGACCAATGGAGGTTTCCGAAGCCGAGAACCCCTCGCTCCCGGCGTTGGTGCTGTCGCAGAGGAACAGGCGGACGCCATCGTCTTTCGCCATGTGGCCGATGGCGGCGAGGTCGGTGAGTCGACCGTCGACGGGAGTCATGTCGAGCTTGAAGTCGCCGGAGTGGAGGATGACACCCTGGGGCGTGTGGAATGCCGTGGCAAAGCCGTGCGGCACCGAGTGGGTGACCGGGAAGAACTCCATGTCGAACGGGCCGACCTGAATTCGGTCGTTGTCGTTCACCTCGATGAACGTTGCCGCCTTTTGCACACCCCGCTCTTGAATCCGGTTCTTGGCCAGACCGATCGTGAGTGGCGAGCCGATGATCTTGAGCGGCATCTCGGCGAGGAGGTGGCTCAGCGCGCCGATGTGGTCTTCGTGGCCGTGGGTGGCCACCACTCCCTCGACCCGATGGGCGTTTTCCCGAAGCCAGGTGAAATCGGGCAACACGAGATCGACGCCGGCCATGTCGTCGTCGGGGAACATGAGTCCGCAGTCGATGAGCATGATCCGACCGTCGATGTCGATGGCCGCACAGTTGCGGCCGATTTCGCCGAGGCCTCCGAGGAAGACGACCCGTACTTGGGCCGCCATCAGAGACGACCAAGGCCGCGGAGGACCTGGCACGCTCGATCAGCGAGATCAGAGGGCGCGAAGCCCATGGGTGGGCGACAAGGTCCAACTGACACGCCGAGCATCTCCATCATTGTTTTGGTTGGCACCGGATTCGGTGCATCGTCACTCGTCTCGAAGACAAACGAGGGAATCATTGCGGCATTGATGATGCGGGCCTCATCGACTCGACCGTCGAAAAACGCCGCGATCATGTTCTGCATTTCCTGGCCGATCCAGTGGGTGGCGACACCGATGACTCCGTGTCCGCCGACGGCGAGGAAGGGCAGCGTGAGGCTGTCGTCGCCCGAGTAGTGATCAATTCCTTCAGGGGCGCGAGCCATGAGCTCGGCCGTGACGGCGGCACTGCCGGCCGCGTCTTTGATGCCAACGATGTTTTCCACCTCGAACAAACCGAGCAGCGTTTCGGTGCTGATCTTGCGACCGGTTCGAATGGGAATGTCGTAGAGGATCACGGGCAGGTCGGTGGCGTCGGCGACGGCCCGGAAGTGGGCGTCGAGCCCGGCTTGCGAAGGTCGGTTGTAATAGGGGGTGACCGACAGAATGCCATCGACCCCTGCGGCCGAAGCCCGCGCGGTGAGTTCGACGGCGGCCTTGGTGTCGTTGCTTCCTGCCCCGGCGATCACGTGATGATCGGGGATTGCCTCGCGCACGACCGAAATCAGTTCGATCTGCTCGGCGTGGGTGAGGGTTGCCGATTCGCCGGTGGTGCCGGCGACGACGATGCCATCATTTCCGTTTGCCACCAGGTAACGGGCCAACGCGGCCGAGGCGTCGAGATCGAGCGAGCCATCGGCGCCGAAGGGGGTGACCATGGCGGTGAGTACCCGGCCGAAACGCGGGGTGTGTGGGCTGATCTGAGGCTGTGCCATCAGTGGCCCTGCTCTGTGGCCCGGTCGATGCCGAGCGTGGCGAGGAGGTCCTCGTGGAGTTCGAACCACACCGTGTGGTAGCTCTCCATGATGGGCTTGGTGAACCACTCGAGTTCACCCGCTCGAAGCTTGTCGAGCGCCGTCGAGAACCTGGGGCCATACACCGAGAATCGATCGAGCTCGTCGCTCAGCTCAGCGCAGATCGGCTGCACATACTCGTCGAGTTCGGCCAGTTGGGCGATGACCGATTCGTCGTAGGCGGGGTCTGAGTGATCGTTCAGGAGCTGCGCATCTTGGTCTTTGACCTGCCATTGCGTGCAGACCTCGAGCATGGCGGCATTTTTGGCGAGGAAACGGTCGTAAGCCGACTGCACGATCGCTCGCAGCTCGAGGCCGTCGAGTTCGGCTGCGAGCAAGCGCTCGTTTTCGATCCTCCCGGCCGGCTTGAGTGCCCATCCCGTACGGCGTCCGTCGCGGAACATGGCCAATTCGGCCTCGCCCGCCTTCGAGAGCACTTCGCTGACGATCGTTTCATCGAGGTCGTACAAACCCGCAATCACCGGCACATCGGCGAAACCCTTCAAACGGAGTCCGTGAAGAGCAAGAACGTCAGGGGAGGAGGCTTGAGGCATTGTCCGCAGGTTAGTGCGCCGTCGACCTCGTGCCGCTCACTATTGCTTGCGAGACCCTTGGGGCGGCGGTATGTACGCCAGTCGATCGTCGGGGCCGTCCAGCTCGAAGCCCACGGGTTCGGGAATCGCGTTCGCCAGCTTCCGCAGCAGCAGTCCGTAAACCACGATGCTGAGAACGGCGAAGGCGAACCACTGCATCGCATAACCGAAATGGGGGCCTTCATCGAGGTCGTCGAGCGGGATCGGCCGCGGCGTCTGCGGTGCGACCTCGAGCACCAACCGGTCGGTCGCGGCCGGATCAACACCGTCGATCGTTGCCAGCTGCAGCCACACCGGCACCACCTCGGTGCCGAGTCGGGCGCCGATGTCGACCGTACTGAGACGGGGTACTCGCAGTCCTTCCCCCGAGTCGGTCGCCCCGAGTAGCCCGTCTTTCACCCGCGTCTGACGGAGCCAGCCCCCGAGTTCCACGTCACCTTGGCCCACCGCGGCGGTTTCCTCGGATCGAAGCAGGAAACCGCGGTTCACGAGCAACGTCTGGCCTGAGGTCGTTTCGAAGGTGGCAACCACCCAGTCGCCACCTCGGGCGTTCTCGGTTCGGTTCGCAACCCGGACCACTTCCCCATCGACGAAGTGACCGCGCACGGTGACGGCGAAAAAGTCGAGGTCGGCGCCGTCGATGCCGCTATAGGGGGGCGCCAACAGTTGGTCGAATACGACTGGGGCCACGAGGGCCCGATTCTCGATCAAGGTATTGGTGGCCCGCTTCTCATCACGCCGTTCGAGCTGCCAGGAACCGGCGAAGACGAAGGCCAGGATGAGCGTGAGCGCAAACAAGTGCGACAGCAACCACTTGGGCCGCCTCACGAATGACCAGTCGACACCGGCCTGCGCAACCTCGGACGTACTCATGAACCGACCACGCTACCGACCTTCGACCGGCGATTGAAGGGTCGGCGATCTGTGATCGACGTCACCGTGAAACGGTCCGCCCACTGAGTCGATCGGCTGTTTGTTCCTGGGCCGAATGGCCCTCTCCAGATGAGTAGGTTCTGCCGATCTAAAGAGAGTGCCAAAAGGAAGGTCTGCGCTGAGAGGCGCCTGCATCGCGCTACTCCTCGCGTCGGCCGTCGTGGTGATCATCGCCACGGCGTCGACGAGTTCTGCGCAGTTTTCCGCGACCACTGGCAACAGCAACAACACCTGGACTGCGGCCCAACTCGATCTCGACATCGAATCCGCACAAGAGTTGTTTCTCGACGGCACCGGTCTGTACCCCGGGCTCGAACTCGAGAACTGCTTCATCGTCCGCTACACCGGCTCCCTCGACGGTGTCGACGTGCGAATCCACGCTGCCGCCGGGAGCGGCGGCCTGCAGCGATATTTCGACCTCTCACTCGAGGTCGGAACGGGCAGCAGCACGGACTGCTCCGACTTCCGGCCGATCGGCGAGCCCGCGTTCGAAGGCACACTTCGCATGTTCGCCGATCGGCACCGAAGCTTCGAGTCCGGCTTGTTGCTCGCATCGGGCGTGGCCAGTGGCGACGCATTGATGGTCCGCGCCAGTGGCTCGGTGATCGACGACAACGGGGCCCAGGGCCTCGACGGTCGCTTCGTGGCTCGCATCGAGGCTCGACCATGATCGGCCCCACCCTGCTGGCCCGCGGCCGACGACTCGTTGCCCCGACCTTGTGGCTCGTGCTGTGGATGTATCTGTACCTGGTCGCCGTGCTCGGCGGCTGGGTTGTCGTGGCCTGGGTTGCCACCGGCTGGCAGCCGACCACCGTCACCAGCGGTTCGATGGCGCCGTCGGTCCATGCGGGCGATGTGGTTTTCTACGACACTCCCGAGGCGAACCAGATCGCACAGCGAACCATCGTGTTGTTCTCCGACAGCAACGGCAAACAGATTCTGCATCGGGTGTTCGCCGTCGGCAATGACGGCTTCGTCACCAAGGGGGACGCCAACGCCGATCCCGACAGTGAGATCGTCCCCGTCGAGAACGTGATCGGTATCGGCCGACTCGTCGTCCCGCTCGTCGGCTTGCCGGTCGTGTGGTGGGCCAACGGCAACATGATCGTGATCGGTGCGTGGTTGGCACTGACCGTTGGCGGGGCGGCCGCTGGCATCGCCCGAACAACGGGTTGGCGGTCATTCCAGAAGAGCGCCCGACGGCCGGGGTCGGGAATCACGCAGAAGGCGGTGCGTCAGGTTCGAGCGCTCGTGGCCCTGATGATCGTCAGCCAATTCTTGATCGACCCGTCGCGGTTCGACGGCGCGATCGGGTCGATGTCGGTTGCCCCCGCTGTTGTGTTGTGCCTCTCGATCGGAGCCCTCACCGCAACGAACTTCATATCGACTCGGTCCGAACGCAGCAGTTCGCAACGAGCCAATGATCGTTGGAGTATCGGCGAACTGGTCCTCGACACCATTCTGGTGATCAGCCTGACCACGACAACAGGAACCAACGGCATCGGCTGGGTGCTCTTCGCCCTTCCGATCATCGAGGCCGCCGCCCGATTCAGATTGTCGGGCGCACTCACTCACTGGATGGTGCTGACCGGCGTCACCATCGCGTTACGGGTGGCCATCGGCGCCCACAGTGCGGAGAGCTCGGTTGTGCTCCTCGGGGATCTCGATCGTCTGGTGGATCAGCTCAGCGTGCTGCTGCTCGTCGTCATCCCCGGTGCCTACCTGGCCGAGCAACTCGTCACTGATGTGCTCCTCCAGCGCCAAGCCACCGGCGCAGCCGAGTACCGGAGCAAGGTGCTCCATCAGGTCGCCGAGCTCGGCCAAGAGGTGACACACCTGGACCGCGATCTCTTCGACACGCTCACCCGCGGCATGATCGCGATGAACATCGAAGCGGCCGACGTCGTCGCCGCCCAACCGGGGGCGCCGTGGACGATTCTGTCATCGGCCTTCTCGAGTCCCGGCGCGGCCCTACCTCCACCCGGCGGTCCTGGAAGCGGATTGCGACCCGCCGACATGGGCGAACCGTCGGTCGTGCTCGACCGACACGATCCGGATCCCGACGATCGCTTGGCGCTCATCAACTCACGCTGGACAAACATCGTTCGGCTGGCCATCGAAGGACCGAACCAGAGCCTGATCGCTGTCCGGGTGGCGACCTCGAACGGCTTGCCCGTCGACGACGAGATCATCGACGCCCTGCAACTCCTGCTCGGCCAAGCCGCCGTCGGTATCGAAAACAACCACCTCGTCGACGAACTCCGGACGCTCAACGACCGGATCCAAACCCAGGCAACACAAGACGCCCTCACTGGTCTACCGAACCGTCGTCTTCTGCTGTCCGTGATCGATGACGCGATCAAGGGTGAACTGATGCCGGGACGCGAGCCCGACCGCTCACCCAGCCTCCTGTTCCTCGACCTGAACGGGTTCAAACCGATCAACGACCGTTTCGGACACGATGCAGGCGACCAACTCCTCATTGCGGTTGCCCGCCGACTCAGTCGAACCGTCGGCGACCACGGGCTCGTTGCCCGGCTGGGCGGCGATGAATTCACCGTCCTCCTTCATGGCCATGCCATGGGGGGTGTGGTGGCCGACGCACTCGAGATGGCCGAGCGGGTTGCCGACATCGTGTCCGAGCCCTTCGCAATAGAACGGGGCCAAGTTTCCGTGTCCGCCTCGATCGGCATCTCCACCCTCGGGGAGACCAACGACGCCGAGGAGTTCATTCGCCAGGCCGACGTTGCGATGTACAAGTCGAAGAACGACCCACGGATCCGCTGGGCGGTCTACGCCCCAGCCATGGACGAAGCTGCCCGCCGAGCAGCCGAATTGGCGCCCTACCTCGCTGATGCCATCGAGCACGACGAGCTCACGATTCACTACCAGCCCCTGGTCACCGCTGACACTCGGCGCATCGCCGGCGTCGAGGCGCTCCTGCGTTGGACGTCCAAAGAATTCGGGACGATCCGCCCTGACGAAATCGTGCACGTCGCCGAGATGAATGGGCTCCATGACGCGCTGAACATGTGGATCGTCGAGACGGCAACGTCGCAGGTGGCCGACTGGCAGAAGCGGTTCGGTGTGACCGATCTCTTCCTCACCGTGAATGCCTCTCCGACTGAACTGGCTTCCCGACAGCTCGCAAGCAACGTGAGCCGAGCGCTTCTCTTGTCGGGTCTCCATCCTTCGGCCCTGATCGTGGAGTTGTCCGAGCGCCTCACGACCGAGCAGGACGCCGACATGCTTCGTTCGCTGGACGAACTCGCGGCGCTGGGCATTCGGGTCATCCTCGACGACTTCGGCCAAGGCCAGACCTCGCTCGCCCACCTCCGCAATCTTCCCCTCGTCGGAATCAAACTCGACCGGCAGTTGGTGGTTCAAGCGGCAGAGAGCAGCGAGGACCTCCTCATCCTCTCGTCGATGGTCGGCCTTGCTCATGACCTCAACCTGCGTGTTGTGGCCGAAGGAGTGGAGACCGAGCAGCAGTTCAACGTGGTCGCCAGCAACGGGGTCGATCTGGTGCAGGGCTACCTCGTCGGCCGGCCCGTCGAAGCATCAGTGATCACCGACGAATTCTTCACCGGCGATCTCGAGTTGGCCCGATCAGGCCCCTTGAGCCCGAGCGCAGGATCCCGCTGATGGCGCGCCGACTCGAACTCAGCGGCTCCGGCCCGAAGGACACCGGCGCCCAAGATCGCCAAATCGCCCGCTCGACCGCCCGCGCCTTCGCCGCCGCCGCGGCCGCACTCCTGGTTTCCACGCTCGTCGTTGCCCGCTCCGACAACGCGTTGACCTCGGAGGGCACCGGCAACGGAAACAGCTTCGAGGCGGGAACCATCTCGTTGGCCGACGATGATCAGGGTCGGTCGCTGTTCGACCTCTCCGACATGGCGCCCGGTCGTCCTTCCACTCAGTGCATCACCGTCGGCTATCAGGGATCGGTGCTTCCGGTCGACGTCGGCATGCTCGCCGAGGCACAAGGAGAGCTCGCCGACTACCTGACCCTCACGGTTGAACAGGGTTCGGGGGGCAACTTCGGCTCCTGCCAGGGTTTCGTAGCCGCCAGTGAACTGTACGACGGGACACTCGGCGGCTTGGCTGACCAGGGCTGGTCGCCGGTCGATCGGATCCTCAACGACGGCACCGAGCTGAGTTTCCGGTTCACGTTCGACATCGCCGACGATGCCAAGGCCATCGGCGCCTCCGCCAGTGCGTCCATCATCTGGGAAGCGGTGCCGGTATGAGAGGCACACCCTCCCGTCGGCGGCGCTTCATTCGGACGGTCATCGTCCTGAGCGTCCTCGCGATCGGCGTTCCATTCTCGCTTTCCCAGCTCGGGTCGACCTCGGACGCCCGATTCGGGGCCTCGGCCGAACTCGGACCGAACCAGCTCGCGGCGGCAACCCTGTCGGTCGGGCCCGGCCGAGGCACGCTCGATCTGACCGTGATCGGCATGGCACCGGGAGATGAGGCTCGGGGCCGGATCGACGTGGTGAACGACGGCACCCTGCCCTTGCGCTACTCGCTGAGTGCGGCGTTCGTCGGCACCTCGGCCGGCGGTCTGCGTCTGGCCGACCAACTGCTGATCGAGCTGTGGCATGCCACGACCTGCGCCAGCCGGCCCCCAACCACGAGCTCCGTCCTCACGCCGAAACAAATTCTGGGCGACACCGTGAATCTGTTCGGGACTCCTGCAACGGGCCAAGATCCGGGCGATCGGATTCTCGACGTCGACCGAACTGACACCCTCTGTTATCGAATCCAACTCCCCCTCGATGCGGCCAACGGTGTGGCCGGACAGACGGTTTTGCAGCAGTTCGTCGTGGACGCCGAACACGCCATCGAGAGGTCGAGGTGAACCGCACGAAATCGACCCATCGACTGTCGTTGCGTCGATTCCTCGACATTGCTTCGTGGTTCGCGATCTACGCCCTCAGCCTGATGGCGATCGTCCTCACGACGTCTCTCGGCTTGGGTTACCGGCCCGTGGCGATCACAACCGGCAGCATGGATCCGTGGGCGCCAACGGGTGCGCTCGTGATCGCCGCCCCGTCGGATCGAGGCGACATCGGTGTCGGTGATGTCATCGTGATGAAGAAGCCGAGCGACGTTCTGGTGACCCACCGAGTCATCGAACTCCAACGACAGCGAGGCCAGCTCCAGGCGATCACCCAAGGTGACGCCAACGACGCGCCCGATCCTGAACCCTATGTGATCGCCGAACAGGAACTGACCGGTCGCTTCGCCATCCCGGTTGCGGGCCGACTGCTCGTTGCGTTGAACTATCGCTTCGTTCTTCTGCTCGTCGTCACCGGAGCCTTGGCCACCATGGCCCAGACCGGGCTTCG
>JBBKXQ010000084.1:0-2831 GCA_037969565.1 Acidimicrobiales bacterium | reverse complement strand
TTCCGATCAGCGGGGCCACCGTCGAGTACGTCGTCGACGGTGACACCGTCGATCTGCTGATCGGCGGTCAAGAGGAACGAGTTCGGCTGATCGGGATCGACACCCCCGAATCCGTGAGTCGCACGGTGCCCGAGCAATGTTTCGGCCGGGAAGCGTCCGATGCTCTCCGGGGGCTCCTGCCACCAGGCACCGAGTTGCGGATCGAGCGAGACGCCGAGTCGCGGGATCGCTACGGGCGGCTCTTGCTCTATCTCTATCGAACCGACGATGAACTCTTCGTCAACCAGTGGTTGCTGCAACAGGGCTTCGCCGACGTGCTCTTCTTCGAGCCGAACACCACGTTCGAATCCGCCTTCACATCGGCTCGCAACGGTGCTCGATCCGACGGCCTCGGCTTGTGGTCTGCCTGTGACGGACCCGACCAACCGCTGGGGTAGCGTGCTCGGGATGTCCGGAACCCTCGAACGCCTCGGCCGGCCCGATGACGCGCGGGTCGTGTTGATCGTGGCCGACGGACTCGGTTCGTCCAACGCCGCCAACCGGGCCGTGTATCGCAGCCTTCGTGAGGGGATCGCCACCTCGGCCGGACTGCAGGTTCCCTGCCCCTGGGCCCGGGGCGCCGCCGCCGACTACAAGGGCGACTGCATCGGCGTCTCACTCACGGTCAACGCCGAACACGAGCACTACACATGGGGCCCGGTCACCCAGGCTCCGTCGCTGCTCGGCGGCAATGGCGGGTTCCCCGCCACACCGTCAGACCTCTGGGAACACGCCGACGTGGAAGAGACCCGTCGGGAGTGTCGAGCCCAGATCGAGCGAGCGATCATGTGGGGCATCGACGTCACCCACTTGTCGGCTCACCTCGGCGCCGTCTGTGCCCGACCGGAATTCTTCGACATCTATCTCGATCTCGCCCTCGAATTCCGGCTGCCGGTCAGCCTGCCCGACGCATCGATCGATCTCGGCTTCGATGCCCGACAACTGGCGAGAGACGAAGGCATCGTCGTCCCCGACTGCGAGGTGGCCGTGCCCCTCCCCCGCTCGGCCCAAACGGCAATCGACCAGATGATTCGCAACCTCGAACCCGGTGTCACCGAACTCCATGTTCGGCCCGCCGACGACACGCCCGAACTCAGAGCCATCACCAGCAGCTGGGCAGCCCGGGTGGCCGACGCCCATCTGGTCACCCACGACTGGGGCTTTCGAGCGGCGCTCGAGCGAAGCGGGGCCGAGCTGATCGGTTACCGAGAACTTCGCAACGCTCAGCGGGCTTGAGCCTTCGCAAACCAATCGAGGAGTTCGAGGCCGGCGAACAGCGCGCCGCTGGCGCCCACGGGTTTCACATCACCCTTCATGTAGGCCTCGGTGAGCACGAGATCGCCCGACCACCACTCGGTCACCTGCTTCGGGGCCAGCGGGATGACGATCTCGGGCGTGTCATCCGACAGGGCCACGGCTCGGCCGTCGACGATCGACAAGGTGAGGTCGCCGAGGCCGACCACACCAGACAGCCCGGGAATGGGTTCGCGAGTGGACGACAGCGAGATCAACTCGCCGGCCCAGGCCTCCGACAAGGGTTGAGCCGTCGACGACGGCATCAAACGATCCCGGCGAACAGATCGTCTTCGGGAATCGGGTGTTCGACGAGCGAGCGTCCGAGGATGAAATCCTCGTAGGGGTAGGCGGCCATGGCGTCGTTGTCGCCGAGTCCGAACCAGAACTTCTCGGTTGGGTCGATCTGCGTGGCGTGGGCCAGGAGAGACTCGGTGCGCACATGCCAGTAATCGGCGATCTCGATCTTGGTGGTGACTCGATGATCTTCGTCGGGCCGCTCGAACCACTTCTCGTCGTAAGGCGACTCGAGTTCGAGCTCTTGATACTTGCCGTGCCAAGCGGTGATTCGGGCTCGGCTCCAGGTGGAGTAATAGAGCTTTTGCGGTGTCCAGGGATCGCCGAGCTCGGGGTACCACTCCGGATCGCCGGCCCGCTCGAAAGCCAAGAGGCTGATGTCGTGCACCCGGAGATGATCCGGGTGGCGATACCCCTGCTGATCGTCGGAGTAGGTGAGGATCACATGGGGCCGGAGCAAGCGCACGAGCGCAACGAGTTTGCCGGTTGCTTCATCGATGTCGGCCTGCCAGAAGGAGTCGGGGTGGTTGTTGGCCTCGTCGCCTTCCATCCCGGAGTCTCGGTAGCCGAGCATCACGCACTCGTGGAATCCGATGGCCTTCACCGAACGTGCCAATTCTTCGGCCCGGATGGCGACGAGGTTGTCTCGTATCTCGGGGCGGTCCATGGCGGGGTTCTGGATACTGCCCTCTTCACCGCCGGTGGCGCAGACGAGGAAGGCCTCATGCCCCTCGGCAACATACTTTGCGACGGTGGGAGCCCCTTTGGAAGCTTCGTCGTCGGGATGGGCGTGCACGCTGAGAAGCCGGGCCATCGAGAAAACCGTATCTGACGGGAACCCACCAACGGTGGCGCGCCGTTACTACTGTTCACGAGAGGGACCGACCTCGCTCGGTTTCGGATGACTCAGGAGGAGACATGGAAGACCCCGTCGTATGGGGTGGTATCTGGCTAGCGGCAGCAGCCACTCTTGGTGTTGGTGAGATGGTCACCGCCGGTTCGTTCTGGCTCGTTCCCTTCGCTCTCGCCGCTATTCCGGCTGCGATCGTCAGCTTCATGGGTTTTCCGATCCTCGTTGGATGGCTGCTGTTCCTCGTGGGATCGGTGGGCTGCTTCCTCGCCATGCGGCCCCTCGCCAAGCGACTCGACATCGACGTTCCCAACATTCCCGGCATCGGGGCCAACCGACTCATCGGACACGA
>JBBKXQ010000083.1:0-4636 GCA_037969565.1 Acidimicrobiales bacterium | reverse complement strand
CTACGAACTCGGTGACCAGCTCACAGAAGGCTTCTTCGTCGGATGTGAAGTCGTCGTGTCCGCCGAAATTCGAAACCAACGCGTGGCCCCCTGTCCGCTGGAGGCACGAACGGCGGTGGCCGAATGGGACGATGGGCAGGTCACTTTCTGGGGGTCCTCGCAGACTCCGCACGCGGTGCGTGACCAGATCGCCCATCTCTATGAGATGGATGAGGCGTCGGTCCGGGTCGTCACTCCGGATGTGGGCGGTGGTTTCGGGGCCAAGATCGGTGCAGCCGCTGATGAACTGTTGTTGGTTCACCTCGCCCGCGTCGTTGGTTCGCCGGTGGTGTTCACCGAGACTCGCTCGGAGAGCATGGTGGCCATGGGTCATGGGCGGGCTCAGTGGCAGAGACTCGCTCTCGGCGGCACCCGAGAGGGACGGATCGAGGCCTACCAGTTGGAGATCCTCGGCGACGCCGGGGCGTATCCCCGGTTGGGCGCGATTCTTCCAACCCTCACCGGGCTCATGGCGCAGGGCCCCTATGACATCGCGAGCGTTGAAGTCATCCCCCTCTCGATCGTCACGAACACGACGCCGATCTCGGCCTATCGAGGCGCAGGACGACCGGAAGCGACGGCGGCGATCGAGCGAGCGGTCGATCTGTTCGCCGACGAGATCGGGATGGATCGGGTCGAGGTTCGGCGCCTGAATCTGGTGGCATCCGATGCGTTCCCATACAGCACGAAGACCGACGCCACATACGACTGTGGGGACTATCAGCGGGCACTCGACCTCGTGACGAAGGCCGTTGGCTATGACGAACTTCGGGCACGACAGGCCGATCTCCGTGCAAGTGGTAGCTCGGTCCAACTCGGGGTTGGCATCAGCGTCTACGTCGAAGTAACCGCGCCGCTGATGGACAGCGAGGCCGCCACCATCGACATCGACATCGATGGGCGAGCAACGATCACCGTCGGCACGATGCCCCAAGGGCAGGGTCATCAAACAGCGTTCGCCGCCCTCGCGGCCGACCGTCTTGGTATCTCCATGGATTCGATCGATGTCGTCGTCGGCGATACGGCCACGGTGCGAAGTGGTGAAGGAACCATGGGATCTCGATCGCTCCAGACCGGCGGATGTGCTGTCGTTCGTGGCTCTGATCAACTCGTGGAACTCGCCAAACAGTTCGCCGCTGACTACTTGGAAGCCGACGTTGATGATGTCGTGCTCGACACCTCCAACGGCCGTTTCCACGTGACCGGAACACCTGCGGTCGCCGTCGGATGGGCGGAACTCGCAGAAAACGCAGACACGGATCGTCTTGGCGTAGACGCCGTGTTCGACCCCGCCGGCTCGACCTTTCCGTTCGGGGCCCATGCAGCGGTCGTCGAGGTCGATACCGAGACAGGGGCCGTCGATCTTGTCCGGTTCGTGGCCGTTGACGATGCAGGGACCCTGGTGAATCCGCTCCTGGCCGAGGGCCAGATCCACGGCGGGCTTGCCCAAGGTATTGCCCAGGCACTGTTTGAAGAATTTCACTACGACATCGAAGGCAATCCGCAAACCTCGACGTTCATGGACTACGCCATCCCGTCAGCTGCTGAGTTGCCCTCGTTTGAGACGATCGTGATGGAAACTCCGACACCTCTGAATGAGCTTGGTGCCAAAGGAATCGGCGAATCGGGAACGATCGGCTCGGCACCGGCGGTGCAGAGCGCCGCACTCGACGCGCTCCGCCCATATGGCGTCAAACACCTCGACATGCCACTCACACCGGAACGGGTGTGGGGGGCGATCTACAACGGCTCGTAACAACAACGCGATCTGAACGGTGAATCCGTTCATCGCACAAGGGGAGAAGACATGTCCAAGAGCGTATTTTCGACGCGCCGCCTCATCGGTGTCCTCATATCCGTCATCGGGTTGGCAGTTGTTGTCTTGACCTTCAGTAACCAGCTGTTTTCGAGAGCTCCGGACTACGAGGCGCTGGTCGATGACTTCCGCCCGGTGTTCACACCCGAAAGTGTCCAAGCGCTGCGAGCCGATTTGGCTGGACTCGATGCGGCAGAAGCCGAATTCGGCTCGACTGTTGTGCCTGTCATAGCTGGAGCGGTCGGGGAGGAACCCGCTGATGTCGTTGCGCTCCTGGGTGAGCAGTTTCCCGACGTCGTCCAAGGGCTCGCTGCTATACCGCCCCTCACCACACAATTCGGAGGACTAGCAGACCTCGTAGAATCACAAGCCGGCAACTTCGTGTCCGCCGACGCGATCCCAACGGAGTCGAGCTCGGCTGCGTCGATTCCGTGGCTTCTGACGGCCGTCGGCGTCGCGATCGCCTTGGCTGGAGCGTTGGTTGTGAGATCGCCGACGCAACGGACCACTCTCGGGGCCGGCGCTCTCGGGGCCGTGATTGTCATCGCGTTGCTGGCGTTGAGTCTCCCGAGCAAAGCAGCGGACGCAGATGATCTCAACAGTGCGGTTGCCCCGCTGTTCGATCCGGCAACCGTTGTGGCCGCGAACGATGGTTTGGCAACGGTCGGGGCCATGGCAGTCCAACTTCAAACCGAAGCCATTCCCGCCATCGGTCAGATGCTCGCAGTGCCACCTGATCAGCTCGACGCCACGGTGGCCGCTCAGTTCCCGGCTACTGCGACGGCCCTTTCTGGACTACCGGAATCTTCGGCCCGCTTCGCCGGCTTGGTCGGATTGATCGACAGTAATCGTGACCGGTACGACAACATCAACAAGGTCGACTTCTCGCAGGTGATCAACCTGACGCTCATCGGAGCTGTGCTGTCGGCGCTGCTGGGGCTCGGAGCAGGGCTGCTCGGTGGACGACCGGTTTCCGACAAGACATCGAAGGGATAACAGAACATGTTCACCATGCTTGACCCGCTCGAACGAGCGCTGCGCGTAGCCCCGACCCAGGACGCGGTCATTGTCGGGGACCGACGACAGAGCTTTGTCGATTTCGGTCGGCGGTGTCGCAAGATCGCCGGCGCACTCGACGTCCTCGGCACCTCCGCCGGCGACCGGATCGCAGTGCTCGGCCCGAACTCGGGCAGTTACGTCGAGCTGTACATGGGGGTGCCGACCTCAGGTCGCGTGATCATGCCGCTCAACTCTCGCTTGGCTGGTCCTGAACTCGACTATCAACTTCGCGACGCCGAACCGCATGTGCTGATCGCTGCGGTGCCCCCGTCGAACGCTGCCGCCCAGGTACCGCATGTTCTCTCTTTCGAGGACTGGGAGGAATTGGTTGAACGCGCTCCCGAGCGTGAACTCGGTGAGGGTGTCACACCGGCCAGCATCGCTGGGCTCTTCTATACCGGAGGTACGACCGGGGCCTCCAAGGGCGTGGTGCTCACCCACGGAAATCTGATGGCCAATGCGCAGAACATGTTGATCGCCGCAGCGATGACGGGCGATGACCGCTACCTGATCGCAGCCCCGCTCTTCCACGCAGCAGGTTCGGTTGCGGTGCTGCCGTGCGTGTGGCTGGGGGCCACACAAGTCGTACTCCCGGCATTTGATCCGGCTGCCATGCTCGATGTCATCGAGTCCCAGTCGATCACCGTTGCCCTCGGCGTGCCGACGATGATCGCTGCTGCCAACGAAGAGCAGGCACGAACGCCACGCGACACGTCATCGGTGAGAATGGTCTTCTACGGGGGCAGTCCCATCCCCACCGAGATCGTTCATACGGCCACGAAGACTTTTCCGAATGCCGAATTGTGCAACCTCTATGGCGCCACCGAGTTGGCCCCATTGGCAACGGTTCTGCGCCACCACGAACACTGTGTAGACGAGGAACAGGGAAGATCCGCCGGGCAACCGGTGCTCGGCGTCGACTGCCGAATCGCCGACGATGATGGCGTCGAGTTGGAGAACAGATCCGTCGGCAATGTCGTGGTCCGGGGACCAAACGTCATGTCGGGCTACTGGAACAAGCCGGAGGCCACGGCCCAAGCGATGCGCGAAGGTTGGTACTTCACGGGCGATCTCGGATATGCCGACGAGAGCTCCAACATCTACCTCGTCGATCGGGCAAAGGACATGATCGTGACCGGGGGTGAGAACGTCTACTCCACTGAGGTCGAAGAGGCCCTGTACGCACATCCGATGGTGCTCGAGACGACCGTCTTCGGGATCCCGGACGACAAGTGGGGCGAGGCGGTGCACGCAGTCGTCGTAAGACGCGGTGATGTGACCGCGGACGACCTGATCAGCCACTGTCGTTCACTGATCGCTGGCTACAAGTTGCCGAAATCCATCGAGTTCCGAGAGACCGAGCTTCCGAAATCGGGCCCCGGGAAAGTCTTGAAGCGGGAGCTCCGCGAACCCTATTGGGACGGTCGCGAGTCGACAATCGTCTAGAGGCCAACTCGTTGGACGATCTGCTTCTCTGGCACTACTCGGAGACGAGGTCACGACGCAGTCGAACACACACGACGTGGCTTCTCTCCTCACCCGAGGGCCGTCGTAGTAGATCGCGCTACTGACAGGGCGGACTGGGCCGGACAGGGCAACACTCGAACCGGACAGAACGAACTGAATCAGTACGCAGCTATACCTGCTGGACGATCCTTAGGACCTTGCCAAAGTTGTTCTTGAGGTGCATGTTGAGTTTGCCGAACGCTGCTCGTCGCAGGC
>JBBKXQ010000082.1:0-32474 GCA_037969565.1 Acidimicrobiales bacterium | reverse complement strand
AGTTGTTCCGCCAGGAGCATGGCTGGTTAGCGACCTGCGGAAGGGATAACCGCTGAAAGCATCTAAGTGGGAAACCCGTTCTAAGATGAGATCACCCACCGGGTCAACCGGGTAAGTCCCGTGGTAGGTCACCACGTTGATAGGCCGGACGTGTAAGCACAGTAATGTGTTCAGCCGACCGGTACTAATAGGACGAGGGCTTGTGTTATTACAGCTCGTGCTCGCTGTGGAATTCTTGAGGTCAGGTGGCCTCGAATTTGACAATCAGAAGACGTGAATCGCAAGATTTGCAGATCTTCGCTATGCATATACATCGACTCCTGTCGATCTGGCGTCTCTCCTCGAGAGCTCCGCTACAGATCCAGGCAAGGTTTCGGTGGCGATAGCGGAGGGGTCACACCCGTTCCCATCCCGAACACGGAAGTTAAGCCCTCCTGCGCCGATGGTACTTGGGTGGAGACGCCCTGGGAGAGTAGGTCGCTGCCGGATTTCTCAGAGAAGAGCCCCCGCTCCGGCGGAGGGCTCTTCTTGCGTTTTGGCCCAGTGCCGAGGCGGTCTGGCGCCAGCGCCAGTAGCCTCCCACGGTGCCGAAGAAGCGTGTTCCGCCGCCCCCCGTTCGACGTGAGAAAGCCGTGGTCGAGCGGGTTCACGACGAAGACGAGGAGGCGCCTCGCAGCAAACGGCGACGCGGCGGCTCGTCGGTGGACGTGTCCGAGGTCAGCTTTCCCAGCACGGCGCCCGAAACCACCAGCAAACTCCGTCGTCGTCTGATCGAGGCGGCGAACGCGTTCGAGAACGAGCGATACCACGAGGCGGTGTCGCTGCTCACGTCGATCGAGAAGATCAGCCCGGGCGTGGCGGAGGTTTTGGAACTGCGGGGGCTCTCGAACTATCGAGTGGGTAAGTGGCGCCAAGCCGAGGCCGACCTCGAGTCGTTCGAAGCGATTGTCGGCTCGGCCGAGCAGCATCACATTTTGGCCGACTGTGCTCGTGCCCAGTCGAAATGGGCCGATGTGGATCGACTCTGGCGAGAGTTGGGCGAGGCATCGCCCAATCCCGAGATCGTTGAAGAGGGCCGGATCGTGTACGCCGGCGCCCTGGCCGATCAGGGGAAGCTCGGGGACGGCATACGCATGCTCGAGAAGGCGCCCCGGGCGCCGAAAAAGCCCAAGGTCCAACACCTACGTCGTTGGTATGCCCTGGCCGACCTCTACGAGCGGGCCGGTGATCTACCGAAGGCCCGGCGGTTGTTCGCCGAGATCCACACGCTCGACGGCGATTTCGGCGATGCCGGGGAGCGGGCTCGCGCCCTTCGCTGACGACGTCAGTCGTTGCCGAGCAGCTCTTCGGAGATGAGGTGCTCGGCCGCTTTGGCCCGTGCCACTCTCGACCGGCTCGGCCCGCCGAGGATCACGCGACTGGCCAGCAGATCGGTTCGCGAGGTTGTCGAACCACCCCGTCGGTAGAAACGGCGTCGGACGCCACCGATCACCGTGACCGTGGCATCGATTTCGAGCTTCGGTGCCTTGCCGGTGGGCCCGAGCCAGGAGCAGGGAACGGTGAGTGGCCCCTGCTCGCCGTCGGTTTTGACATCGAAGGACAGGATGACCCGTCCGTCGTCTTGGGTGTGCTCGAAGAGTTGGCCAGTGATCTTTCCCACAACAACAGCGACGTTCATCGCTCGACCTCCCGGTCTGTTGGTTCTCATTCAATTTGGGAGGAAGAGCGCTGGAAGCAGCGTTATGGGGGGAGGCCGATCACCCTACCGAGTGGATGTGACGGTGGAGAAGGCTCAGAGCGTGTTGACGTTGCCGAGTTCTTCGAAGGCCTGCGTGAGGCGGGAGATGAACGCCACCTCGCCGGCACGGAGCCAGGCTCGAGGGTCGTACTTCTTCTTGTTCGGCGAATCGGGACCATCGGGATTGCCGATCTGGCCCTGGAGGTAGCCGTGGTTTTCGGCTTCGTAAGCTCGGATGCCGTCCCAGAACGCCCATTGGAGATCGGTGTCGATGTTCATCTTGATCACACCGTAGGAAATAGCTTCCTCGATCTCAGCTGCGGAAGACCCCGAGCCCCCGTGGAACACGAAGTCGACGGGTTTGGGGTCGAGCCCCAGCTTTTCGGCGATGTGGACCTGCGAATCATGGAGGATCGACGGCGTGAGTTTCACGTTGCCCGGCTTGTAGACGCCGTGGACGTTGCCAAAGGCGGCGGCAATGGTGAAGCGGTCGCTGACCGCGGACAAGCGCTCGTATGCGTAGAGAACCTCTTCCGGCTTCGAATAGAGGTCTTCGGGCTTGACCTCGGAGTTGTCGACCCCGTCTTCCTCGCCGCCGGTGATGCCCAACTCGATCTCGAGGGTCATCCCCATCTTGGACATGCGTTCGAGGTACTGCACGCAGATGTCGATGTTCTCTTCCATCGGTTCTTCGGAGAGGTCGAGCATGTGCGAACTGAACAACGGCTCGCCATTGGCCTCGAAGTAGGCCTCGCCGGCGTCGAGCATGCCATCGATCCAGGGGAGCAGCTTCTTGGCCGCATGGTCGGTGTGAAGGATCACTCGAGCTCCATAGTGCTCGGCCATGTTCCGCACATGATGGGCGCCGGAGATGGAGCCGAGGATCGAAGCCCGAATATCGCTGCCCAGACCCTTGCCGGCAACGAAGGCGCCGCCTCCATTGGAGAATTGAATGATCACTGGGGAATTGAGCTTGGCCGCCGTTTCCATGACGGCGTTCATGCTGTTCGTGCCGATGCAGTTCGCCGCGGGGATGGCGAAGTTGTTCTCTTTGGCGAGAGCAAAAATTCGGGACACAGCGTCGCCAGTGAGGACGCCGGGCGGAAATTCAGTAGCGAGATCGGACATTTGAGCAACTGTAGTGGACCGCTATTGGCTCGGTCGATCTTCTAGGGTTTCGGGGATGTCAACATGGGCGCTCGACCTCGACGGTGTGATTTGGACGGGAACCGATCCGATACCCGGGGCTGACGAAGCGGTGAAACTTCTGCGCGATCAGGGACGAGACGTTGTTTTCGTGACCAACAACTCCTTCGCCACGATCGCCGAGCAAGAGCGCAAACTCGCGTCGTTCGGCATCGATGCCACCGGTGTGGTGATCACTTCGGCCCAAGCCGGGGCCTCGCTGGTAGAGCCCGGCGAGCGGGTGTTCGTGCTGGGCGGCCCCGGGATTCGGGAGGCATTGTCCGAGCGGGGAGCCGAGGTCGTCGATGTGGACGGCGCCGTACACGCCGACGCCATTCTCGTCGGGCTCGATTGGGACCTCAGTTACGAACGGCTTCGAGCCGCCGTGCAAGCCGTACTGGGTGGGGCCCGTTTCATCGCCACGAACACCGACCCGACCTACCCGACCGAGCGCGGCCTCTTCCCCGGCGCCGGTGCCCTTGTCGCTGCCGTTGCCGCCGCAACCGGGCTAGCCCCGGTGGTGGCGGGCAAACCCCATGCGGCTCAAGCGTCACTCGTCCGCGGTCGGTTTGGAAACGACGGCGTGATGGTCGGGGATCGTCCTGACACCGACGGACTGTTCGCCGTCGCACTGGGCTATGAATTCGGCCTCGTCTTGAGCGGCGTGACGCAACCAGGTGTGGTCCCGCTCGATCCGGCACCGGACCACATTGCGCCCGACCTCCTGCAGCTCGTCAGAGCGCTGATCGGGTGAGCAGGCCCGCGCAGTGATGTTCGTCACTCTTCCCGAAAATTGACCGCTAACTGTTGCAAGCACTAGATCGCAACTGTATTCTTTCCTTCATGATCAACCAGAAGACCTTCACCGACCAGCTCGAACAAATCCGCAACCTCGACGTCCGGGCCGAGCTCAAGAAGCTCGACGTCCTCGACATCAGCGGCAACTTCGAAAAGCTCGACCTCCCGACGGTCGACTTCTCCAAGATAGACCTCTCGATGTCAGCCCTTCCCGATCCCGGCGACGTGCGGGCCAAGTTCGAAACCATCGTCAAGGATTTCGTCGACACCGCCTCCGGATTCGCCCTCGTGACCCGTCGCGACATCGAAAGCCTCGAGACCCGCATTGCTGCGGCCGAGAAGGCAGCCAAGGCTCCCGTCGCCAAGAAGGCTGCGGCCAAGCGTCCCGTCGCCAAGCGTCCCGTCGCCAAGAAGGCTGCGGCCAAGCGCACCGTCGCCAAGGCCACCGCTTCCAAGTAAGCCTCGTTCGTTCCGTCTCCCACTGATCGGAGTCGTGGGGTTCGCGCCGCCTGGCGCGGCCACTACCGTGATCCGACATGGTGAGGAGACGACTCGACGCCGAACTCGTGCGTCGTGGATTGCTTCCCAGTAGGGACGCAGCAAAACGTGAGATCGAAGCCGGCAACGTCATCGTGGGAGGAGCCCCGACGGCGAAGCCGGCTCGTCTCGTTTTGCCGAGCGAGGCCATCGAGGTACTCGGGCCCCCTCCGAAATTCGTGAGTCGGGCTGGTCAAAAGCTGGAAGCCGCGCTCGACCATTTCGGGGTCGATCCGATTGGTCAACGAGTGCTCGATGCGGGCTCGTCCACCGGCGGATTCACGGACTGCCTCTTGCAGCGGGGCGCATCGCTCGTGTTCGCCATCGACGTCGGCACCAACCAACTCCATGAACGGATCCGGTCCGACCCACGGGTGGACGTTCGAGAACAAACCGATGTGCGGAGACTCACGGTCGAATCGATCGGCGAACCAGTCGATCTCGTGGTCGGCGATCTCTCGTTCATCTCGCTCAAGCTGGTGCTGCCGGCGCTCGTGTCGGTGGCGCAACCGGAGTCCTCGATGCTGCTGCTGATCAAACCCCAATTCGAAGCAGGCAAGCAGGAAGCGGCCCGAGGGCGCGGGGTGATCACCGACCCCGAGATCTGGGCCCGGGTCATCGAAGAGGTCAAAGCCGCGGCAATGTCACACGGAGCCACCATGATTGGCGTCATGAAGTCGCCGATCACCGGAACTGCGGGCAACGTCGAGTTCGTGGGACACTTCCGAACCGCGGCATCCAGCCCGCCTGAGGTCACCCCTTGACTGCCCGAATCGGCATCGTGCTCCACCATCACCGGCCCGAGGTGTTCGATCTCGCGCAACGAGCGATTTCGTGGTGCACCACATCGGGCGTGCAACCATCGCTGCCCAAACCCGACGCTGAATTGATCGGGCGCACCGATGCTGCGGTCACCGACGACGAGTTCGGTCGGGGTGTCGACATGCTGCTCAGCCTCGGGGGTGACGGCACCATGTTGCGAGCCGTGCAATATGCCGCCCCCCATGGTGTGCCGATTCTCGGAATCAACGCCGGGCACCTGGGTTACCTCACCGAATTCGACCCCGGCCAGATCGAGGAAGCGCTCGACTCCTGGCAAGACGGGAGCCTCATCATCGAAGATCGGATGCTGCTCGAGGTCAGCTACATCGGAAGCGGCCAGCGTCCTGTCGACTTCGCACTCAACGAGGTCGTGCTCGAACGGGCCCAAAGCGGACACACCGTCGCCATCGACGCCTCGATCGGGGGCGTCCACTTCACTCGTTACCTCGCCGACGGTTTGATTGTTGCCACCCCGACGGGAAGTACGGCCTACTCGCTTTCGGCCGGTGGGCCCATCGTCGAGCCGAACTTCGAGGCCCTGCTGGTCACACCCGTTGCTCCGCACATGGTGTTCGACCGCTCGCTCGTCTTGAAACCGTCCACGGGCGTGGAACTCACGGTGGCCGGCTACCGCAACGCCGCAGTCACGCTCGACGGCCGCCAGGTCACCGAATTGGTACCCGGCGAAACGCTGGTGTGCCGGGCCTCGAACCGACGGGCGAGATTCCTCACTCGGGGTGAACGAAACTTCCACCGAATCCTGAAGGACAAGTTCGACCTGGGTGATCGATGAGTCTGAACGAGTTGGTGGTCTCCGATCTCGGTGTGATCGATCGCCTTTCGCTCGCCCTTCCTCGAGGCCTGATCGCACTCACAGGAGAGACGGGGGCAGGCAAAACCTTGATGGTCGATGCCATCAATCTGCTGATGGGTGGCCGGGCCGACCCTGGCCTGGTCCGGGCCGGAGCAACCGAGGCCATCGTCGACGGCCGCTTCGAGATCGATGGCGAGGAGCTCGTACTCACGCGCGTCGTGCCGGCCGATGGTCGCTCGAGGGCGTACATCAACGGTCGCCCCGCCACCGCCGCCGCCCTGACCGAACTCGGGGCCACGATGGTTGACGTCCACGGTCAGCACGCCCACCAGTCCTTGCTCGGCGTGGATGCCCAACGCGATGCGTTGGACACCTACGGCGGTATCGATCTGGGTCGGCTGGAAGCGGCCAAACAGCAGCTGGCCGCCCTCGACCGAGAGTTGAGCGAACTCGGTGGCGACGAACGATCGAGGGCCCGCGAGATCGACCTCCTCCGATATCAGGTCGAGGAGTTGGATGCCGTCGGCATCGAACAACCCGACGAGGACGAGTTGCTGCGGGCCCAAGAAGAAGTGCTGTCCAACGCCGTCGATCACGAAGACGCGGCCTCGCGCGCCATCGATCTGCTCGTCGAAGATGCCGGAGCCCGGGATCAACTGGCGTCGGTGTTGTCGGGGATCGAGCACCGTTCGATCTTCGAGCCGGCAGCCTCCCGTCTGCGCGATGTGCTGGCCGAGATCGACGATATTGCCGATGAGATTCGGGTGGTGGCCGGTGGCATCGAACGCGACCCGGAAGCGCTCGAGGCCGTTCAGGAACGGCTGCAAACGCTGCAGCAGATGCGGCGCAAGTACGGGGAGAATCTCGCAGCCGTGATGGACGAGCATCGGATCCTTGCCGAACGGCTGGCCGAACTCCAAGACCACGACGCTCGGGCGTTGCGAATCGACACCGAGCGGGCTGCTGCGCTCGCCGAGCTCGAAGCGGCCCAGGCCGTGGTGCTGGCCGCACGGCAGGCGGCCGCTCCCGCCCTGGCCACGGCGATCGAAGCGAAATTGCCCGATCTCGCCATGCCGAAGGCATCCATCGGCATCACCGTGTCCGGATCCGACGGCAGCCATGTCGTATTCGAACTCTCGGCCAACCCCGGCTCGCCGCTCCAACCATTGGCCAAGGTGGCATCGGGTGGCGAGCTGGCCCGCACCATGCTGGCCCTTCGCAGCGTTCTGTCCCACGCGCCCCCAATCCTCGTATTCGATGAGGTGGATGCGGGTATCGGCGGGCAGGCCGGATTTGCGGTTGGTCGGTCGCTGAGTGACCTCGGAGACCGTCACCAAGTGCTGGTGGTCACCCATTTGCCCCAAGTCGCAGCCTTTGCCGACGCCCATCTGGCCGTGGAGAAGCGACAAGGCGACGATGAGACCGTTTCGGAAATCCACCTGCTCGACGGCCGAGAACGAATCACCGAACTGGCTCGAATGTTGTCCGGTCAACCCGACTCGAAAACGGCTCGGAAACATGCGAAGGAACTGATGGCCGAGGCCGCCGAGCAGAAACAACGTCACAAGGATTCATGAGCCGCCAACTTCTCGTCATCCGTCATGGGCAAACCGAGTGGTCGATGACCGGTCGACACACCGGGCGCACCGATCTGCCCCTCACCGACGTCGGTCGTTCCGAAGCCCAAGCGACGGCCCGCACCCTTCTCGACTGGAAGATCGACCAGGTGTATTCCAGTCCTCTGGCTCGGGCCAGAGAAACAGCGGAGATCGTGGGCCTCACCAAGCAGGTCGATTTCGACGACTCGTTGCTCGAATGGGACTACGGCATGTACGAAGGCCACCGCACCGTCGACACTCGCCAGGAGATCCCCGATTGGTCGGTCTGGACCCATGAGATCGTGGGGGGAGAGTCGGTCGATGAAGTGGGAGCCCGAGCTGATCATTTCCTGCAACGGTTCGATCGCGAGGTCCCGGACGGGAACGGTGTCGTGTTCGCCCACGGCCACCTGCTGGCGATCTTGATCGCCCGATGGTGCGGCCTCGACGCGATCGAGGGTCGGAGGTTCGCGCTGGCCACCGCCACTGTAAGCCTGCTCGGTTGGCACCGTGAGGATCGGGTGGTGCGGGCGCTCAACCACCGTTGCGGTGATGCGCTTCATCCCCCTGAACGGGCGGGCTGACCGAAATCAACCGGCCAGTTCGGCAACGAGGGAAGCAACCAGTTCTTCACTCGTGGCCACGATCTGCGTCTGCTCTGCTGCGAGCCTCGACGCGATCGGAGAAACCAGCGCTTGGTCGAAGGCCAGGCGGGGTCGTCGATCCAGGATCCGATGGAGACGAATTGCCACCGATGTGGGGTCGTCGTAGTCGTCGGGCAGGCCCCATTCGGGAACCTGGGCGAGATGACGGAGCCAGTCGGCTTGTTTGTCGACCGCAACGAGCGTTGCCAGCGTCGAACCGAGTGAGACGATTTCGTCGAAGGCGCTCTTCACCGACGAATCGACGATGGCTTCGGCGAGCAGTTCTCCGTCGAGCAACAGTTCGGGCCCGACGTGGGCGACGGCTCGGGCCGGCCCTCGGCTGACGCCGTCAACGGCCAGGACCCGGCGCAGGCGCGCCATCGGTTCGGTGAAGAGCAGATGGCGATGGAAGGCCTCGTCGGTGCGGTGGTGCAGTTGGATACCCCGGGTGACGTCGTGATTGTCGATGGATCCGAGCAAGCGATGGCGACCCATGGCCGCGAGGTCGGGGAGTGCGGCCCCGAGCCAGATCTGCGGGCGAGCCGGATGAAGCCGCATGGCCACGGCGACGTGGCCGGCCACGTTCACGGGCGCACCAGCGTCATCAGGCGAGGGCGCTGTAGACGAGGGGCTTGAGTTGATCGCGAATTCCGTACGCCGAGGACGGCATGAGTTGGGTCATTCCCACGACGATCAACTGCTCGGCGGGATCGATCCAGAACAGCGTCGAGGCGGCGCCTCCCCAGGCGAACGAGCCAGCCGATCCGATCACGCCGGCTCGCATCGGATCGAGGACAACCGAGAACCCCAGCCCGAAACCCACACCTTCGTAGCTGGTCTCGCTGAAGACGGGCTGGCCCATGGATGCGAGATCGCCGCCACTCGACAGGTGGTTGCTGGTGGCGTATTGGATGGTTTTCCGACCGAGAATCCGCACACCATCCAACTCTCCGCCTCGCAACAACATCAGGCAGAAACGGTGGTAGTCGTCGATGGTCGAAACGAGACCGCCGCCCCCGGACAGGAAGGTCGGGCGGGAGCGATAGGCGCTCTCGGCGCCTGTGCCATCCACTGCGACCATGTCGGATCCCGAAGCTCCTTCGGGGAGGCCGAAGGGCGAGAGGGCGGGCACGGCGTAGCAGTCGGTGAACCGATCGGCCTTGTCGTCGTCCACCCAGAATGCGGTGTCGACCATGCCGAGGGGCTCGAGGATGTGGTCATTGAAGTATGCGTCGAGTGATTGGCCGCTGATGATCTCGACCAGCCGCCCGCAGATGTCGGTGGCGATGCTGTAGCTCCAGCGGCTGCCGGGGGTGAACAGCAAGGGAATGTCGGCCAGGGCCGTGACCATCTCGGCCAAGGAGTTGCCGGCCAGGCGATCGACGCCCCGGTGGCGGTAGATCGAGTCGACGGGATGGCGGTGCATCCAGCCGTAGCTGAGGCCGGACGTGTGGGTCAGGAGATCGCGAATCTGCATCGGTCGATCTGTGGAGCGGGTGGAATAGCTGGTCGGCGTGCCGTCGACCCAGACCTCGAGCCCCTCCCATTCGGGAATGAAGTTGCTGACGGGATCGGTGAGTTGGAACAGGCCCTTCTCGTAGAGCTGGAGCAGTGCGACCGACGTGATCGGTTTGGTCATCGAATAGATCCGGAAGATTGCGTCGTCGTTGTAACCCTGGTCGGAGCGGTGGGCGATCTCGCCACCCCGGCTCACGATGAGTGAGAATCCCGGGAATCGTTTGGTGTCGAGATAGGTCTCGGCGACGAACGAGTCGATTTCTTTGAGCTTGGCCTGGTCCATTCCGGTCATGCCAGACATCTTCTCATCGAGGATCCCGTGAACAAGAATCTGCTCATCGTCGAAACTCTGCTTGACTGAACCGATGCCTCGAGTTCGCATCATCAACGCCGATCAAGTACGTGAGTTGTTGACCCCTGATCGGCTCCGGCCGGCGTTGGAAGCTGCGCTCGTGGCTCAGTCCGAGGGCAAGGCGAATGTGCCGCCTCGCATTGCGGCGGTGGCGCCCAACGGGATGTTGGCCGCCATGCCGGGCTATCTCGAAGGCGTCGGACTCGCCACCAAGCTCGTCTCGATCTTTCCCGGCAACGTCGGACTGCCGTCCCACCTCGGCGTTGTCGTGCATTTCGATCCCGACACCGGGATGCCCCTGGCGATCATGGACGCAGAGGTGATGACCGAGGATCGCACAGCAGGAACCGCCGCAATCGCCGCAGATCTCCTTGCCCGGCCCGACTCGCAGGTGCTCACGATCGTCGGCGCCGGTGCACAGGGCAAGGCCCACATCGCCGCCTTCGGACCCATTCGACCGTGGCGGGAGATCCGGATCGTGAGTCGAAGCCAACCAAAGGCCGTGGTCTTGGCCGCGCAAGCTCGATCTGAATTCGGGGCCGACGTGGTGATCGCTGACGATTTCGAGGATTTCGAATCGGCCATTCGGGGGGCCGACGTGGTGGCACTTTGCACTCACGCCAACGAGGGTGTGATCGAACCGCAGTGGATCAGCCCCGGAACTCATGTGAGTTCGGTCGGATCGCAAGCCGAACTCCCCGTCGGACTCGTCGGAGTCGGCCCACTCGTGGTCGATCACATCGGAGCCGTCACCACGGCTCCACCGGCGGGGGCAGCCGAGATACAGCACGTCGACCCGTCCACGGTGGTCGAGATCGGCGCGCTGATCGCCGGTACGGCAACGGGACGCACGAGTCCCGACCAGATCACCGTGTACAAGAGCACCGGCCATGCGGTGCAGGACGTGGCGGCGGCGCGAGTCGTCTACGACGCCGCGGTCGCCGCCGACATCGGAACGCCGATCGAGATCTGAGGTCAGATCCGGGCCAGTGAGGCCGTGATCTCGGTGATGGCCAGTTTGGCGTCGGCGAACAGCATGAGCGAATTGTCGAGCGCAAAAAGCGGATTCGGAATACCGGCAAACCCGGGGGAGAGCGAACGTTTGATCACGACGACCGTCTGGGCCCGGTCGGCATCGAGAATCGGCATTCCGGCGATGGGGCTGTTGGTCTCCCGAGCCACCGGATTCACCACGTCGTTCGCTCCGACGACGAGCACGACGTCGGTCTGGGCGAACATCGGGTTGGCCACATCCATCTCGATCAGTTGCTCGTAATCGACGTCAGCCTCGGCCAGCAGCACATTCATGTGACCGGGCATCCGGCCGGCAACGGGATGGATTGCGAAGCTGACGTCGGTTCCCCGACCCTCCAGCGCTCTGGTGAGGTCTCGAACGGCGTACTGCGCTTGGGCCACGGCCAGGCCGTAACCGGGGATGATGATCACGCGGTCGGCGGTTTCCAGGATCATCGCCACATCGTCGGGTGACGTGGAGCGAACCTTTCCCTCGTAGACGTCGTCCGGGTCGGCGCTCTCGCCGACCTCGATCATTCCGAACAACACGTTGACGATGGTGCGGTTCATCGCCACGCACATGACCCGGGTGAGGATGAGTCCACTGGCCCCAACCAGTGCTCCGGCAATGATCAGGATGCTGTTGCCGAGGGCGAATCCGGTTCCCGAGGCGGCGAGGCCGGACAGCGAGTTGAGGAGGGCGATCACCACCGGCATGTCGGCCCCTCCGATGGGAAGGACGAGCGTAATTCCGGCCACGGCCGAAATGATGATGACGGCGATGAGCCAGCCGATGCTCAGAGGTTGGACGACCAATCCCACTGCGGCGCCCACAGCACCGATCAGAAGGGTTGCGTTGATCATTTGGACCGCACCCGATCGCCACGCTCCGACTGATTCCCGCAGCTTGGCGAATGCGATCACGCTGCCGGTGAACGTCATGGCGCCGATCAGCGCGCTGATGGCGGCGGCAACGATGTAGGTGTCGTCGTGCAGCCCCTTGTCGGTGATCTCGACATACGAGGCGACGACAACCAGAACCGATGCCAGCCCGCCGAGACCATTGAAGAGGGCAACCAGTTCGGGCATTCCCGTCATCTGGATGCGGTTGGCCAGGACCGCTCCGACCACCGAACCGACGATGACTCCGGCCGCGATCACCCAGAAGCTGACGATTGCTTGATCGGTGAGCGTCACGAGCACAGCCACCAACATGCCGAGTGCGCCGAGGGCGTTGCCCCGGCGGGCCGTCCTCGGCTTCGAGAGTCCTTTCAGACCCAGGATGAACAGGACCGCGGCAACGAGATAGCCACCTTGGATCAGGTTCGACATCAGTGAGCCGCCGGCTTCTTGGTGCTCTTCGACTTGAACATCGCCAGCATTCGGTTGGTGACGAGGAAGCCGCCGACCACGTTGATCGTGGCCAATACAACGGCGCAGAAACCGAAGATCGTGGCTGCGGTGGAATGATCGCTCCCGGCCGACGCCAGAGCTCCGATGAGGGCGATGCCGCTGATCGCATTCGAGCCCGACATCAGCGGTGTGTGCAACGTGGGTGGCACTTTGCCGATCAATTCGACGCCGAGAAAGACGGCAAGTGCAAACAGGGTGAAGGCGATGAGCAGCGTCATGCGAGTTTCTCCAAGAGGCGGGGATGGACGAGCGCCCCATCGCGAGCGATGAGTGTGTCGGTGGTGATCTCGTCGGAGGCGTCGATGGTGAGATCGCCGTCGTCATTGCTGAGATGTTTCAGCAGGCTGAGCACATTGTTGGCAAACATCTGGCTGGCCGTTGCGGCCGAACCAGAAGCGAGGTCGGAAGGTCCGAGGATGGTGACGCCGCCTCGGACGACGATTTGGTCGAGTTGGGTGAGCTCGCAGTTTCCACCCCGCTCGGCCGCCATGTCGACGATGACCGATCCCGCCGACATGGTGTCGACCATGGCGGCGGTGACGAGCACGGGGCTGGCGGCACCGGGTATGGCCGCCGTGGTGATCACGACATCGGCCTCGCTGACGTGTCGGGCGAGGAGTTCGGTTTGCCGAGTGGCGGTGTCGGCGTCTTGCGCCTTCGCGTATCCGCCCGAATCTTCACTGTCGGTGGTCTCGAGGTCGAGAACCACGGCCTTGGCCCCGAGCGAACGGATTTGCTCGGCTGCGGCCGGCCGGATGTCGTAACCCTCGACAACGGCTCCGAGTCGGCGAGCCGTAGCGATGGCTTGCAGCCCGGCGACGCCGGCCCCGAGCACGAGGACCCGAGCCGGTGGAACGGTGCCTGCTGCGGTCATCATCAGCGGAAACATCTTTGGAAGGGTTCGAGCTGCGAGCAGGACGGCTTCATTGCCGGCCACGGTTGCCATCGACGAGAGGACGTCCATGCTCTGTGCTCTGGTGATTCGAGGAATGAGTTCGAGCGCGATGAGGGTGGCGCCCGTTGCCGCGAGTCGGCCTGCGGCTTCGGGTTTCCACAGCGGATCGAGCAGGCCGACCACGGCATGCGTTGGGGTGAGACCCTCGACGTGGGCGTCGACGGCGATGACGACGCCCGCCGCGCTGATGGTTGCCTCGCGAGTTCCCATCGTTGCCCCGCTGCTGACGTAGTCGACGTCGAGGAAACCGGCCCGTTCACCGGCTCCGGATTCGACGAAGACCTGGTGCCCCAGTGCAAGGAGTTTGGCCGTCACATCGGGCGTGATGGCCACCCGTCTTTCGAGGGGTTCGGTTTCTCGGATGACAGCGATTCGCACGGCGGGTGACGATAGGCGACTTCTGTGTCACTGAACCGGACCGGTCGGTCGATCAGGACTGGCTCGACATGAAACGGCGACCGTCCCGAGTCAGCGGGCGCAGTCGACCACGACGCGACCTCGAGTCTTGCCTTCCAAGATGTGGTCGGCGAGTTCGTAGATCCCGCTGAGCGCGACCTCGGTCGTGAGTGATTCGAGCTTGTCGGCATCGACCACTTCGGCGATTCGGGTCCACACCGCCATCCGTTCACTCATCGGGGCCATCACCGAGTCGATGCCCAGCAGATTCACGCCGCGGAGCAGGAAGGGGATGACGGTGGTGTTCAACGCATTTCCCGCAACGAGTCCGCAGGCTGCAACCGAACCCTTGGATCGGAGTTCGGTGAGAACGTGGCTGAGGGTGTCGCCGCCGACGGCATCGATGCACCCGGCCCATCGTTCGGCGAGCAGGGGCTTGGCGGGATTCTCGCTCAGTTCCGCCCGATCGATCACCTCGGCGGCGCCCAGAGCTTTCAGGTCGTCACTGTTCTCGGGTCGTCCCGTGGACGCAACGACGTGATGCCCGGCAAGCCCGGCGAAGAGAATGGCCGACGAGCCGACGCCGCCCGAGGCGCCGGTGACGAGGAGCGGGTCGCCCGCCGTGAGTCCATGGGCCTCGAGCGAGACGAGTGCCTGCATTGCCGTGAAGCCGGCGGTGCCGACGGCCATGGCCTGCCGAGTGGAGAGGTTGTCAGGGATCTTGACGAGCCAGTCGGCCTTGACCTTTGCCCGGTTCGAGAAGCCGCCCCACCACATCTCACCGACGCGCCACCCCGTGAGAACCACTCGATCGCCCGGTTCGAATCGTTGATCGGAGGATGTTTCGACCACTCCGGCCATGTCGACCCCCGGAATGTGGGGATAGTCACGAACGAGTCGCCCGATGCCCTTCATGATCATTCCGTCTTTGTAATTGAGCGAGGAATATTCAACGCGGAGCGTGACATCGCCGTCGGGAAGGCGGCTGTCATCGAGTTCGGTGATGGCGGCGGAAACACCGTCAGCGGATTGGTCGAGCAGCAATGCTGTGAATGTCATGGGTCTGGAACGTACTCTGCTGCGCTAGCTTGGCCCAACGGAGAGATAGGGGCATTTGATGACCAAGCACATCTTCGTGACCGGTGGGGTGGTGAGTTCACTTGGTAAGGGACTCACGGCATCGTCGCTGGGACGATTATTGAAAGCGCGTGGCCTCCGGGTCACGATGCAAAAACTCGACCCGTACCTGAATGTCGACCCGGGGACCATGAACCCGTTCGAACACGGCGAGGTCTACGTCACCGACGACGGTGGCGAAACCGACCTCGACCTCGGGCACTACGAACGTTTCGTCGACGAGTCGCTCACACAGGCGTCGAACGCCACGACCGGCGCCATCTACAGCGCCGTCATCAAGGCCGAGCGGAGGGGTGACTACCTCGGAAAGACGGTGCAGGTCATTCCTCACATCACCGACGAGATCAAGCGTCGCATCAGCGCCTTGGCCGGGGAAGACGTCGATGTGTGTATCACCGAGGTCGGTGGCACGGTCGGCGACATCGAGATCCTGCCGTTTCTCGAGGCCATCCGTCAGTTCCGACTCGACGTCGGACGGGAAAATGTCTGCTACGTGCACGTCACCCTCGTGCCGTTCATCGGCCCTGCAGGCGAGCAGAAAACCAAGCCGACGCAGCACTCGGTCACCGAGTTGCGAAGTCGTGGGATCCAGCCCGACATCATCGTCTGCCGCTCGGATCGTCCGATCTCCGATGCACTACGGGGCAAGATCTCCAACCTCTGCGATGTTCCCCTCGAGGGCATCATCAATGCACCCGATGCGAAGAGCCTCTACGAGATCCCGATCACCATGCACGAGGCGGGCCTCGATGCGTGTGTCACGAAAATTCTCGGCCTTCCCGGAGAACCCGATCTTGCGTCATGGCGCGATCTGGTCGACCGGGTCGAGAGAGCCTGGAAGCCGCTGACCATCGGCATCGTCGGCAAGTACATCACGCTTCCCGATGCCTACCTCTCGGTCGCCGAGTCATTGCGACACGCATCGATCCACCACGAGGTGGATCTCACGATCGAATGGGTCATGTCCGACCACGTCGAGGGTTTGCTCGTTGGTGAGATGCTCGGCCATCTCGACGGGATCGTGCTGCCCGGCGGTTTCGGCGAACGGGGGGTCGATGGCAAGATCGAGTCGGCCCAGTTCGCCCGGGAAGAGGGCATCCCGTGCCTCGGGCTGTGTCTCGGCATGCAAGTGATGACGATTGAGTACGCCCGCAATGTGCTTGGTTTGACCGGAGCGAACTCCACCGAGTTCGACACCCAAGATTTCCAGACGCCGTATCCGGTGATCGATTTGATGGATTCGCAGCGCGACGTCACCGACATGGGCGGCACCATGCGGCTCGGAGCGTATGTGGCGGTGCTCGAAGAGGGCTCGCAGGTCGAGAAGATGTACGGCCAACCCGTGGTGAAGGAGCGGCATCGTCACCGCTATGAGTTCAACCCCAAGTTCCTCAGCCGTTTCGAGGACGACCCACATTTCCGCTGTTCGGGGAAGTCGCCTGACGGTCGGCTCGTCGAGTTCATCGAACTGGACAACCACCCGTTCTGGGTCGGAACCCAGGCTCATCCCGAGTTGAAGAGTCGCCCCGACCGTCCGGCGCCAACCTTCCGGGCGTTCATCGAGGCCGCGTTGACACGGGCTGAGTCCGCCGATCCTTCTCGTTACATCCGCCCCGGAGGCGAGAACACCGGTCAGGCTTCGAGTCATGGTCAGAGCGACGACAGCGGTCAGCTCGACGGCAATGGCGCCGGCGATCATGATGCCGAGTCCGCCTCATCCCGAGCCCGCTGAGCCGTAGTCCGTGACTGATCCCGATCGTTCAGCGTTCAGCCACCTGCGAGACGAGCTCGTACACCAGGGCCAGGTCGTCGCCATGTACGACGGCTACTTCCAGAGCCCTGACGGTCAGGAGATTCGACGTGACATCGTGCGCCATCCGGGCGCCGTCTCCGTCGTTGCCGTGGATGAACACGACGAGATCTACTTGGTTCGTCAATACCGGGCCCCGATCGACGCCGACCTCTGGGAGATTCCAGCCGGCAAACGCGACATCGACGGCGAGGCCCTCGAGATCACGGCCGCCCGCGAACTCCAAGAAGAGGTCGGGCTTGTTGCCGGCCGACTCGAACCGTTGATCGACCTCCATCACTCGCCCGGATTCTGCGACGAACTCCAACACATCTTTCTCGCCACCGAGCTCAGCGAAGTCGAGAAATCTGCTGATGGCATGGAGGAACAGCACATGATCGTGGCCAGGGTGCCGTTTGCCAGTGCGATCACGATGGCCACCGATGGCTCGATCACCGATGCGAAGTCGATCATCGGGATCTTGGCTGCGGCCCGCAAACTCGGCAAGTAGCGTCAACGTCGTGAAGCACGGGGCTGCACAGGCATGGCATCTGGTTCGGCGATTCTTCGGAGCTGCCAGGCCGGGCCCGGCCCGGGCCGAAGACCTCAGATGGGTCACCGGTCTTCTCGGTGAGGGCGAGCAACAACTGTGGCGGAGGATGAACAATCCCGACCAGCGTCACGCCGTCGAGGTGGCTCGCTCGGTGGTTGCCGAACTCGGAGCGGCAGCCACGACCCCTGTGGTTGTGGCTGCGCTGCTGCACGATGTGGGCAAGGTGGAATGCGGCTACCGCACGCCGGCCCGGGTGGCAGCAACACTGGTGTGGTCGATCACCCCAGACGAACGGGCCACCGAGTGGCTGGATCGAGGTCGTCCGTTCCGCAACCTCGCTCAGTACCGACTCCATCCCGAAATAGGTGAGGAACTCCTCGTGGCCGCGGGCGCCGACCGGATCACGTCGTCGTGGGCTGCCGATCATCACAAACCGGCCGAGAAGTGGCGCGTGCCGGCTGACATCGCCCGAGTACTCAAATCCTGCGACGACGACTGAGGAGCGGGTCGGCGAGACCTGGTCGAACAGCGCTGATCAGCACTGATCAGCGCGGTGCTCAGATGAGGAGCCCGATGGCTGCTCTGGCCCGAGTCATCACCGGGGCTGCGATCTGCTTGGCCTTGTCGGCGCCGCGCCGCAGCGTGTCGGCTGTCTCGTCGTCGTCGAGCTCGGCCAGGCGCTTTTGGATCGGCATGAGTGTTTCGATCACGGCGGCGGCGGTGTCGGCTTTGAGCGGGCCGTATTGGGTGTAGTTCGCCGCCAATTTCGTCGGGTCGCCATCGGTCGTTGCCGCCAGGATCTCGAGCAGGTTCGAGACACCGGGTTTCTCCACCCGGTCGTAACGCACGTCACCGTCGTTGTCGGTGACGGCCCGCTTGAACTTCTTCTCGATTTCCTGCGGAGTGTCGAGCATGCCGATGGTGCCCTGGGGAGAGTCGATCGATTTCGACATCTTGGTTTCCGGATGCTGGAGGTCCATCACCCGGGCCCCGGCCTCGGGGATGCGATGTTCGGGAACGATGAAGGTTTCGCCGTAGCGAGAGTTGAATCGGAGCGCGACGTCGCGGCTGAGTTCGAGGTGTTGGCGCTGGTCGTCACCGACCGGTACTACGTTGGTGTCGTAGAGCAGGATGTCGGCCACCTGGAGCGCGGGATAGGTGAACAGGCCGGCGGAGATGAATTTTCCGGAGCGATCCGACTTGTCCTTGAACTGGACCATTCGGCTGAGTTCGCCGTAGGAGGCGACGGTTTGCATCAGCCAGCCGAGTTCAGCGTGTTCGTGGACGTGGGACTGCATGAACAGGATCGAACGATCGGGATCGATGCCGATCGCCAGCAGCATCTTGGCGATGTCCAGCGAGCCTCTCCGAACCTCGTCGGGCTCCTTGGGCATCGTGAGTGCGTGAAGATCGACGATGCAGTAGATCGCATCGTTGTCGTTCTGCAGCTTTTCCCAGTTTCGGAGCGCACCGAGGTAATTGCCGAGATGAGTGTTTCCCGTCGGTTGGATGCCACTGAATACTCTCGGCTTCAGTCGTTTGGCTTCGCTCGGGCGCGGTTCACGGTTGCTCACGGTGGCCTAGCGTAGATGGCCGGTGCGGAAGCTCTCCCGATGATTTAGAATCACAGCCATGTCATTTCGAGGGTTGACAGCATTTCGAGGGGCCACAGAATTTCGACAGGGCAGGCAGGTCTCGTGAAATCACCAGCATCGGAAACCACATCGATCTCGGTCGAGTCAACCGCACAGATCGGTGGCTCAACCAGCGTCCGGGTCAAGACCGAGACGTTCGACGGTCCCTTCGACATGCTGCTCCATCTCATCCTCAAAGATGAAGTGGATCTGTACGAGGTTTCGCTTTTCGACATTGTCGATGCCTACCTGGCCGAGATCGAGCGCATGGATTTTTGCGATCTCGAGCTGGCCACCGAGTTTCTCCTCATCGCCGCCACCCTGGTCGAGCTGAAGTGTCGTCGGCTGCTGCCGATCGACGATGATCTGGATCTCGACGACGAACTCGGCCTGTGGGAAGAGCGAGATCTGCTGCTGTCTCGATTGCTCGAATGCAAGACATTCAAGGATGCGGCCAAGATCATCGATCAGCTCTGTGTTCTCGGTTCGCTCACGGTGGCCCGCCGGGTCGGCCTCGAAGACCAGTTCCTCGAACTGACGCCCGACCTCCTGGTTGGCGTTCAACCCGAGCAACTTCGCAGGGCGTTCTTGAAGGCCGTTGCGCCCAAGCCCCGAGCCGAAGTCAGCCTCGTTCACATCACCGACGTGCGGGTTTCGGTTTCCGACGCGATCGAGGAACTCGTCGATGAGCTGCCACGGTCGGGTCCGGTCACATTCCGTGCCCTCACCGCTGGCCTCGGCGACAAACTCGAGATCGTGGTCAGGTTCCTGGCCATACTCGAGTTGTTCAAGCAGGGCTTGGTCGAACTCGATCAGCCCGACTCCTTCGGCGATCTCACCGTCGAATGGATCGGTGGCGAAATCGGTCGGGAACTCGCACTCAGCGGTGCCGATCTCTACGAGGGCTGATGATGACTGACGAACCTCAGCCAAGCGGGGCCGACGGCGAAGAGGCCGACTCCGACGAGGTTCGGTCCGTCGACGAGCTGAACGACGGTCCGCCGTCGCCAACTGCGTTGGCCGAGGCCAAACGAGCGATCGAGGCAATTGTCCTCGTCGCCACCGACCCGATCCCCGACGAGCTACTCACCCAGCTTCTCGAATTGTCGGTGCCTCAGGTGCGCCGTCTCTGTGGGGAACTGGCCGAGAGTTACAAGGCCGAAGATCGTGGCTTCCAGTTCGCCGAGGTTGCAGGGGGCTGGCGGTATCAGACGCATCCTGAGATGGCGCCCTACATCGAGAAGTACGTGCTCGAGGGGCAGACGGCACGGCTGAGTAGTGCCGCACTCGAGAGCTTGTCGATCGTTGCCTACAAGCAGCCGATCTCGAGGGCTCAGATGTCGGCGATTCGGGGCGTGAACGTCGACGGCGTGCTGCGAACGCTCATCCAGAAGGGTTATGTGGAAGAGGTGGGCAAGGACGCCGGACCGGGCCAGGCCACCCTCTTCGGAACCACCCAGTTGTTCCTCGAGCGACTCGGGTTGGCTTCGGTCAAAGATCTCCCGCCGCTTGGTGATTTCGTACCTGATGCCAGCATCGTCGAGGCCTTGGAGATGACCCTGCGGGTGGCCCCCGAGGAGCCGCAACTACCCATCGACTCAGCCGAGGTTGCTCCCGACGCGTCCAGTTTTTCAACGGCGGAACCGACGGAAATCGAAGCTGACGAGTCTGCGCTGGCGGAAGCTGACGAGCCCGAGCCGTTCGAACCGACCGAGTTCGATGGCTGACCGCTCGGGCGACCAAGCAGATCAGGCAGAAGAACGAGACGGCGAACGACTGCAGAAGGTGATGGCGAGGGCTGGTATCGGCAGTCGTCGGGTGAGTGAGGATCTCATTGCCGGCGGACTCGTCAAAGTGAATGGCAAGGTCGTCGTGTTGGGGGCCCGGGTCGATCCCGGCGTCGATGAGATCGAGGTTGATGGCGTGGTGTACTCCACGCTGCCCGACACTGTCGTCTATCTGCTCAACAAACCCACCGGCGTGATCACCACCGCAAGCGATCCCGAGGGCCGTCCCACGGTGATCAGCCTCGTTCCCGACGAGCCCCGGGTGTTCAGTGTGGGCAGGCTCGACTATCACACCGAAGGACTTCTGCTGCTCACCAATGACGGCACACTCGCTCATCGGCTCACCCACCCCAGCTTCGGGATCGAGAAGGAATATCTCGTCCACGTCCAAGGCGACCCGAGCCGGTCGGCCATCCGTCAGCTGCGCGAGGGTGTCGAGCTGGACGACGGCATCACCTCCCCGGCGGCGGTCGCCACGGTTGCCCCCGGGATGATTCGGGTCACCATCCACGAAGGCCGCAACCGCCAGGTCCGTCGTATGTGTGAGGCCGTCGGCCACGACGTGATTCGTCTCGTGCGAACCAGGATCGGCCCACTCGTCGACCAGCAGCTGAAGCCGGGGGAGTGGCGTCAACTGATGCAGAGTGAGGTACTGGAACTTCAGCGAGCCGTGCAACCCCGATAGTCTCTCCCGCCATGCCAATGAGAGCTTTACGAGGAGCGATCACCGTCGACTCCGACACTGCACATCAAGTGCGCACCGCAACGACGGCTCTGCTTTCTGCTCTCTACGAACGCAATGAGATCGGGCACGACGACGTCGTGAGCATCCTTTTCACCGCCACGAGCGATATTGCGAGTGCCCCACCGGCTGCCGCCGCACGAGCGTTCGGGTTGATCGACGTGCCCCTCCTCTGTGCCCAAGAAATGCCGGTGATCGGGTCGCTACCGCTGTGCATTCGACTGATGCTCCACGTCGAAACGGATAGTCCTCGATCCGAACTGCGGCATGTGTTCTTGCGAGGTGCGGTCGTGTTGCGTCCCGAACTCGCCGAGCCGGGTGATGCCGACCTCGAGCTGCCGGCTCAGCAATCGTGAGTCGCAGCGCGAACGTGATCGGAGCTGGCCTGATCGGCGGGTCGGTTGGTATGGCCCTGCGGGCCAACGACTGGCGGGTGTTCGTCAGCGACATCGACGAGGCCACGGCAGAGCTCGCAGTCGAGATCGGTGCCGCCGATGAGATCGGTTTCGATCCGGGGGCCGAAGTCACCGTGATCGCGACGCCGGTCGGCGACATTGCGGCTATCGCGCGGGACGCGATCGAACGAACTCAGGGCGCGGTCACCGATGTGGGCTCGACGAAGTTCGACATCTGTGTCGAGGTGAACCACGCCCGGTTCATCGGTGGACACCCCATGGCCGGTTCGGAGCAGGATGGGTTGTCGGGCTCGAGAGCCAGCATGTTCGAAGGGGCGATGTGGGTGCTCACACCCACCGAGGCGGCCGATGAATCGAGTTTCGCCCTCGTCCGATCGATGGTCCGTTCGTTCGGGGCCGAGACGATCGCATTGCTTCCTCGGACCCACGATCAGATGGTCGCTCAGGTCAGTCACGTTCCCCACCTCACGGCCGCCGCATTGATGTGCAATGCCGACGCGATGGCGATCGAACATCGGGCGCTTCTTCGGCTCGCCGCCGGAGGGTTCCGGGACATGACGCGTATCTCGGCTGGTCGACCCTCCATCTGGCCCGACATCTGCGTTGCCAACAAGACCGCAATCGTGAAGGGTCTCGATCAGTTGATCGACCAACTGAGTGAGGTTCGCCAGAAGGTTGCCGATCAGGACCGGGCCGGGATTCTCGATCTGCTGACGCGGGCCCGAGCGGCCCGGGTCAATCTCCCGACCGGATTCGGCATCGCCGAGAAGGTGGCCGAGGTGGCGCTGCCCATTCCTGATCGTCCGGGCGAGATCGCCGCGATCGCCACGCTTGCGGCCGAACTCGACGTGAACATCCTCGATCTCGACATCACCCACAGCGGAGAAGGTCGTCGGGGAATCATGCTGCTCGTGATCGATGAGGCGCAGTCCGAGCGCCTGCTCGGAGGGTTGATCGCCCGGGGTTACCAACCGACGGTTCGCCCGCTTCCTTGAGGTCGACGTCGGCCGCCATTGCTGGCCGGGTCGGGCGCTAACGTGTCGGCCGTGGAAGGCAGCGAATCGATGGAGGCTGACAACGTGGAGTCCGACGACCCACCCGAATTCACGGTTGTGGCGATCGACGGACCGGCCGGTTCGGGGAAGTCCACCGTGGCGAAGATGGTGGCCGAGGCGCTCTCACTCGAGTACCTGGACACCGGCGCCATGTATCGACTGGTCACCTTTGCCGCACTGGCCCGCGGCGTCGACCCGGGAGACGAGGAAGCCGTCGCCGAGATCGCTCGGGAAGCGGAACTGTCGATCGAGGCCGATGGAACTGTTTTCGTCGACGGGGTCGATGCCACCACACAGATCCGTGGTCCGGAAGTGACGCGCGCCGTTTCGTCGGTTGCATCCCACGCCAGCGTTCGCTCCGAGCTGGTGAGTAGGCAGCGCGAGTGGGCCCGCCGCCGCAACGGCGGTGTGCTCGAGGGTCGAGACATCGGCAGCGTGGTCTTTCCCGATGCTGCGCTCAAGGTGTACCTCACCGCCAGCCCCGAGGTGCGGGCCACACGCCGAGCCGGTGAGGTGGCCGACCTCGACTACGACACGGTGGCGGCCGACATCGCCCGCCGCGATGCCCTCGACAGTGGCCGACAGAACGATCCGCTTCGGCGGGCCGATGGTGCCATCGAGATCGACACCAGTCACCTGCGGATCTCTGATGTGGTCGACTTGATCATTCAGCACCTTCGTGACTAGCAGCCTGGCGATCCGGGGGTTTCAGGGCCCGCAGAGCAGGAAGTCGCAGGCGTTCTATCGCGTTGTCCGGGTGGTGTGCATGAGCTTCTTCCGGCTGTGGCTGCGGCTCGAGGTGCGGGGGGCGTCAGCGCCTTCGAGCGGCGGATTCGTGCTGGCGGCGGGTGGACATCGATCGATCCTCGACACCGGAGTGGTGGCGAGTGCGACCAAACGGACACCGCGATACATGGGAGCCGAGAAGTATTTTGCGGCGCCGGTTCTGGGATGGTTCCTGCGTTCGGTCGGAGGTTTTCCTGTCGAACGCACGGCCACGGATCGTGATGCGCTCCGTTTGTCGGAGGAGGTGCTCGCGTCGGGCGAGCCGTTGGTCATCTTTCCCGAAGGTACGCGGTTCTCGGGCCCGATCGTGCAGCCGTTCCAGCAGGGGGCGGCCTTCCTTGCCTGCCGGGCCCAGGTACCCGTCGTGCCGGTGGGGATGGGCGGAACGGAGCGGGCCTGGCCGAAGGGTCGCAAGTTCATTCGGCCGTCGAAGGTGGTGATCGTGGTTGGTGAACCGATGTATCCTCCCGCGCCCGACGGCGCCCGGGTGAAGCGGTCGGCGGTGCGAGCATTCAACGACGAGCTGCATGCCCGGATCCAAGAACTGTTCGATGAGGCCCAAATTCGTGCTGGAGCCTGAGAACCTCCAGCGATTTCCCCTCACCAAGAATCCCACGCTGCGGGCGTGGGACGCCGCTGATGAGTACGTCATCGACTTCTTGGCCGGCCAACCGGTCGACCTGGTCGTCAACGACGCCTTCGGTGCGTTGGCCGTGGCCCTTTCCCCGGCGATGTCGCTGACGGATTCGGTCACCGCCCAGGTGGCGACCGAGCTGAATCTGGAACGAAACGGTCGGCCCCCCGTGGCGTTCATGACACCGCTCGACCCGCTGGACACATCCTGGTTGAACACGGTGGTGATCAAGATCCCGAAGACGCTCAGCCTGCTCGAACACGAACTCCATCAGATCCGACCGCTCCTGAGCGAGGATTCGGTTGTGGTCGGAGCCGGGATGGTGAAGCACGTTCACACCAGCACGTTGGAGACCTTCGAGCGGGTGATCGGGCCAACGACCACGTCGTTGGCCAAGAAGAAGGCGCGATTGGTCCACGCTCGATTCGATCGCTCGCTGGCGCCGGCCCGGCCGGCACCAGTCCGACTGCAGCTCGATTCGGGGGTGACCCTCGTCAATCTCGCCAATGTGTTCTCGCGGGAGAAACTCGACGTTGGAACCCGGTTGCTGTTGGACAGCCTGCCAACCGTGCCCGACGGATCAGACGTCGTCGATCTCGGGTGCGGCAACGGAGCAATTGGAATCGTGCTGGCCCGCCGCTTCGTCGGTGGTTCGATTCAGTTCAGTGACGTGTCGCATCTCGCTGTTGCCTCGGCTGCTGCGAGCTACGAGGCCACATTCGGGTCCGTCGACCGGGCGACGTTCGTGGCCCGTCATATTCTCGAGGGGATGGTGGCAAGCAGCGTCGATTTCGTTTTCGACAATCCACCGTTTCACGACCAGCAGGTGGTCGGCGACGAGGTGGCGTGGCGGATGTTCGTCGAATCGCGACGGGTGCTTCGCCCGGGTGGCGAGCTGCGAGTGGTCGGCAACCGGCACCTCGGCTATCACACGAAATTGAAGCGCCTGTTCGGAAATTGCGAAACGGTGAGCTCGAACAAGAAGTTCGTGGTGTTGTCGGCTCGCCGCTGATCTCAGATCGCGACGGCGGTCAGAGGGTGACGAGCACGTCGGATGCGCCGATGGAGCGATCGTCGGGAGCCGGACGATTGGGCACCGAGCCGCCCAGACCGAGGGTGGCGATGACGTCGATGGCGGTGAGCATTTCTCGAAGATTGCGGGGCGGAGGGAAGTACTCGTCCTCGTCGGTGATCGAGATTTCTTCGACTCCGTGGGTGGGATCGAGGAGATCGATGACGGCTTGCACGACGTCCTCGGGGGCCGATGCACCTGCGGTGACCCCGACCGTTCCGGTCAGACCCTCGGGCAACTCGTCAGGTCCGTTGACTCGGAAGACCTGCTTGCAGCCGGCTTCGCTCGCCAACTTTGCCAAGGCGATCGTGTTGGAGCTGTTGGCCGAGCCGATGACCACGATGGCATCACACCGGTCGGCTATGGACATCAGCGCGGACTGCCGGTTGGTGGTGGCGAAGCACAGATCGGAACGCCCGGGCTGCCAGAGGTCGGGGAAACGCGCCTTGGCCGCTTCGGCCACCTCGCTCCAATCGCGGTGCGACAGTGTGGTCTGGGCGAGCAGTGCTGTTGGGACGTCGAAGTCGGGAAGGGCGGCGACTTCGGCGATTGATTCGACTCGGCTGATCGAGTCGGGGGCGACGGCCATGGTGCCGACGGCTTCTTCGTGCCCGTCATGGCCGATGTAGATCACGCGGTAGCCCTTGTTGGCTCGCACCTTGACCTCGTGATGCACCTTGGTGACGAGGGGGCAGACCGCATCGACGACATAACTGCCGCGTTCGCGGGCGGCCGCAAGCACTTCGGGGGCGGAGCCGTGGGCCGAGAGCATGATCGGGCGACCCTCGGGCACTTCGCCGATTTCGTCGACGAACACCACGCCGAGTTCGGTGAAGCGGTCGACGACGAGCTTGTTGTGAACGATCTCGTGGTAGCAGTAGACCGGAGCCTCGAAGGTTCGGACCATCCAGCTGAGAGCTTTGATGGCCATTTCGACCCCGGCGCAGAAACCTCGGGGAGCGCAGAGCAAAACGCGATCAACCGAATCAGCCATGGGTGTGAGGCTACTCAGCCGAGCATCTTCTTCGCCTCGACGGTCAGGGCCCGGTGGGCCGCGTTGTACAAGGCGCCGCCGGAGGAGACCCGGCGAACGCCGAGCGCCTTCAATTCGGGAATCGCCGGCTTCGACGTGGCCGACAACACATTGATCGGACCGCCGACATCGCGGACCACGCGGGCAATGTCTGCACCCTCTCGTATTCCGGGCGCATACAAGACTTCGGCCCCGGCTTCTCGATACGCGACGAGACGGGCGATCGTGTCGTCGAGATCATCGTGGTGGTAAAGATGATTCTCGGCTCGGGCCGTGAGCACCAAATTGTGTTCCTTGCAAGCGGCGACTGCTTCGGCGACTGCTGCGGTTGCCGTATCGATGTCATCGATCGAGTCCGACTCGGGGGAGTAGTCCTCGATCGAACAGCCAGACGCGCCGGCGGCGGCCAGTAGTCGGACCGTTTCCCGGATGCCTCCCACGTCGTCGGGGAAGAGCCTCTCGCTGTCGACATTGAGGGGAATCGAGATGATGTCGGCCAGTGCGGCGACGTGCGCGACCAACTCGTCTCGGGTGAGCTCCTGATCGTTCTTGCCGATGGATCGAGCGAACCCGGCGCTCGTGGTGGCAAGGGCGCTGAATCCGACTTGTTCGAGGATGAGGGCCGAGCCTTGATCCCACGGATTGGGCATGACGAACATTCCCGAGCCGTGGAGTTGACGAAAGATGTCGGCGTTGTTGCTCATCGCCAGATCGTAGGCCCGACTTCCGGACCGGGCATCCGGACCGAGCATCGGGATCGAGCATCGGGATCGAATCCACCTTCCACCAAGGGTGCGGTTCGGTCTCGCCCGCAGATGGAAACACCGGGTCGGAGCGGGCGCTGGGCCGATTCGTCAGAGGCGGGCCAGGGCCACGGTGCAGCCGGGCACGTCGGATCGAGTTCGGAAAATGGTTCCACCACGGTCGGGTTCGTCGGTGTTGTCAGCCGTGACGATGTAGAGATCGCGCCGGTCGGGCCCTCCGAAGCAGACGCTGGTGACCATTTTCGCCGGCACGTCGATACGTGCGATCTCGGCGCCCTCGGGCGAGAACCCGCGAACGGCCCCCGATCCGGAGACGTCGGCCACCCAGATCACGCCGGCCTCGTCCACGGCCAGGCCGTCCGGCGCGAAAACGTCTCCCCGGAGGAGGAGGCGGCGACCACTCACGGCGCCGTCGGCGTAGTCGTGGGCCCAGACCCCGCGTGTTGTGTCGGAGTGATAGAGCACCCGGCCGTCGGGAGACAGGCCGATCCCGTTCGAGAGGGCGATGTCGCTGTAGAGCTCGGTGGCGCTCCCCGCGTGATCGATTCGCCAGCATTCGCCGACGGTTCGCGGCCCGTCCGGGCTGAATGGATCGGAGCGAATGGTCCCGCAGATCACGCGGCCTTCGACGTCGACGAAGAGGTCGTTGAGGCCTGGAGCATCGGGTGCGAACAAGATGCGTGTCTCGCCGTTGAGCACGTGGCAGATGTTGCGACCCGAGATGACCAGGCCACCGTCGGCGTGGAGCGCGATACCACCGACGCCCCTTCGCTTCGCAACGATGGTGTCGATGGTGCCGTCTGGTGCTCGTCGGTGGACGCCGCCGTGGTGCACGTCGGAGAAGTAGAGATTGTCGCTGGCGTCGACTCGGGGACCTTCGACCAGGCCGTACCCCCACGCCAGCGTCTCGAGATCACTCATCGGTGCAACGTAGTCCGAACCCGCTTGCGAGGTTCGGGCGATTCAATGTGGAAGTCCTTCCACCCTCCGCCCAGCGTCGCGTGAACGTGCAGTTCAGCATCTCTGGCTAGGCCTGGGCGATGGTAGTGCGATAGCCGCCTCGGCCACCCACAGCCCGCCGGAGGAAGGCGTGAGTAGCGGTCTCGACCGCTTGGCTCACGGATCCAGCGACTCCATGATGTCGGCGGTACCGAGGTCGCGGCGTTGCTCGGAACGCGCCAGTCCCTGCGTTGCGCCGACTCGATCGCTGTTCGACCTGTTCTGGCTCAGCTTCCGTTTCGCCTCGACCGCGGTGATGTTGAGTTGCACTCCCACGATCGCATTGAGCTGGGCATCGATGAAATCGGTAGGCGCATCCGACACCTGCCATGGGTCGGCGCCGTCCTGGTCACTGACGTCTGCCTCGTTGTGGTCGGTCAGGTCGGTGACCAGCTGGCGCTTCCAGTCGACCTCGTCATGGATTTCGATGGTGCCGTGGAGATGGACGACCTCGTAGTTCCACGTCGGAACCACCTTGCCGTGCTCGGTCTTCGACGGATACCAGCGGGGCGAGATGTAGGCGTCGACGCTCGGCACGATGAACAGCGCAGAGGTTCCGCCGATCTCCCGCCAAACCGGGTTCGCTCTTGCGAAGTGCGCCCGAGCCGTCAGGAGGGAGTCATCGACCAGGAACGGCAATGGCGTCGCCGTCAGCCCGGAGCCGGCGACACCGTCAACGCTCTGGGTGACGAGATGACCGAACGAAACACTCCGGAGGAGGGCGAGGATCTCAGTGGGAGAGTCGACGACGAACGCCGGCGGTGTGTACATGAGCGCCCAGCGTAGACATCCGACCATGGGCTACGCGGACCCGTTGTGCTCACCGGGGAGGTAGGGCCCAGCTACTCTTGGCGGATGCTTCGCAGATGGATACGGAGGCTGGCCAAGCCCAAGCGACGGTCAAAGACGAGAGGCATCGCCCCGACGGTGGGGAGCAGCGACGCATACACGAAGGCACGCCTCGAGTCGGACACGTTCGGCCGCCAGGGTGGCTGGTAGCACGGCGGCAGGGAACACCGTCGTCATCGAGGTTTACGCCACACGATGACTGCTTGCTGCGCGCTGGACTCATCGACAACGACCGACGGCGGACGGTCGGAAATTCAGCGCGGATCGCAAGGTCGAGGAGCAGACTGCGAGCATGCGTGTCGTCGTACTCGGCCCCGGAGCGGCCGGGAAGTCCACCTTCGCTCGGGGTCTCAGTGCCGCAACGGGCACCCCTTGCGTCGAACTCGACAGCGTGTTCTGGTCGGCCGACCTGGAGCCCACGGCACCCGATGAATGGGTGAGCGTTCAGGAAGAACTGACGAAGGGCAAACGGTGGATCCTCGATGGCGATCTCGGCCCACACGACGTGCTGGACGTACGGCTTCGTCGAGCCGACACGATTGTGCTCTTCGACATCCCGACCTGGCGATGTGTCTGGCGTGCTGCTCGGCGCTCGCGTGAACAGATCGAATTCTGGCGATGGCTGCTGTCCTGGCGTCGGTTCTATCGGCCGCAGCTGCTCGAGGCCATCAAGACCCATGCGAGTGCGGCGAAGCTGATCATTGTCAGAGATTCAGCGGACGAGCAACAGGTGATGGATCTTCTGGCTGCGGGCGGCACGGGGAAAGCGCGATGATCCGGCACGCTACGGTTTGACATGGAACGTGTTGAACCTGACCTGACGGGCGACGAACGCACGATGATGTCGGGGTACCTCGACTATCAGCGGGCCACCTTCGTGGGGAAGGTGTCCGGGCTCACCGCGCAACAACTGGCCCAGCCGTTGCCGTCATCGTCGCTGACGCTTGCCGGACTGACGAAGCACCTCGCATTGGTCGAGGACAGTTGGTTTCAGGAACGGTTCCTCGGTCTCGCCGACGTCGAACCGTGGTCGAGTGCCCCGTTCGACGAGGATCCCGACTGGGAATTCCACACCGCGGTGGATCATGGCGCAGAAGAACTCCTCGCGATGTACACCGGCGCCTGCGCGCGAAGCCGAAAAGTCGAACGCACCGCACGTTCACTCGACGACCTATCCGCGATCGCAGATACGAGGACCGGATCGAAGTTCAGTCTGCGCTGGATGATGTTCCACATGATCGAAGAGACCGCACGACACAACGGACACGCCGACCTCTTGCGCGAAGCCATCGACGGCCAAACAGGGGAGTAGCAGCATTCGTCGTGCCGCTTGCCGTTCGTCAGATGTGGTCGACAGCCTTTGTTGCCATGGCGCCATCGGCGGTCGTGGCCGGGCCGAGCTGGGGCGGATCGAGACGGCGAATGGATGGCAGAAGGAAGGATGCCGTGCACGCGGTCACGGTGAGCGCAGCGGCACTGACGAGCGTCGTTGTCCGCCCGACGGCGTTCGAGATGGGTCCGATCGCAACCTGCCCGACCGGTACGGCCAAAACCGATCCCATCATGTCGAACGAGTAGACCCTCGCGAGGTGTTCGCCCGCGATGTTCGACTGGAGGTTCGTATTCCAGGTGACGTCGAAGTAGCCGAACCCGACACCTCCCAGAAATGCGGTGAGGAGTAGGGGCGTGAGTGTGGGTGAGGTGCCGAGCACGAAGAGCCACGGTGCGCTCAGCGCAGCGACGGCCAGCCCGCCCCGCAGCCTCAGGGGCCGGCTGGTCCTCGTCAGCAAGATCGTGACGGCGAGGATGCCCAACGCATTGGTCGCGAGCACCCAGCCCCACTGCGCCCGCCCGATCCCCGCGTCGGCAATCGCTGGACCGAGGACGCCGATTGCGCCGGAATAGACGGCGTTGATGAAGAGAAAGGCGAGAACCGTCGTCCAGATCCACGAATGAATGACGAAAGCGTTCCATCCCTCTCGAAGCTCGTCGAGCATGGTTCCGCCCGAACTCGGTCGCTCGGCCAGCCGCAGACGGCTGAACAGCGCCGCAGTGAGCAGGAACGATCCTGCGTCAGCTGCGAGACCCCAACCGGGTCCGACGGCAGCAACGAGCCCGGCGCCGAGTACGACTCCGCCCAGGCTCACCGTGGTGGTCCCCGAACCAACCGTTGCGTTGGCCCGCTGGAGAAGGGGCGCCGGCACGGTGTCGGCAATGAGGGCACCTGCGGCGGGAAACGACATGGCGGCGGCGGCACCGTTCACCAGCGACAGTGCAACCAGCATGCCGACACTGGCGCGATCGGTGAGCACAAGCGTGGCGATCGTTGCCTGGGTGGCGGCGGACAGCACGTTCGACCAGACCAACACCAGCGAGCGGGGCCACCGATCGGCGAGGACGCCACCGAGAAGCAGAAACACTGCGAGCGCCAGCGATCGGGCACCGACAACCAGCCCGATGTCGGTGGCCGAGCCGGTGAGATCCAGCACGGCGAATGCCAGCGCAATCGGGGCAACGGCATTGCCTGCCGTGTCAGCGAGCCGGGCCCCGAAAAGAAGTCGAAAGTTTCGATGTGTCGACAGCCGAACCGATGGGTCGGCGTCGTCGGGCCCAATCATGAAATCGGCCGCCACTCGAAAATGTCGTCGAGGCCGCGCCAGCCAACGTTCACCGGTCAATCCTTCCACAGCCTCGACAAATCACTGAAGCGGGTGGTGGTTGTCGACCGCTAGCCGTTTGTACCGAGGCACCTTGCGCTGATATTCGCTGTGTGGCCGCCGACGAGATCTTGAATGTCGCAGGGTCTGATTAGTGTTCAGTGCAAGCGGTCATCCGTTCGATCACACCAGCAGTTGTGCGAGAAATTGTCCGAGAAGTTCTGCGAGAAATTGCTGGACAATCGAACTGGTGTTCGCTAACGTAAGTCTCACGGTTCGTCCGCTCGAAGTTCCGACTTCCCCCTAACTCAACCGATCTGGCCTTGTTTCTTGGCTGGGATCTGACGGGCCACACGTTGGCTCGGGGAAGTACGTCGAATGTCTTGCGCCACCAATCTCGCCAGCGAGTTAGAGCGATTCAGTGAACAGCTCGGCGTTGTCGAGGTAGCCGGCCTGGATGAGCACGGGCTGCGGGTGGCCACATCTGGGATCCGGAATCTGGAGCGGGCTGCGGCCTCGCTGAAGCTGCGGATCGGGCAACGAGCCAACGAGCTCGCCTTATCGGGCGCCAGTGCTGATGCGGGGGCCGTGTTGCTCGGGGTTGGTGACGTGTCCGCCGGGACCGCCCGCAAGGAAGCGGCCCGATCCGATGTGGCCGACACCATGCCGTCGCTGGGTTCAGCGTTGGCTGACGGTCGGGTGGGTGCTGAGCATCTCGACGCCATCGCGAGCACGGCCCGTTCGCTCGACGAACCCACCTGCGAGGCTCTGGCAGGTTTGCAG
>JBBKXQ010000081.1:0-2747 GCA_037969565.1 Acidimicrobiales bacterium | reverse complement strand
GTCAACAGTCCCGAGAGCACCAGTCCCGAGAGCACCAGTCCCGAGAGCACCAGTCCCGAGAGCACCAGTCCCGAGAGCACCAGTCCCGAGAGCAATGCAGACGACGGATCCGGCCAGGCTCCGACCTCTACCGAATCAACCACACCGGCTGCGGGGTCGAGAATGCCGGGGCCGACCAACATCTACCCCCAAACCATGAGCGGGCGGCTGGTCCCTCATCGAATCGTCAACGCACTCTTCGTCGCTGCCGGCACCATCAAGATCGTTCCGGTCCGAACCGACGGAACCTTCATCGACCACACGGTCGGGCGCCGGCACTTCACCGCCAAGCAGAAACTCCTGATCCAGCTCCACGACCGAACATGTCGGCACACCGGCTGCATCACCCCCGGCCGATACTGCGAACACGACCACATTGTCCCCTACAGCCGAGGCGGTCCAACCACCATCGACAACGGGCAACTCCTGTGCCGGTTCCACCATCGCTGGAAACACCGCAACGACTCAGGGCCAGGACGCAACAAACGCCACCCCCCGGATGCTGGCCGAGCCCCCTGACCCGATGTTCCGGCACTTCTTTCAACCAATCATCGTTGGTATGGTCATGGCCGCGCTCGTGCTGACCAGGTTCACTCGTGTCTCGAAGGCTGAGAGGCCGGGAAATGGCGCCGCGTCACCGGTCGGGGCCAGACTTCCTCGGTGACTCAGCACGTCGAGGAAGTGAACCAAGGCCGGTCACCGGTTCGTGAACTTCTCGCCGACGCCAACTTCCGACGGTTCTGGATCGCACAGATTCTCTACGCGGGCGCCAACGGCACGGTTCGCTTCACGTTCATCTGGCTCGTGGTGTCCCTCACCGATTGGCCTTCGGCCGAAGGTCTCGTGGTCATCGCTCTCGGCCTGCCCGCAATGCTCCTGTCCTTGCCGGCAGGCGCATGGTCGGATCGAGTCGATCGAAAGCGGCTGTTCGCTTTGGGTAGCACCGCAAGTTTCGTCAGTCTCGGTGCCTTCACCATCGTCATCGCGACGGGCAGAGCGACGCCGCTCGCCGCAGGGGTTGCGGCGCTCGTGGTCGGAACCTTTCTCACCATCAATCTGCCCAACATCCAGGCCATGGTGCCGCTGCTCGTGGCACCCGAACGCCTGATGAACGCCGTGGCATTACAGAACGGTGGTTCGCAGGCAGCGAGCTTCGCCGGCCTGGTTTTCGGCGGTCTGGCGATCTCGATCTTTGGCGACGCTGGGGGGTTCGGGCTACTCACACTCGTCACGATCGCCGCCTTCCTGATGATGGCGCGTGTGGCAATCCCCGCCGACCAGCAGGATGACGACGAAGGCCCCCGCCCCGGAATGGCAAAGGCGATCGCGGCCGGGGCCAGGTTCGGATTGGGCAGCGATCCGCTTCGCACACTGCTCATCCTGGCCGTCATGCTCGGCGGATCGTTCGCGGTGATGCAGGTGTCGATACCCCGCGTCGTTTCCGACGATTTCGGCCGAGGCTCGTCGGCTGCCGGGTTCGTCCTCGGAAGTTTCGGAATTGGCATGCTCGTGAGTTCGATGGCCGTCGCCGGTCGAGTGACGATGCGTCACGGGGTCAACGTCGCCCGCTACGTCGGCGTCGGTTTGGGAATGGGACAGTTCCTGCTGAGCCTGGCCCCCAACTTCTGGGTGGCGGTGCTGGTGATGCTGGCGTGGGGCATGAACGCAGGAGTGGCCATGGCCAGCCATCGCACACTCATGCAGACGCACACACCGCCGGCGATGATGGGCCGGGTGATGGGTTTGATGATGTTGGGCTTTGCGGGTGCCCTCCCGATCGGAGCGCTGGTTTCGAGTGTGCTGGCCCCTCGGCTCGGACCCGTCCTCACGATGCGCACCGTCGGACTCGTCACCATGGCCATCACGATCCCGCTCACTTGGCGGAAGTCGATCCTCGAGCTTCGTTGAAGTTCGCCGATTCGCGTCAGTCGGCCTCCCACACCAACTGATCGGCGATTTGGGTTCTGACCACGCCACCGGCTGCATCGAGTTCGATTTCGTCGCCGGGCGACGCCGCGATTCCCAGCACAGCCCGGGGAGCGTTCGACGCTGCGGCAGCGGCCAACTCGATGGAACAGTTGGTGAAGCGACACACATTTCGCACGCACTCATCGATTCCGACCACACCACCCGCGATCGTGCCGTCGGGCAGCCTTGCCACGTCGAAGCCGGGGGTTCCCAGCAACGACACTGCGTCGCTCACCAAAACGGTGTGCTCCGAAGCCATCCGCCACGCCAGACGAACCATTTCCGGGGCCACATGGTGGCCATCGGCGATGAGACCGACCCGAACAGCCGGATCGTCGAGCAGAGCAGCCGCCAATCCGGGGGCTCGGTGATGGAGACCACTCATGGCGTTGAAGAGATGAGTACCCATAGTGGCACCCGCCCGTATTCCGGCCCTGGCCTCGGCGAACGAAGCCTCGCTGTGACCGAGCGAAACCACCACTCCCCTGGCCCGGAGTTCGACGATCAGCTCGAGCGCTCCCGGCAACTCCGGAGCGAGCGTCACGAGTCGCACTCCTTCACTGGCCCGAAGGCGATCGGGAAGATCGGAGCCCATTGGCGGAGGACGGAGCGCCGACCGGTTGTGGGCGCCGGCCCGCTTCGGGTTCAGCCACGGACCCTCGAGGTGCAGGCCGACCGGTCGGGCGCCGACCCAACCCTCGGGCGGCCCGGCCGCCAGCACGTCGAGCGCCTCGTCGAGC
>JBBKXQ010000080.1:0-4972 GCA_037969565.1 Acidimicrobiales bacterium | reverse complement strand
GCAAGCAGAGCGTCGGCGGGCAGAGCGTCGGCAGCGCGAGTGTTGACAGGGGCACTGCTGGCGGATTCCATCGGGCTCAATCCTCGTTCGAGGGTCGTTCGGCGACACTGGCCGAACGGGTAGAGCGGTACTCGTCGATCCGATCGGCGAGCGCTTCGTCGCCGAGCGCGAGCACGGCAGCGGCGAGCAGCGCAGCGTTGACTGCTCCGGCTTTGCCGATGGCCAAGGTGCCGACAGGAACGCCGGCCGGCATTTGCACGATCGAGAGCAGGCTGTCTTCTCCCGACAACGCCTTCGTTTCGATGGGGACGCCGAACACGGGCAACGGGGTGAGCGCAGCGGTCATTCCCGGAAGGTGGGCGGCCCCTCCGGCACCGGCGATGATGACGTGGAAACCCTCGCTCTTGGCCGACGTGGCGAAGTCGTACATCCGGTTGGGTGTGCGGTGGGCCGAGACGATTCGGTCGTCGTGGGCCACGCCCAGTTCGTCCAGGGTCTCTGCCGCGTGGCGCATGGTGGGCCAGTCGGTCTGACTTCCCATGATGATCGCGATGCGGGGCTGGTTCTCCATGGACACCGGCGGATCCTACATCGCAGGCATCCCGCAGCGTTCAGGACTCGACGGTCTGCGAGCGGGGTGATGCCCGGCCCGAGGTCGGCCCCACTAGCTTTTGCAAGCGGGCAATGTGCGCCCCTGGCGCGGGCCAAGGAGAACCATGTCGAATGCCCCGATCTTCGAACGTCTCGTTGAAATCGCCGAACTCCGCAAATCCCCTCGGTGGGTGGTTTTGACGGCCGACGAGCAAAAGGCAATTGAAATGGAACGGGATCATTTGAAGCTCGCGGCGAAGGGCGAGCCAATCGATCCGGAGTTACTCGATTCGCTCGAGCGCAAGAGGCACGATGCCGTGGCCAAGCTCGACGACATGCACCACAGCTGACCACCAGCCCTCATTCCGCCGCCACCCCTCCCCTTCCGATTTGGCACCGAGATCGGGCCGGTTTCTGCCCCGATTTCGGTGCCAGATCGGAAGGGGGTGGCGGAAAGGGCGGCGGAATGAGGGCGAAGGGACGGCGAAGGTTTGAAACAAATCGAGGAAACGGGAATAAGTCAATATTGACGCATGTTCTCATGAGTACGTCAATATTGACCTAATCGGGTCCTATGGCGACCAATCCCTCGAATCAAAAAGGTAAATCATGACAACCATCGAACAAACCGCCAATCTGCCCCTCGAATCCGGAACGTGGCAGGTCGACTCTGTTCACAGCAACGTCGAGTTCACCGTTCGCCACATGGGCATCAGCAAGGTGCGTGGCCGTTTCAACACGTTCACCGCAGAGCTCGTCGTCGGCGAAACGATCGAATCCACCCAGGTCCGGGCCGCGATCGATCTCGGCAGCGTCGACACGAACAACGCAGACCGTGACAACCACATCCGCAGCACCGACTTCTTCAATACCGACGAGAATCCCAAGATGACCTTCGTCAGCACGGGCATCGTCGAGAAGGATGGTGAGTACGAGCTTCAAGGTGATCTGACGCTCAACGGCATCACCCACCCCATCGCACTCGAGGTCGAATTGAACGGCCTCGAAACCAACCCGATGAGCCAGGCGCTCCACGCCGGCTTCTCGGCAACCGGCTCGCTATCCCGCAAGCAGTACGGTGTTGAATTCGACGTGCCGCTGGGTGGCGACAAGGTTTTGATCAGCGACAAGGTCAACCTCGACCTCGAAATTCAATTCGTCCGCGCTTCCTGAGTCCTGCAGTCCAGACACCGGCCAACCGAAACCCGTGACCATGCCTCGAAACAGCACCCGCCAGAAAACCCAGTGGCTCGATCCCAACGAGCAACAGGCCTGGTTGGCGCTGATCGAGGTGGGGTCCGGGTTGTTCGACACCATCTCTGCTGACTTGAAAGAGATCGCCGATCTCACGTTGGAAGACTACGAAGTCCTGCACCTTCTGTCGGCGGCCGAAAGCCACCGATTGAGAGTGGGTGAGATGGCCAATCAAATGCTGGCCAGCCGCACCCGCCTCTCACAGCGACTCGACCGCATGACTGCTCGAGGACTCGTCAGACGGGAACGATGCCCGACCGACGGCCGGGCCATCAATGTCGTCCTCACTGCTGAAGGATTCGAACTCTTGAAGGCGGTAGCTCCCGACCACGTCCGATCGGTTCGTGAGCGCGTGTTCGATCATCTCGACCCGGTCGACGTGGAGGCAATCGGGAAGAGCTTGGGAAAGCTCGCCGACTATCTCCGTGAAAAACGGAGCCGGGGCTGAACAGAGCGCGGCAGTGCGGCACTGAGCTCCGTCGATCGGTCCTGAGCGATACCCGCCGGTCACGACGGCTGGCGGCTCGGGTTCCGACTGATCACACCGGCCCCGAGCAGCACGACCGCCGTACCCGCGATCTCGAGCGCTCCGATCGACTCGTTCCGCACCAAGACGCCCAAGACGATGGCGAAGATCGGTACGAGGTAGCCCATGATCGAACTGCGGGGCGCTCCGACGCGACCGACCAGCGTGGCGAACATCGCCCGGGCCAGACCGGTTCCCACGATGCCGAGAACCACGATTGCCGCGGTCGGGCCGAGGCCGCCATCGGAGCGGGTCAGACCGAACAAACCCAACGGACTGAGCACGATGGTGCTGATCGTGAGCGCTCGGGCGATGACCGCAGGGCCGCCGTAGGCCTGCTGAAGCGGGGGAAGCACGTTGTTGGCGATCGCATAACCGGTCACGGCGCAGAACACGAAGAACACCCCGAGCGGCTCGGCATCGGCCCCGACCAGATTGGGCGCCGCCATCATTGCGGCCCCGACAAGCCCAACGGCCAAACCGACAATCTGACGGCGACGAGGGGCCCGCTTGGTCATGGCCACCGCGATGCCCAGAACGATGAATGGCGACAGTGAGTTGAGCATGCCGGCCACCGACGACTCGACACGCTGCTGAGCGAGCGGGAAGAACACCGCCGGCGCCGCATTTCCGGCGATGGCGACGACGGTGATGCTCGGCCAGGCGCTCCGGTCCACCGGTCTGCGGGCCGGAGGAAACATCCACAGCGCGGCAGCCCCGAGCAACACCCGCAGAAAGGCAATCGCTCCCGGGTGATAGCCATCGAGACCGATCGCTATCCACAGAAACGACGATCCCCAGATGGCGGCGACCGTTACGAGAAGCGCCCAGTCGGTGGAGTCGAAGTGTCCGCTGTTGGTTCCGTCAGACGTCTTGAAGGTGCTGGTCATCGGCGTTGTTCGCTTCCTGCCCATTGAGAGCGTTTGTTACTCTTCGCTGACCATGGGAGATCCGAACGAAACGACGGGCAACGACCGCACGATCGGACTCGACGCTGCCTACGGGCTCGAAACTCCCGACGACAGTCGAGACCACTACCGAGCCTGGGCCACAACCTATGAGTCTGAGTTCATAGCTGGACATGGCTACACCTACCACGAGGGAATCGCGATGGTCGTTTCCGAGTTGGCGACCGAGAGCGACAAGCCGATCCTCGACATCGGCTGCGGCACCGGTGCGGTCGGTGTGGCACTTCAGGCGATCGGCACGTGGTCCATCGACGGGGCCGACATCTCCCCCGAGATGATGGCGATCGCTGCGACCAAACTGGGCTCCGCAGGCAATCGGGTCTACCGAGCATTCCTCGAGGTCGACCTCACATCGTCGCTCACGATCGATTCTGCCAGCTACGGGTTGGCCGTGAGCGCCGGAGTCTTCACCCACGGTCACCTCAGCCACGATGCACTTGACGAGCTCTACCGAATCGTCGCTCCCGGAGGTTTGTTCGTCCTCGGGGTCAATCTCGAGCATTACGAGGAGCGCGGGTTCGACGCTCGCTTCCGGGCTGACGTCGCCGAGGGTCGCATCACCGAGCCCGAACTTCGCCGCACGAAGATTTATGGCAAGGCGTCGGCAGACGACCATGCCCACGCCTCTGACGAAGCACTGGTAGTGATCTTCCGGACGCGGTGATCTGAACCGTCTGATCGGAACGTCGGGACTGCGACTCAGATCTCGACCGTGCCCGCAATGCGAACCACGGCCTGTCCCCCGACCCAGATCTCGCCGTCGGAGTCCTGCGTGATGTTCACTCGTCCTCGCCGCCCCAGCCTGGTTCCCTGGCTCGCCAGATAGGGGGCCGTGGCCCGGCCCGAACCCAATAGCCACTGCGCGGCAGAGGCATTGAGGCTGCCGGTCACGGGGTCTTCCTGCAGACCGCCCCGACCGTCCCGGAACAGCGCTCGTAGCTCGAAGTCACACTCGGAGCCCATGGGGTAGGGACCAATGACTCCCACGTCGAGATGATCAACCCCGTCGAAACTCGGCTCGAGCGCGAGCACAGCATCGGCACTCTTCAACAGAACCCCGACCCAACCAGGGCCGTTGTCGATCCATTCGGCGTCGACGATTTCGCTTCGGTCGACGCCGAGCACACGAACGAGTTGACCCATGAGATCATCGCCAACCGGGCCGGTTCGAATCATCGGAGGAGCGGCGAACGCAAGCCGATCACCCTCCTCGTTGATCGAGATCAACCCGGCGCCGCACTCCTGAACGATCCGATCATCGGCCTTGGGCACACCTCCCGCTCGGAGCCACGCACGACAAGATCCAAGCGTTGGATGGCCGGCGAACGGCAGCTCGCTGGCCAAGGTGAAAATGCGAACGAGGTAGTCGGCTTCTGGTGCCGTTGGTGGCAGAAGAAAGGCTGTTTCCGACAGGTTCATCCAGCGGGTGAACTGCTGCATCTCCTCGGTGGACAATCCCTCGCTGTCGACGACGACCGCGAGCGGATTGCCCGAGAATGGCCCTGAAGCGAAGACGTCGAGTTGCTGAAAGCGCCGTTGCATGGGACGAGACTAGGAGCACGTCGGTTTGGTCAGCACGCGGTTTTGGTCAGCACGCGGTTTTGGTCAGCACGCGGTTTTGGTCAGCACGCGG
>JBBKXQ010000079.1:0-21848 GCA_037969565.1 Acidimicrobiales bacterium | reverse complement strand
GTACCGCTTGGTGACGCCTGCGACTTCGATGGCATCCACTTGGTTCTCCTTTGCTCAGGGGAGACGATCTCCTTATTGATCATCCTGAATGGACGGCCCCTTTTGGTCGTCAGCCCTGGGTCTCGACTTCGCCTCATCCCCCAGGCTCATCCCACTACACCCTGGGGATGACCCTCACTCCCTGGGGATGACCCTCACTCGCCGGCGGTGACCAGACCCGACTCGTACGCGATGACCACGAGCTGAGCGCGGTCGCGAGCGTTGAGCTTCATGAGCGCTCGCCCGATGTGGGTTTTGACCGTGGCCGGGCTCAAGAAGAGCAGGCCGGCAATTTCCTGATTCGACAGGCCCTTCCCCACCAACGACAGAACTTCGCGCTCACGCTCGGTGAGGTGCCGGACCAGCTCCTCGTCGGTCGTGCGATTCGCCGGCCGGCGGGCGAACTGCTCGATCAGCTTGCGGGTCACCGATGGCGCCAGGAGGGCCTCACCGGCCGCCACCACCCCGATCGCTTCGATCAGGGACTCGGGCCCGACGTCCTTCAGCAGGAACCCGCTCGCCCCGGCCTGGAGTGCGGTGAAGACGTAGTCGTCGAGATCGAAGGTCGTGAGAATGATCACCCGAACACCGGCGGTTGCGTCATCGGTGGTGATCCGGCGAGTGGCCTCGATCCCGTCCATGATCGGCATCCGCACATCCATCAGAAACACATCGGGTTGCTCAGCCCGGGCCAACTCGACTGCCTGGGCGCCATCGGCCGCCTCGCCGACCAACGTCAGGTCGTTGGCACGGGCGACGATCGTGGCCAGCCCTTCCCGCACGAGCGGCTGGTCGTCGGCGACGGCAACCCGCACAGTCATGTCGGCCTCTCCACGTAGGGGATGTGGGCCGTCACCCGGAATGTTCCGTCATCGCCGGGCCCGGTTTCGAGCCGGCCCCGATAGAGCTCGACTCGCTCCCGCATACCAGTGAGCCCGTGTCCGCCCCGATTGGGCGAGTACTGCTCGACGAGGTCGCTGGCGACGGAGATGAGCAACTCCTCGGCCCCGTATTCGATACGAACTCGCGCCCTCGAACCCGGGGCGTGCTTGCGAACGTTGGTGATGGCCTCTTGGACAACTCGGTAGGCGGCCAGGTCGACCCCGGGGGCCAGCTCGCGGCGCTCGCCCGTCACATCCAACTCGACAACCGTTCCCCCCGGCGCCGCCGCCTCGACCAGCCCGTTCAGATCGCGCAGACCCGGGGAGGGAGCCAGAGCCGCCGCCTCAGCCGGACCTCGGTCGTCACGCAGGACGTGAAGCAATCGCCGCATCTCGTCCATCGCCTGTCGGGCCGCGGCCTCGATGGCAATCAGCGAGCGCCTCACCTTCTCCGGATCGTCCTCGAGCACCATGCGAGCCATTCCGGCTTGCACCGTCACCACGCTCATGCTGTGAGCGACGACGTCATGAAGTTCTCGTGCGATGCGAAGCCGCTCATCGGCCACGGCTTGATCAGCTCTCATGGCCGACTCGATCACACCCTGCTGGCGCCGCCGGTGGGCCGAGTCGCCGATGACCCAGGCGGTCGCCAGCCCGACCACATCGCCCACAACGGTGCCCAATTGCAGTTCGGGGCGGCCGGCGGCGGAGATCAGAAATCCGATGATCACCACAATCAACCCGATCAGCGAGTCTCTCCGGGGCACCTCGGCTGCGAGTGAATACATCATGACGAGCACGGCGATTCCCAGCCCGATCATTTCGTAGTCCAGGAGGAGATACGCAAGGCCGGCTGCCGCACTGGCGGCGAACGCCACTCGCGGCAGGCGCCTGCGGGCGGCGATCGGTAGTGAATGTGCAGTTGCCAAAACCCAGGCGAGGGCGGAGTCCGGGCCGCCCGGCCCCGCCAGCAGGCTGTAGCTCAAGGCGACGACGAGCACGGCCAAAGCGCCGTCGTACACATCACGACGACTGAAGGCTGCTCGCTCGAGCGTCACCGCCCGAACGGTACTTCTCTTCGGCGCCGTGGACCGCCGAACCGAGACCGCGGCACCACCTGCAGGATCCGCTGACGGCGCGCCCGTCGACCACTTGGCCTCCGAAGCTCGCCGTCAGCGCAGGGAATCGTTCTCCCTGTCAGGATCGGGCAATCAGTTGAAGACGATCAGGTCGTCCCGCACGCTGAATCCGGGGACGTCTCTCGAGCTCCCGCGACCGTCCACTTCCTTCACGCAGATGAGGCCGTCGCCGTTCCGATCGACGACGGCGTCGCCAGAGGACGGAGGAGTCAAAAACCACCCGGCCTCGTCGGCTGGGCAGACCTTCTGCGGACCCACCCCGTCGGCCGATACCGGCCCTGCTACCACCAACAACGAACCTGCAAACAGGCCCGCGACAACAACAACCTTCGAACCAACCATCTTGTCCCCTCACTTTGAGGCCGAGGGGGCCCCCGGCCCTGAGACCGAGTGTTCCCCTTGTCACAGTGCACGTCAAGGCCAATGTTCTCATCGGCCGGAGATCGCCCGGCGTGTCACCACGCCCGCCGTTTCGAATGCCGGATCGCTGAAACTGTCCGGCCGCCTGCTCGCGCCGCGCTCAGGAATCCTCCCGGCACCGACCGAACGGCGGAAGCTTGATATTGTCTACACATGGTCAACCACATGCGTCCGCTCGAGGCCCGAGTCCGTCACTTCCGAGACGAGGGCGTGAGCTACGACGAGATGGCATGGCGCTTCCGCCGGAGTCCCGGTTTCATTCGGCGGGTGTCGGAGTTGAGTGAGATGGGGCGCCCCGGAGCGGTGGCGGTGGAACGTCAGATCCTGCGACCGATCGAGCGGGTGGTTCGTGACAGTGCGGCCCGTGGCCTCTCGACCACCGAGATCGCGGCGCGGCTGCGTCGTTCACCCGAATGGGTCCGCCGCGTCGAGGGCTACACGGCGTACAAACTCTCCCGCCTCTGAACGAGCTCGCTCAGCCCCGCACGATCAGAAACCGATGCTCCTGTGAAGAACGAGCGACACGGCGAGTGCAACCACCCCATAGGCCGTGGCCTCGAGTGCCGCTTCGAGTGGTGCGAGCAGCGTGTGTCGTGACAGCGCGGTAATCGTCCCATCCTGATGGGTGACCGCGCCCTCGACAGATGAAACGTGGCGTCGCAGCGTTCGAGCGGGGGTGCTCAGCGATCGCTGCGCCGCTGACAGCCAGTACGCAGCCGCTGCCGCCGCGAAAGCGGGAAGTCGAAGCGTCTCTGCCTGGGCGTAGTAGCCAGTCAGCACGGGGAACGCTCCCCACGCGGCTGCGAAAGTGACGTCGTTGTGGAGACGCCCCCCGAAGAGTTCGAGGTTGTACACGCACGTGAGTGCGACTCCGACGATGATGAACACGCCGAGCCATGGTCCGACGCGTGTTATGCCGATGACGCCGAGCGCAGCCGCCGCGAGGATGCTGGTGGTGGCCGCGGCGACGAGAATCTCGCTGCGGATGTTGGTCCGCAACGGGCGATCGTGGAGTTCGTCGAGTGCGTGTGCGCCGATCCCGACAGCAAGAAAGAACGCGACGAGCGTGACGATCAACCGGACTCCGTCAAAATCCTTGCCGATGCTTGCGCCGATGGCGACGTAGGACAGGTGCCACAACGTGTATGGCGGGTGGAGGAGGACCCACCAATCGAGCCACGGGCGCCGGGCCGCGCTCGAGGGAGCAGCGTAGAACGCAGGCGGCATCATGCCATCGTCGGTCACGACGGGCTTGATCTCAACGGTGGCCCGTCAGCGCCTCGCCGTCCCCACATGACAAGTCCGCCGCCGAGGCTCATCGAGCGCACGCCGACGTCGATGAGGCCGGCCGATTCCCAGGCGGCGATGGTTGCAGGGACGGGAAATCGTTTGTAGTGCTCCGTGATGTTCGGTCCGAGAAAGCGGCCGACATCGAACCAGGCGCGCCCGCCGAGCGCGGCACCAGCAATGGGGAGAACGGCGCGTGTATAGAACGTCCATGCCCATCGCCACAACCGGTTGGGCGGCACAGCGAATTCGAGGCTGGCCATCGTGCCACCAGGTCGCACGACACGAGCGAGTTCGGCAATGGTTGCCGCGGGGTCGGCCACGTAGCGCAGAAGGTAGGTGAACGTGAGTGCGTCGAAGGAAGCGTCGGGAAAGGGGAGGCGTTCACCCTGTCCGAGAACCAGAGCGATTCGGTCGGTCCGATCGGCTGCGGCGACGTTCCTTGCACCACGAGCCAGCATGTCCGTGCTCACGTCGATCCCCGTGATGCTGGCCTCGGTGCGGTCGGCCAGCTCGAGCGCAACGCCGGCGGGGCCGGTGGCAACGTCGAGCACCATGGCCGGGTGGGCGGTGGAGATCTGATCGACCATGGCTCGCCGCCAGCGCCGATCCTGGCCGAGCGACAGGATGGCGGCAAGGCGGTCGTAGCGTTCGGGCAGGCCGGAGAACAAGGCCTGGGCGAAAATCGTCGGCGCGCGGTCATCGGTCGCAACAGACATCTCTCGTCCTTTCCAGAACGGTCAGCGTCGGAGTTCGGCCTTCGGTGATGGTGTGGCCACAGTACCCTTCGACACTGTTGTGGTAGGGACCGGGCCGAAGCGTCGCCGCGTTGGTCCTCGCTCGAGGTGGGGCCCGGGACGACGGCACCCCGGTGAAGAGGAACTCTCCGCCTTGGCGGTCGAGCGTTGCTGGCGTTGGTCGGCTACGGCAACGGCCGCCGGGGCCGGACGCTACTTCGACAGCTGACCCCGAATTTCCCCAGAGGGAACCGCGGTCGTGTGAACATTCACGTAGTAGTTCTCCGGATTCTGACGGATCGCCTTGACGAGGTCAGGGTCGACACCATCGACACACGTACTGAACTGCGCGCTGTTCACGCCAAGGTTCACCACGACGGATCCGTTCGCGCCGGCCGGCGCAGAATGGATGTGGCCGGCCAAGACCTCTCCCGCCAGGCCGGTGGAATCAATCTCGACGCAGATCTCGCCCAGACCCTGATTGAGGGTGACGTGGGCCGAACCCGAAGCTCCCGTGCCACTTGCGGGAACTTCGTTGTCGGCCGACAAATCGGCCGACAGCCGGCGACCCCCCGCCATCGCTGGGCTGGCCAAAGCAAATACCGCCATCACCGCCGCAATCCGCACGAACATCTTCATTTTCGAACCCCCGTCGTCGAACCCGCACTCGAATTTTGAGGGTAGATGAAGCCATCCGATCTGTAAACGGTGGCCCGGCGGGACTCGGCCCAGCAAGCAACCCGAGTAAGTCAGACCGGTCAGCGACGGAGGGTGGCGATGTCGTCCAGTAGGTCGACGAGGCCGATGGCGGTGAGACCAACGAGTATCGCCCAGCCGAGCAGACCCCATCGCTTCTCCGTGATGCGGGCCGGCAATCCCGGGATCGGCGATGGATGCTTCAAGAGTCGCTCGCAGCTGATCACCATGGCAACACCCCACAAGCCGGGGATGGCCACGAACAATCCGACCGCCAGCCACAGCGGCCCGAGGAATCGGAAGTCGATGCCTTCGCTCTGAACGAGTGCCGCCCCTCCGAGTGCGGAGCAGGTGATGGCGAAGCCGATCATGGCGAGCCAGGTGGGGCCTATCACGAACATTCGGAGGAAACCGAAGGCCGAGCCGGCGAATGCTCCGAGCACGGAAGTGAGAATCAGGAGGGCGATCGTGTCGAGGGAAAACCGGCCGATTTCGAAGCCATCGTCGGATGTGATCCCCCGGACCGACTCATCAGAGGTGAGTACGAGGATGCGCATGGCCACTCGTCCACCAATTCCTCCGATGACGAAGCCGACGACCACGCCGAGGGCGCTCGAAATGCCCATGGAAGCAAACAAAGCCTCGGCCCAGTTGGGGGACGAGACGCTGTGATGCGGTCCGGCGCGCCCGTCTGACGCCGTTGGCGGCGGCATTTCGGGGTCGGTGATCGGCATGGCCCCTCCCCTGATCGACCACTCTGGGCCAGAGCAGGTCTGTCCTCCAATCATGGTATGAGTCATGTCAAGAGCGCCGAGTACGGATCGCGGTTCCGCAGATGGAACACAGGCGAGGCCGCGTGCCAGGATGCAGCATGGTCGATCGAGCGCAACTCCTGTCCGAACTCGCCACGCAACGCGAGAAGTTGGAGTCACACGTTCGGGCACTCACTGCCGACGAACTCGACCGTGCCTGCACGGCGAGCGAGGATCCGGGCGGCGCCGACTGGACACCGCGCGACCACCTGGCCCACCTGCTGCGTATCGAGAAGGCATTTCTCGGGATGGCCCGGCTCACCTTGGCCGGCGACGAACGACCGATCAAGATCTCGGGCGCCACATTCGAAGAACGCCTCGCCTCGGTTCACCGGGACAACGAGGCTCATGTGAGGAAACTGGCCGACCTCAGCGTCGACCAACTTCTGCAGGAACACAGCGCGGCCCGGGCCGACACGCTGGCGTTCATTGCGTCCATCAGCGACGACGATCTCACCACCCCGATCCCCGGTGCGCCGTGGGGCGACGGCACGATCGCCGGTGTGCTCCACGCCAACTCTGGTCACGAACGGCAACATCTCGCCTGGGTGGACGAGGGCCTCGCGGCAAGGGCCTGAAAGAGCTCACTTCGAAGTAGTCGGGTAGGGAATCGGAATCGGCCCCGCCGGTGAGGGCGCTTTCACGACGTCAGGCAGATCGAGCCCGGGCTCCGCCGCCACGCGTGTGACCGCCACCTTTCCCCCGGAAACTCCGATGCGAGCGACGGGAGCGCTGCTTCCATCGACGGACACGCCGGTATCGGTGAGCGTTGGTGTTGCCTCGAACGTCGAGCTCCTGAGAAGCGCCCCTCGCTGATCGCCGTTGTTGTCGATTATCCAGCCACCGACCAACCCGCTCGCCTCTGCTTCGTCTCCCGACAGCAGATAGAGACCGGCGGTTCCTTCGGCTTCCGCTGCGGTGAACTCGTGGAGAGTTCCGTCCGGCAGCGTGATCGATCCCGATGCGCCGTCGTCCGACAATGCGACATCGACCGTCGCCCCCCCGGCCGAGGTGAGGGTCGGTACTGATCCGTCATCCAGTCCGTCATCCACCGGGCCCCAGAAATACTCGGCAATCTCCTCATCGCCACTGCAGGCATAGACAGCGACCTTGTCATCGCTGACCACAACGGCAATGAAGGCGTCGGTACCGCCGACGGTCCCGACATAGCCGTTACCGTCGCTCGCCGAGGCCGAGTCGTCGCTCCCACATGCACTCAGCACGACGGCAAAGGTCAACAACGCGAGGAGGGAAGCTCGCGCCAACCTGATCACGTGCGCCTACCCCATCTCGGCATGCCGCACCCTAGCTCGCGGCTCCAGTTCCTTTGACCAGGCCTGCCCGCTTCGCGACGACGAGGTCGAGGCGGCCCGTCTGGTGGGGAGCGCCCCGCATGTTGTTGACTGAGCGGATGATCCCTCTGGACGAAACCTTCGACGGCACCTTTCCGTTTGCACCGCACACGTTCGACGGCCACGGGTTCGTGCAGCATTACGTCGACGAAGGTCCACGAGATGCCGAGCCGATCATCTGCCTCCACGGCGAACCAACGTGGGGGTACCTGTATCGCAACATGATCGGCCCGCTCAGCAAGCACAACCGAGTGATCGTCCCAGACCACATGGGCTTCGGGAAGTCGGAGACGCCGCAAGACCGGCCCTACACACTCCAGACCCACACCGAGAATCTCGTCGCCCTCGTCGAACATCTCGATCTCACCAACATCACCTTCGTGATCCAAGACTGGGGCGGCCCGATCGGCACGGCCTTCACGGTTCGCCATCCCGAACGGGTGAAACGGATGGTCTACGCCAACACCATCGCCGGGTATGGCCAGGTGGCCGACGACGTGCCGCAGATCACCGACTCGGAATGGTTCCGCTGGATCGGTGACGGTCTCGAGAATGGGCGGACGGAACAGATATTGCGCAATATCGGGTCGACCATTCTGTCGGTCATGAAGATCGTTGGTTTCCAGAACACTGCCGCCGTTGACGACACGTGGGTTCGCGCCTACTCCGCACCCTTTCCCGACTGGGACTCCGCCATCGGCTCCCACGAGTTCGCACTCGACGCATATCTCGGTCGCATCCGGGACTACGTGATCGAGGGAGCATCCGGAGTCGCTGCACTCACCTCGAAACCCGCCATCCTTCTTGAAGGCATGGAAGACCGAGCCATTCCGCCGGCCCGGGCCATTGCCGACTTCCGGTCCCTGTGGCCCAATGCCCCCGTCGTCGAACTCGAAGGCGTCGGTCATTTCTGCCAGGAGGACGCACCCGACCTGCTGGTCAGCAACATCCAACAATTCATCCAAGCCAATCCGTAGGCCTCAGCTGTCCTTGCTCAGCGGCTGATGCCGGTCACCAATCGCAACCGCTCGACGCCAACCGAGATCACGGCTTCCTGACCCCAGGTCAGCTCGAGGCGATCGGCCTCGATGCCGTCTCCGAAGATGACCAGGGCGTCACTGCTGGCAACCACTCGTAGTTGCTCCCCGGCTTCGAGTCGTCCCGCGGTGAGCTCGACGCCGGTCGATGGCGACGGCCACGCTTCCCGCACGAACCAGGCCAGGGTTCCGCTGGTCGCTTCGGGCAACTGCCAACTCGGACGGCGATCGTTCCACACGCTGCGACACCAGCCCGTCGCCCCGGTGCCAGTGCCAACGAGAATCCCCGACGAGCTCTGCGACTCGTGCCTGCCGTCGCTCAGGGCAAGCGAATAGCGGGCCGATTGGTGTGTGGAGTGACCAATGAACACCTCGTTCAGAGCGAGAAGCGACTGGCCGTCATCAGTTCGGGCTTGCACCATTGCCCGGTCCTCGATCGTTGCCGAGCCCTCCCCCAGCGCATGCAGCACAGCAGCCAGGTCGTTCGGTGAGATGCGAACGAGCAGCCCGGGGTTGCGGGCCGGATCCGGGTTGACTCCGACCACGGGCTGACCGCTCAGGTACTTGGCAACATTGGGAACCAGCCCGTCCTGCCCGACGGCGATCACCACATCCTCGGGCTCGAACAGCCAACGATCCAAGTCGCCCCGCTTCACCTGGGCCCGCCGCCATTCGGTTGGAATGGCGGCGGCAACCGTGGCCAATGCATCAGCTTGCAGCCGATGCCGCTCGTCGAGCTGATCGAGGCCGTGACCCCGCCGCTCCAGGAAGAACTGGATCTGCTGGCGGGTGCCGTGCCGACCGAGTAGTTCGCTGTACTCGGTCGGCCGATAGACCACCACCGCTCGTGGGTTCAGGCTCATGGTTTGCTCCGTTCTTTCATGTCGCGCGTTGGCTGTAGGCCCGACTACTCGCCTGCGGCTCCGACAGATTCCGCAGCTCTGGGCAGCAGCTTGGCCAGCAGCGGTGTGATCAGGTCGGGGCTCAGTACAAGGGTGTCGACCGCCGGCAGGTTGCCGGCCAGCTCCTTCACCGCAAGTGCCATCAGCGTTGCCTCACCGATGGCGGCATAGGCCTCGAGTTGTGCTCGCTCGGTATCGACCTTCGCCATGCCCGTAGCCCGGATTCGTTCGGCGACGGCCAGACCATTCCGTTCAACGGCCTCGGCCTCGGACTCAACCCTCACGTGGTTGGCCTCTGCCTCGGCGCTGGCCCGGCTCCGCTCGTTCGCACCCTCCTGAGCCACGAGTTCCTCTTCTCGTTTGGCCAGCTCGATGCGATTCTCCAGTTCGTTCTCACTGATGGCCCGCTCCTGCTGCACAGCGAGGGCCCGGCGGGCGAACGTTGCCCGGTCGGCTTCCTGCTGCAGGTGTTCCCGAATCGGATTCTGCAGCGCCTTCTCGATGTCGGCCTCAGGGCGCACGGCAATCACTCGCACGCTCACCACCCCAACACCGGCATCATTGAGCCAGGGATCGCTCGTGAGGCCATCGCTCACTGTCTCCCGCAGTCGAGGGATTCCCGTGGCCATCACCTCGGCCAGCGTCATCTCGGCCAACACACCCACCGCATGTTGCTGAGCCATCTCGGTGAGGATGCCGCCCAGCTGTTCCAGCGGCGTGGCGTTCCAGTGCCCCTGGTCGGTGTCGATGCTGAAATCGAGCCGGGATGCGGCCAGCTTCGGTTCGACGATGCGGTAGGTGATCGTTGCCTGCACCGAGACCTCCTGGAAGTCGCTGGTGCGGGACCGGAACAGCACCGATCGCTCGAGCTCGTCTATCGGCAGCTCACTCACCGTGGAGCCGAGCGGGCGGAACCAGAAGGCCGTCCCCGCTCCTTCGTTGGCCACCTCGCCGTTCTTGAGCCGGCGGACATGGCTCGTTGGTGTGGATTGCAGGTGGCGGAGAAATAGTCGTTTCGTGATCGCAGCCATTTGCTGCTCCTTTCGTTCTTTCGTCAACATGACGATAACCACCTTCATTGTTATCGTCAAGGTGACGAGATAAGATCTGACCATGACATCCGACACGTACGACCCGAGCATCTACCCGCCGTTCGCGGTCGTGGTCGATCTCGTGGTGCTCACGATTCGGGACCATCAGTTGTGCGTCCTTCTCGTCGAGCGCGGTGTCGAGCCCCACAAGGGCCGCAAGGCCCTGCCCGGCGGCTTTGTTGGCATCGACGAAGACCTCGAAACGGCTGCCTACCGCGAGTTGGCCGAGGAAACCGGAATCAAAGGCAAGCACCTCCATTTGGAACAGCTCGCCACCTATGGGGAACCGAACCGAGACCCACGCATGCGAGTGGTCTCCGTCGCTCACCTTGCCTTCGTTGCCGAACTGGCCGAACCCGAGGCGGGAAGCGACGCCGCCGGAGTGTCGCTCGAGCCAGCGACTCTGGCTCTCAGATGGCGGGGCAACAAGAAGCTGGCATTCGACCACGCTCGGATCCTGGCCGATGGCGTCGAGCGAGCACGGTCCAAACTCGAGTACTCCACGCTCGCCACATCGTTCCTACCCAAGGAGTTCACGGTTGGTGAGATGCGAGCGGTGTACGAGGCGGTGTGGGACACCGAGATCGACCCTCGCAACTTCCACCGCAAGGTGATGGCCAGCGCTGGTTTCGTCGAACCGACCGGCAGAACTACAACCCGAGGTGGAGGGCGCCCAGCGCAGCTCCTCCGAGCCGGCCCTGCCCGCCACCTCGATCCCCCGCTCACTCGACCCTGAGAACCGGTGGCCGATGCGCATGCGAGTTGGCCCAACCTCAAATCGGGGAGCTCTGTCGATCAAGCGATGGGACAATTGGGCCAACAAGCCGAGCCGACGGTGTTGCCGACCCTCGAGTCCGTAGGAAGCCGCCCCCTCAACACTGTTCGTACGTCGCCCACATTTGTGGGCGACGTACGCCAGCGTTCGATTGTGCTGTCTGCGGCTGCGTCAGCGCAGGCGAAGGCTGAGACGCTGATCGACGACCGGTTCGGCGTCGAGGGACTCGCGGACCTTCAGGAACGCGTTCACCGCCCACTCTTGGCCATCCGCATCGGTCACGGTCCCGTGCGACGCCACCTTGATCGAGAAGGAACTCTCGGTGAAGTGAAGGATCGGGCGCTGCTTCACCTCGCCATGAGCCAGCGCGGCAAGTTCTCCACTTCCACACTTCTCGAAGAACTCAGCTTCGGATTCGATTCCGGTGACGTCGAACAACAACACGGGAACATCGGCGTTGTGGCCGGTCACGGTCAAGCGCTGTGTCAGATCTCACAGGAAATCGGGGCAGCGCCGCAACCGACAGTCAGAAGAGATCCCGCACGGTCTCGCCTGTAGGCCTTCCAGGCGGTCCCGAGCCTCGCCGACTTCAGGCTCGGCTGTCGAGCACCGATGATGTACTGATGCAGCGAGTCCGCGTCACGCACCTCTGGTTGGCAGCGGCCATGCTCCTCACGAGTGCGTGTGCCGGTTCGGCTGCATCGAATGGGGCGGCAGTGAATGGCACCGTCGGTTCGCAAACCGAGACAACGTCCACCGCCGAGCCACTCACGACCACGACGGCGAAGACGGCCACGGATTCGGTCGTCGTCCCAACTGCGCTGGTCGTGTCGCCACCCGTTCTCAATCCGATCGGCCCCTTCTGTACCCGCTATCGAAGCGCCACCGAGTCGGTTGATGCGAGCCCGACCGAGTCGATTGCCGCCCTCCTCGAGTTGGCAGAACAACCCCCGGCCCCGGAACTCGCCGATCCGCTCCGGGTCAATGCCGCTATGGCCGCAGCCTTCAGCGAGTCCGAAGATGATTTCCCAGAACTGTTCGATCCTGACCTGTTCAACGGAGCGGGCGGAATCGCTGGAATCACCAGCGACACCATGAACTCCGAACCGTTCCTGCAGGCCCAAGCCGAGTTGGAAACTTGCCGAGGCGTGACGGGCGGAACGGCCGACCCCGACCTTCCGGTCTTGCCTGCGCCGTTTTGCGAGGCGTTCCGCAACTGGGCCGACGAGGCCACAGATCCGACTGCGCCGACTGGCCCCGACTTCACCGCACTCGCGAGGTCAGAACGCGTTTCCGAGATGATCTCGAGCGCGCCCGACGAACGATTCGTCCGCTGGATCCAACTCCAGCGCATCACCTACGAAGCGATCGGAGCAGACCTCGACGCCGACGTGCTCGCCCTCGACTGGGAGTCCGGCGGGTTCGCCGTAACCGGTGACGACATCGCTTCGGCCCGCTTCGGCAATGAGATGTTCGCAATCGGCCTGCACATCGCCGACTGTTTTCCGGCCGATTGAGGGTCGCGGTCCAGTATTCCGGAGTCCCCAACCGTCGAATTCGACGGTAGACGCCTCCAGAACACGGAGGCAGAGCGGCGCGCCACTTGATCGACGCGGTGGACGCACCAACGGGCCGGGCCTACTGTTCGACAGGTGCGTACGGCTTGGAGCGCACCTGAGCAGAAGGCGAACTCTCATGATTGAACGTTTTGTCCCTTCCTACGCGATGAAAGCCGTGTTCTTGGCGCTCGCTCTCGTTCTCGCCGTCGCAACACCGGTGTCAGCGAAACCCGAACCGCCGGGATTCAGAACCAACCTCGATGCAATGCTCACCCTCAACGCCGGCCTGCCCGGCGGCGCCAAGCTCACACCGATCATCTCCAGCGGCGACACGATCGGCGACTTCGTCTTCGAGGGCATCCCGGATGGCGTGGGCCTGCGTCCCGGACCGAGCGGTCGCACGGTTGACGTCTACGTCGCCCACGAACAATCAACCGTTGCGTTCCGCAACGCGCAGGACTTCGAGGATTCCTCGGTCTCGGCACTGACGCTGAGCACGAAGAGCGGCAAGCACCGGGTCGCCGGCGTGCTCGACGCCTCGGTTGCACTCAGTCCCGACGAAGGTTTCCTGCGATTCTGCTCGGCCAACATGTCCGGCCCGGAGCAGGGCTTGGAGGACTACGTCTTCTTCACCGGTGAAGAAACCAACGACACCGTCGACGGAGTGCAACGAGGGTTCGCCGTGGTCCTCAACACCGAGACCGGGGTGAACACCGCCGTCCCCGGTATGGGCCGCCTCAACCACGAGAACACCGTGATCGTCCCCGGCGGCTGGGATCAGCTGGCGATGCTCACCACCGACGACACGTTCAACGCTCCGTCGTCCCAGCTCTACATGTACATGGCCGAGGACCAAGACGCGATCTTCGCTGACGAGGGTTCGCTCTATGCCTTCCGAGTCACCGGCACCGACGGTGTTCCTCTCGACGACCCGACCGACTCCGACAACAACGAGAACGACTACCTCGACATCGGTGTCGGTGAATCGGCGCAAGGTGAGTTCATTCCTGTTCCCCGTGACATTGCGCTCGGCGATCAGGACGTCCTCGAGGAATGGTCGAACGACAACAACGTGTTCCAGGCCATCCGCCTCGAAGACCTCGCCTACGACAAGAACGAACCCCGAGTCGTCTACATCGCCGACACCGGCTCGTCCCGGGTCGTCCCCGATCCGACGACGGGCCGCATGATGCGGGGCCCCAGCGGCACTGTGGGCTTCGCCGACAACGGCCGCGTGTGGAAGATGGTCCTCAACGAGGACGATCCGACAGTGGTCGACAGCCTCACCATCCTCGCTGACGGCGACGCCGTCGGCACCGACGTGTACGTGCCGTTCACCAGCCCCGACAACGTCGACACGAGCAGGCGAAGCCTGATGGTGCAGGAAGACACCTTCGGGGCCGAGATCTGGCAGCACAAGTACAACCAGAACACATGGCGATCGATCGCCACCGTTGCCGATCCGGAGTCCGAATCGAGCGGCATCGTCGATGCCTCCGAGTGGTTCGGCCAAGGCTCGTGGGTGCTCACCGTCCAGGCTCACGGGTCGAACGTGGCCGAGGACACCACGACAATTCCCGGAACCCTCATCAAACGGGAGTCAGGTCAGCTGCTGCTGATGCGCATCCCCGGTTCCTGAAACCAGCCCGCTTCGGGCACCCGCCACCGGCGGGGCCCGCGGCGGGAACCCTCGATCCTCGGCGCCACAAAAGGGTGTTGTCTTTGTGAAAGCTCACCTCCACAACGCAGTTCGTTCCGCCGGCAACACCTACTCGGCGCGAGCTCGGGCCAAGCGGGCTGACCTGTTCTCCAGCCTGTTCGAAATCACCGACGACACCCGAATCCTGGATCTGGGAGGAGGCAACGGAGAGCACGCAGCCCTCGTTTTCCCCGAGCGGCACAACGTGTGTGTGGCCGACATCAGCGACGCCGACTTGGCGATTGCGTCGGACCGATACGGGTTCCGCGTCGCAAGGCTAGAGGAGAACCAGCCCCTTCCTTTTGTTGACGGCGAGTTCGACCTCATCTTCTGCTCGTCGGTGCTCGAGCATGCGACCGCTCCGAAGTCGGAGCTGCGTTCATTCACAACGACGAAGTCATTTCGAGCTGTGGCTGACGAAGGTCAGCGAAGGTTTGCGAACGAGATCCGGCGAGTCGGTCGCCAGTATTTCGTCCAGACGCCCTACAAGTTCTTTCCGATCGAGAGCCACTCGTGGCTTCCCATGCCCATTGTCCTCCTCCCCCGCAAGCAGCAGATCCGTGTGCTCGATGCACTCGTCGATCACTGGCCGAAGTCGACACAACCCGATTGGAGTCTTCTGACGTCCAAGCGGTTGCAAGCAATGTTTCCCGAAGCCGACATCGTGGCCGAGAAGTCCTTTGGGTTGACGAAGTCGATCATGGCCGTGCGCTCGGACAAGGCGCCAGCCCTCTAGCTTGCAGCCATGATCACCAGTGGCGAGCAACCCAGCGTCGAGCAGTCCAGCAGCATCGAAGAGAGTGGTTGGGTCAAACTCACCAATGAGAAACCCGAACACTCCTCGTGGTACATCCAACGATTCCGGGAGAAGGCGGCGGCGGGCGAAGATCTGGGCGGAGAAGCCCGGCTCATCGACGCCATCGCACCACGACAAGCCCACATTCTCGACGCCGGCTGCGGTCCGGGCCGCGTCGGCGCCATCCTGGCAGCCTCCGGTCACCAGGTGGTGGGTGTCGACGTCGATCCGCTGTTGATCGCGGCTGCGGAGGAAGATCACCCGGGTCCGCGTTGGATAATCGGTGACCTGGCCGAACTCGACCTCGCCTCTCATGGCATCACGGTCGACTTCGACGTGATCGTGATGGCCGGCAACGTGATGGCGTTCCTCGCACCGAGTACTCGGCAACTCGTGCTCGAGCGGCTTCGCCACCATCTGGCCGACGACGGACGGCTGGTGATCGGTTTCGGCACCGGTCGCGACTACGAGTTCAACGAGTTTTTCGCCGACGTGGCCGCAGCCGACTTGCGGGTCGAACTCTCATTGGCCACGTGGGACCTTCAGCCACTCACCGAAGTCTCCGACTTTCTCGTTGCCATCCTCGGCCCAGCCCTGGAGACAACAACTCCCAGGCCGTAGTCAGGATCGAAACTCCTGGACGCTTCGCCGATCTCCTTTAGTATCGATCTTCGAGGAGTAGCGATGACCATGGCTGATTGGAAGATCCTCGCCGGCCTGGATCCTGCCGTTTCACTAGCTGTCCTGCAGTCGACGACTCGACACCGATATCGGAAGAACGACGTGGTCTTCAGTGAGGGTGAAGAGGGCGACGCGCTTCACCTCGTGGAACACGGTCGAGCGGCCGTGCGGGTGTCGACACCTGAGGGCGACTGCGCGACGATGAAGGTCATCGGACCCGGATCCTTCTTCGGTGAACAGGCGCTGCTCGGATCCAACCGACGTCGAATGGCCACGGTTGTCGCCCTCGAGTCGCTGGAAACACTCACCCTTCGGCGCCAAGATTTTGATCGTCTCCGAAGCCAACATTCGACCGTCGAAACCGTTCTCGTCGAGGCGCTCTCGCAGCGAGTTTCCGAACTCACCGATCGCTTGATGGAGGCTTACTTTCTCAACGTCGAGCAGCGTCTCTGTCGCCGCCTGCTCGAAATCGGCGACGTCTACGCGGCCGACAACGGGATCGTGTCGGTACCGCTGACCCAGCAGGAGCTGGCCTACCTCACCGGCACGAGTCGGCCGACCATGAACGTCGCTCTTCACAACCTCGAGCGGGAGGCGATCCTGTCGGTCAAGCGAGGGCGAGTCGAACTACTCGATCGCCCGGCCCTCGAGCGTCGTTGCCACTGACGTCGGCGGCGGCGTTGGTCGCCGACGAGTCCGCAGGCGACAGTCAACATCAAGTCGAGAGCACGGGGATGAGGATCTTCCGGCGACTCCATACCTTTCGGAATGCAAGGCGGCGATAGACCGCCTCGGCCGCATTGCCCTCGGTGACGACCAGGCTCAGCGAACCTTCATCATCACAGCTCAGGACGGTGACGGCTCGCTGAATGAGCATCGCTCCGAGGCCTCGATACCGAAGGTCGGGATCACGGAACACCTCACTCACCCATGGCCCGCCGGCCGGAGGCGTTCCACCCATTCGATTGATGATGCAGACGGCGACGATCCGGCCATCGTGGATGACCTGCCCGCTCGGGGCAGCCAGGTACGGGCCCACCATCGAGCCGTCCAGCAGCTTGGCCAGATCGACCGCCGCCTCCGAGGCCTCGACGGTTTCGTGATCCGTGTGGCCGGGCGGGTAGGCGAGAATCGAGAGTTCAGCGAGATCGTGGGCGCTCGAATCGATCCCGCCGATCTGGAATCGCCCGGTACCGGAACCAGTGCCGTCCTGCGGCAACGAGGTCGGCAACGAGGTCGACAGGTCGAGGCTGTAGAGGTGGGAATGTCGCACCATCGTGGCCCCTGCACCGAGCAGGGCGTCGGTCAATCGGTCGTCCTCGGTGCTCAGCCAATGCCCGGCCAGTTGCTCGAGCACAGCAGGAACAACCCGATCGAGTGGGGCAAGGGCACGGGCGTCGTCGGCCGTCGGCTGTTGCTGCTCGAACGGCAAGTACTCGAGAACCGCTTCTCCATCGACGAAGATTCGTCGCTGCTCGGTACCGGTGGCCATGAGGGCCGAGCTTACGCACGGGGGCGGGGACAGGCCCGGAGAAATACCTCGAAGAGAAACGGCCCGACCGCCGACCGCCGAACGGGGCACGGGCACGGCCACAGGCCCGCAGCAATTTTGCGCCGAGCTGACCCTGGGAGAAGGATGGGCCCATGACCACATTCGTCGCTGCGAGCAAGCCCATGCACGAAACCCACCGGGTGGCAGTCGATGGGGCCGTCGACGCCGACGGGCACATTCTCGAACCCCCCGACCTGTGGGAGAACTACATCGATCCCGAGTTCAGAGATCGGGCGTTGCGAATCGTGGTCGACGAGAACGGACTCGAAGAACTCGAGATCAACGGCCAACGATCCACCATGTCCCGACGCGGGTTCCCCTCGACGCTCGGAGCCATGGGCTTTCCCGACCTCGCCGCCCTCCAGAAAGACCCCGAGCGCACCTACCTGGGCGAGGCTCCGTACGGCACGATGCACGCCACCGAACGTCTCGACGTGCTCGACGCAGAGAACATCGACGTTGCCATCCTCTACACCACCGTCGGTCTGCTCTGGGAAGCCGAGTTGAAAGACCCTGCGCTCTCCCAGGCCTACACCCGGGCCTACAACCGTTGGATCACCGAGTTCTGTGCCGACACTCCCCGCCTCGTCCCCACCGCCCACATCTCACTCAGCGATCCGATCGCAGCAGCTGCGGAAATGGAACGAGCCGTGGCTGCTGGGGCCAAGGGGGCCTACGTGTGCCCCTTCACCCACGACGCAAAACCGCTCGGCCATCCCGACCACGACCCGGTTTTCGCCGCCGCCCAAGACCTCGACATCCCCTTCGCCATCCACCCCACGTTCGAGCCGCAATGGACCAAAGGCGAACGAATGGGGAGCTGGGAGAATGTCAAACAGTTGCGTCTTCTGGCTTCGCTACAGGCATCGGATGGCGTACGCCACCAATTCACCACCCTGTTCGACTACGGCGTCTTCGACCGATTCCCCAAACTCAAGGTCCTGGTGCTCGAGTCTGGTGGCGGCTGGATCGGCTACTGGCTCGACCGGATGGACGCCGTCTACGGCCATACCTTCACCGGCACTCGGGTGCCTCTCGAACACAAGCCGAGCGATTACTTCCGGGACCGGATCTGGATCAGCTGCGACCCCGACGAGCGCACCATTCCCTCGCTGGCGCAACGATTCGGAGCCGACCGATTCCTGTGGGCCTCAGATTTTCCACACGCCGACCACACACCCGAATATGTGCACGATCTGAACGACCTCGTCGATTCGTTTCCGGCTGAGGATCAGGCCGCCTTCATCGGCGACAACGCCCGGAAGCTGTTCGGCCTCGCACCCGGACGTGGTTGACCGATACCACTTTCCCGGTCGATGAGTTTTGCCAGTCGATGGGTTTGTGCCCAGTCGATGGGGTTGTGTCCAGTCGATCGGGGTGACCGCCGCGCACCAGTGCACCGTCACCCCGACCAGCCGAGACTCAACAGCGGTCGGCCCAGAGCCGTCGCTCATCGGCGAGCGGATCGTGTTCGACCCCCGACTCGTCAGCGAATCGCATCGTGGCTCGGCTTCCTTCCGAGTCGTACCGTTCCCATCCGGGGTTGCCGTGTCGAATGAAGTCGGCCCAAGCCAGGTGCATTCGAGCCGCCAATGTCGTCGGCATGTCGCCCTCGCCGAGGAACATCGACACGCCTGCTCGGTCGAGCGTGTTGAAGGTAAAAGGGATCTCGAGTGCGTGGGTGGCCCCCACCCCTGGCAGCCGCGACGCCCAGGCGAAGAGGTAGCTCCACGTCTCGCCTCGGTGGGCTTCGGCCAATCGGTTTGCGGGCGCCCGGAAGATCTGGTCGGTTCTCGACGCAATCAACACATCCGAGGGCGCGGCGTCTGGGCCGAGCCGTCGGCGATACACCTCTGCCGCCTTCGCACCGTCGCCCAGCATGGCGTCGAGCTTGCGAATCAACCGGTCCTCGTCATCCTGGCCCGCCCCCCAGAGCGTGCACTCGTCGAGGTTAGTGCCGATCAACAACGAGATGTCGGCCGACGATCCTCCGGCGATCGCCTCGAGGGGCGGAACCCCGAGCTCGACACCGTCCACGACTGGCATGAAGGCCATTCCCAGCTCACCGAACGCAGGATCAGCGGCCACCGCCGCCTCGGTGCGTACCTGGGCCTCGATGATCTGCTGCCAAGATGCCTCGTGGGGATCAGCGGCCAGCTCGGACAAGAAGATGTCGGTGACCTTCGCAGCCTGATCGGTGGTGAACACGTGATGGGCAGCGCCGCTCTGGGGAATTGCCGCTCGGAACAATCCGGCTGCTGCGGGATAGCCGAGCAAGGTGCCGACCGACATCGCCCCGGCCGATTCGCCGGCAACCGTGACTTTCGTGGGATCGCCGCCGAAAGCCGCGATGTTGTCTCGAACCCACTCGAGGGCTGCCACCTGGTCTTTGACCCCATTCAGCCCCGACCCCGGGAAGCCCTCGAGGTGCAGGAAGCCGAGCGCCCCCAACCGATAATTGATCGACACCGTGACCACGTCGTGGTTCACGGCGAAGGAATTGCCGTCGTACCACGGAATGGCACCGGTACCCGTGCGGAACGCGCCGCCATGAATCCACACCATCACCGGTCGGGCGCCGTCGTCGCAAGCGGGCGTGCAAATGTTCAACGTGAGACAGTCTTCGTCGAGTGATTTCGGACCGCCTCCCATCAGACTCTCTGCATCTCCGCCGGGTTGCGGGGCGGCGGGCCCAAACCGCTGCGCCGGTCGAACCCCCGGCCAAGGCGGCATCGGAGCCGGCGCCGCGAAGCGACCGACGCCCACGGGTGGAGCGGCGTAAGGGACACCAGCGAAGAGCAACGCTCCACTCCGTTCTCTGCCTTCGACTGCCCCACTCGTAGTCATGGCTCGTGTGCCCACGTTGCTCATTCTGATCTCCGTTCGACGATCGTGGAGACCGTAATCGTGCGGCGCTCGACCGACCAAGCACGGAGTTCGCCAATGCGGCACCGCGTCAGCGATCAAAGGGCAAGGACCAGACAGCTCCGGAATCTGCTAAAGTCTTTGGCTGCGCCAGATGAGTGCACTCAAGATGACGATTCCGTTCTGAGTCGTGAACCGCACCGCGGTCCGAAACGGTGATTCGACAACCAGTCGAGCACATCAGGAATGGTCGATATCTCTAAAAGGGGAATCCATGAAAATCAACAAACGGTGGCGACTACTCTCGCTCCTGCTCAGCATCGCGATGGTTGCTGCCGCTTGCGGTAGCGACGGGGAGTCCACCGACGCCTCGTCCGGCGATGATGGCGAATCCGACCAGGCCCTCGCCGGCCAGTCCTACACCGTCGGCTCGAAGGACTTCACCGAAAACATCCTCCTGGGCAAGATGCTGGCCATCGCTCTCGCAGACGCCGGTGCCTCCGTCGATGACAAGACCAACCTCGGTGGTACATCGGTGAACCGAGAGGCCCTCCTCTCCGGTGACATCGACGTCTATCCCGACTACAACGGCACCGGCTGGACCGTCCACCTGGGCGAATCCGACCCGTCGTTCGACTCAGCCGAACTCTCGAAGAACGTGACCGAGGCCGATTTGGAGAAGAACGGCATCTACTGGTCGCAGTTCTCCCCCTTCAACGACACCTACGGGTTCGTGGCCAATGGCGATCTCGCCGAGGCCAATGGCGGCGGCTTCGACATGCAGGGCATGGCTGACTACATGGCAGCCAATCCCGACACCATCCTCTGTCTCGAAACCGAGTTCCCCGACCGTCCTGATGGTCTGGTTCTCTTCGAGGCCGATACCGGCTTCCAGGTTCCTGCCGCGCAGGTCCAGATTCTCGAGACGGGTGTCATCTACACCGAGACCGCCAGCGGAGGCTGCGACTTCGGTGAGGTCTTCACCACCGACGGTCGCATCGCCGCACTCAACCTCTCGCTGGTTGAAGATTCCGGCACGTTCATCCTCTACAACGCGGCATACAGCTGGAAGAACGATGTGTTCTCGGCCAACGCCGATGCCCTCGACAGCATCATGAACGCCATCCTCGAGCCTCTCGATGAGACGACGATGGCGGCTCTCAACGCCGAGGTCGACGTCGACGGCAAGACCTACGACGTTGTCGCACGCCAGTACTTGGTCGACCAGGGAATCATCGCTGGCTGATTCGGATTCGGTCCTGTTCTTGAATGCTGCGTTCTGAAACAGGATTCGGCAGGACAGAATCTCAGAAGAGAAATTGCTCGGGGTCGCCACGGCGGCCCCGAGTCGCGTTTTGGGGTCTGGCCTGGGTGCTCCGGCGTGGATGGCCTGGCCTGGATCCCCTCGAGCTGGCTACTCCCCCAGCTCGACGCCCTGGAGCTGAACAGCTGCTCTCGAGACGGCTACTGCTCTCGAGCTGAGTACTGCCCTCGAGCTGAGCAGCTGCTCTCGAGACGGCTACTGCTC